>CAYSQZ010000045.1:0-19098 GCA_964433035.1 uncultured Pirellulaceae bacterium | reverse complement strand
CTATCTCCGGAAACTCGAACGATTGTCACAACAATCGAGTCACCCAACATGATCTTTTCACTTTCCTTTCTGGAAAGAACGAGCATATCGAGATCCTTAATTCTAAGGGTTAATAATTAACTATGATTATCATGGAGTGTGATAAAAACATCACATCTCTTGAGTTATGCAAAACTAAATCGACAAGATTTCAGGTGCCGTCGAAAGCACCGTTTTTTTGAAACGCTCTCCTGTCGAGCCGTAAAAAAGAATCGAATTCTTATCGGTTTCCCAAACGGCTGTTAGTTTGACGCTTCGCGGTCCATGCATGCAAAAGAAGATGCCGCATGCTCGCTTTCCTCTAGTGAGGACCCTCTCGGTGATTTGAAAAATTCCTTCCTCGATATCGTTTTGTTGGCAGAGTGTATGGGATACAAATTGTCTTAGTTGTTGTAAATTCTTGATCTGGATGTGATCTAAGTGCATCCTCGGGACTTCTCCTTTTGGATTGCTGCAGCGGCAAGTGTTACAGCCGATTTGCTTTTAAAATATAAAGTCGAACAAGTTGTTGAGTCATAACTCTAGCATCGGCAGTGCTGTCACTTTCTTACTAGTTAAAACTGGGTATTTTCCGAAGCTTATTCCGATGGGGTAGCGTAAGAAAATAAACCAATATAATCCGGTCAAATAAAATTTATGGGATTCGCCCCACTCCCGTTTCAGCCCTCAAAACAATTCACTCAAAGAATGAAATCAATTCTCAACCAGTTGAAATCCTGTGATCCGTTGAGATAAGGCCTTAAGTAAAGTCCTAAAGACGATTGGTTTGCGCAGCCTCTTTTGTCAGTCTTCACCGAAAAATCCGCCACCATTGCGCTTCAGATAAGTCCCACATGGACTAGAATCTGGTTTAACTTTAAGTGGTTTTTCGAGATCAGGTTTCAGAGGGCAAAATCGGTTGAGCTTCCAAGTAGATAGTGATTATTTTCGCGGGCCAATCGATCTGCTGCTGTACTTGGTACGCCGACATGAAGTCGAAGTAACCAGCATTGCGCTGGCAAAGGTTACCCATCGATATCTTGAATATTTGGATATCCTCAAAGAGATATCAATCAACGCGGTCGGCGATTTTGTTGAGGTCGCCAGTATTCTGGTCGAACTCAAGGCCCGCGCCGTTCTACCTCGGAACGACTTCGAACAGACAGAAGAAGGGGTTGGGCAAACCGATCCGCGAACTGACTTGGTTCACCGCCTGCTGATGTACAAGCAGTACAAGGACGCCAGTAGCATGCTTCAGGAACACCGGGAAGATTGGCAAAGCCGTTTTTCCAGAATGGCGGACGACTTGCCAAGCCAACGTGTTGATATGGCAGATCAACCGATCAAAGAAGTCGAATTGTGGGATCTGGTCAGCGCCTTTGGACGAGTGCTCAGAGACAATCGTCCCATCCCGCAAGCCAATATTACCTACGACGAAACTCCGATTCATATTTACATGCAGCGGATCCACTCGCAGTTGGTGCTGCAGAAGAGCGTTTCTTTTTCGGAGCTTTTCGAACCGGGCATGCATAAGTCAGCGATGGTAGGGATCTTTTTGGCGGTCCTTGAACTTACTCGCCATCACAATGTCCTCGCTCAGCAAAATGACCTTCATGCTGAAATCCTGATTGTGCCCAACGAAGGTTTTACCGAGGATCTCGAAATCTCGAATATCGATGATTACAATCCCCACTCAACCAATCTGCCAGCGGGTGATTCTGGTTCAATGGTTGAATAAATCCAGTGCGCGGGCTTTTTCTACTTTGCCAGTCGAATTTTTGATCTCTGGACTATCGTCGCACTTGGCTCCGAGCTACGATTTTTCAAACGCTTGCAAGTGTAAATGGTGACCCGATGCGTCAGCGAGGGCGAAGTAGCAAGCGACTGAGCGTCCCAATCTTTGGCAAAACTCAAGTCGGGCAAGAGTGCCCGACCTACTATCCTAAGTAGTTTGAGTAGTTAGTTGACAATGCTAACCTCAACCGAGCGAATGTAGTCTGCGTGGGGATACTTGGTCTTGATGTACTTATTTCCGCCCTGCTTAAAATTCCCCTGAACATCTGGCTCATTTTCACCCGTAACGTGAACCTTTCCGATTACATTGATCCCCTGGACGATTCTGGCAAAGGGCACAAAGGCTGCACTGCCACCGCGAGCTTTGTCCAAAAAGTCGTTGTTGCCTAAGTTGACGAACATTTGCACCGAGCGAGAATTCGGGCGTTGCGTCTGGGCGAATGAAAGCGTGCCGCGTGTGTTGGAGATTCCAACGAATTGGTCGTCCTCAATATTTGCATCCATCCACTTGGCCGAGACCGCTGGATCACCATGTATTCCAAACTGGAACATGAAGTCCTTGATCGAGCGGAAGATCGCGATGTCTTTGAAATAACCATTTCGGCACATGACATAAAAACGGTCCGCGGCTTTGGGAGCCCACGCGCGAGTCACTTCCACAACAAAATTACCTTTTGTTGTAATGAATTTGACCCTGAATTTATCCGGAGTCTCCGGAGTTTGTTTGGTTGCCAACGCAGGATCCATCAAAGGATTAACGGCCTCTGCTTGCTCTGCTGCCAAGGGTTGCTTTGCTCCAGAACCATGCTTTGCTCCAGAACCTTGTTGTCCCGACACTCGAGTTGATGCTGACTGAGCGACACAGCCACTAATCAACGAAACCCAAGCCACGATGGCGATGAATACAAACACGAAAGAATTAAACAACTTGAAATTCATGGTGGGTCGTCCTTAAGCTCAATGACTCAGCCCTGTAATCTTCAGACAAACGATTGCCTTTGATTTACGCCGGTAAAGATTGTTAACAGATGAGTATTCCTGTTCGTTCATCTGATAACGGTAAATCTATCAGATTCCAGCAATCTACCCAATAAAGATGTCGCAGCCCTACTGTCAGGCAATTTTTGGTTTTAGACCGACAGCTATATCACTTTTTTACCTCCGAGATCGGCCTGTGAACTATGCAACTAGCCAGTAGGTGCAATGCGCATTTTGACGGTAATATGGTTTATTGACGGTTTAAATCAGGTGCAATCTTAACCATATCGCCATTTTAGGCCTGCACAGTCGGAAATCCGACATATTATTCTGGTGACGAGTAGTGAAAGAAAAACTAGATACACACTTTTCTCTTCAGTACACTCCGATGGTAGGCGGACGTTAACTTCTTGTGAGATCGAAGTTGTGTTTGCGATTTAAAGAAACGGCTCTTGGGACGTGAGACCCCCAAGAGCCGTTCTTTTTTGTCTGCAATAAACAAACTTTAGACGGTTGCTGTACACTCACCTCAAGGCATTTTGAATTCGAAACGCTGTCCCGACCAGCCATTGACTTGATCACGACCTTCGACATAAACCTTTTCTGTTCCGATCGGGACCTCGATCATTCCTGATCGAGTGAAGGGTTGTTCGTTAGCGTGGTCATGCCCCAAAACTCGAATGCCTAGCTGATTTCCTTCTTCGTCCAAAACTCGCCAAGCGTCGGCGTAGCGCTTTGGTGAGTCATAAGTGCTCGATAACGTTGTATTAAAACGCCACTTTCCGTTCTTTCCACCTGTCGCTTGGACAGCCAGGACTTCAGGGAATCGGTCGCCATACTCGATGGAATCAGAAGGTTCGGTCCTCGATAGTGCTGACTGCTCGCCGTCCACTTTTGTTTCACCAGGATCGTTTGGGTTCACCTCTTCTTCAACGGTGACCGAAAGTGTAGGTTCGCTCGAAGGGGTAAGTTCGCTTTTGGATTGATTATCTGGCTGGCAACCTGATAGCAACATAAGAGTCGCAAGGATGGCATAGTTTGAGTATTTCTTCATGAATTTGCTTCCGAAGTATCAGGTAGTGGACGAGGTTACGAGTCCCTTTTCCGCAGTAGTAGTGGCGCGGGACTCGCAACCTCCTCCACTACGAAAAAATGTAAAAAAAACTCCAGCCCAACAAATGGACAGGAGCATTTTTTAAGATTGTTGGTTCAACTTAAATCATCTGAAAGAACAGCCCAAGATGAGGCGCCTTTGCAGAAGCCAAACTGATTTGATCATTCGACGACTTTCTCTTTTTCAGCTTTACTGAAGTCTCCGGCCGTAATGATCACCAGTCTGTCAGGATCGATAACCGACTTCAGTGCCGCGTCGACCTGCTCTTTGGTCAGTTGAGAGATCCGTTGGTCGCTTTGAGCATGGAAATCCATCGTCCGGCCGGTCTTCATGTTGGTTAACAAATCAGAAGCGATCTGGCTATCACGCGCACGGGCTCCCTGACGATTGGTCAAAAAGCTCTCTTTGGCTTTTTCGAGTTCATCCATCGTCACTCCGTTGGAAAGCATCCTGTCAACTTCTTCGCGCACGGTCTCGACGACTTTTTCCGTGTTAGTCGGATTGGAAATACAGAACATCATGTAATGACCTCGCTCGTCCTGAGCATCGGCCCGGAATCGGGTGACGGCAGTATAGGAAAGACCGTCCTGCTTGCGAACACGATCGGCGATTCGAGATGAAAGCGGTCCTCCGCCCATGATGTAGTTGCCAATCTCCATCGCTTCGTAGTCCGGATGCGATTCGTTAACTTTCGTAACCAAGCCCGCGATATAGACCGCGTTGGCTTTGTCGGGAGTGTCGATATCAAATCGCTCACCCGCAACATCAAGATTGGCCGGTTCTTCAATTCGCTGATACGGCTGCTCGGAAGTCCAACCGCCAAACACTTCGTTAAGTTTCTCTAACACTTTGTCTTTTTCAAAGTCACCCACCACAGCGATCTCGCCGTGCTGACCATTGAGAAACTCAGAATGAAGCGACTTTACGTCATCCAGGGTCAACGCCTTGATACGTTCCAACTTTTCTGAAACCGTCGGCGTGTAACGAACGTCGTCGCTAGGCTGTGGATCAAGTCGACGGGAAAATTCTGTAAACGCCAACGTCGTCGGATCTGACAATCCAGATTCGGTTTGGGTCAGCTTGTTGTCACGGACAACTTCCATCTCTTCGGCATTTAAGGCGGGTTCGCGCAGTGCTTGTTTGATCACATCCAATGCCGGGATCAACTTGTCAGCCTCCGATTGAACCGATAACGTCAGCGTACCGATGCTGCCGGTAATCGAAACGGCAGTCTTAAGTTCGTCAAGCTTGTCACGGTATTCCTGAAATCCAAGCTGCTTGGTGCCTCGGGTCATCAGCGACGGCAGGACATCGGCAGCGATGGATTTTCCTTTGAGCGAATCCTCAGTGCCATAACGCAATTTGGCTCGCAGTGTCACCCGATCGCCGCGAGTCTGTTTGGGCAGTAAAGCGTATTTCAAACCGGAATCGAGATTCCCGAATGCGGTACGGGATTCGATATTCGCTGGTGAAGGATCAAAGGCTTCTCCCTCGGAGATTTTTTCACGTCCCTTGTAACCAGCCACCATTTTTTTGACCAGATTTAGCGCCTCGATCTCCACTCGCTGGGCATCCTCGGTAGGATAAAACAGCCCAACACTTCGATTGCTTTGAATCAAGTACTTCGTAGCAACCGCTTTGACATCCTCGGCAGTGACTTTCTCAAGCCGATCCCGATGAAGAAAATATAATCGCCAATCGCCATAGGACTCCCATTCACTGAGCGTCGTTGCGAATTGTTCGGTGTTGGCAAACGAACGCTCGCGCCGTTTGGTAATCGAACGCACCGCTCGTTTGACGTCGGCGTCGCTGATTGAACCTGTGACGGATTCCATTTGTTCGATCAGAACATCACGAGCCTCAATCAGATCCCGATCCTTGGGGACTTCGGCCATCGTGATCAACATCCCGGGATCATAGCCAACTCTTGCAAAGGCGCTGACATCGGTGACCAGTTTGGTTTCCACCATCGTTTTGTACAGCGGACCAGAGGGCTTGTTGGAAAGAACCGAAGCCAAAACCTGACTTGCGGCGTACTCCGGATTAGACGCCGAAGGAATATGATATCCCGTTCCGACCAATTGCACGTCGCCGGCACGCCGCAACACGATGTTACGTTCACCATCCTGAGCTGGTTCCTCGGTGTAAGTTTTGGGCAACTCTCGCTCGGGTCGCGGGATCGAGCCAAAATTCTTCTCCACCAAATCAAGCGCCCGGGCTTGATCAAACTTTCCCGCGATCACCAAAGTTATATTGTCTGGCTGGTAGTACTTTTTATAGAAGACTCGCAGATTATCGGCCGGTACTCGCATGATATCGGAGCGGTTTCCAATCGTCGTTTTTCCGTAGTTGTGCCACTGATAACCCGCCGTCATCAATCGCTGGAACAAAATCGTTTGTGGACTGTTCTCAGATCGCTCGAATTCACTACGGACAATGGTCATCTCTTTTGCCAAATGCTCCGCCTTGATCCAACTGTTAATCAAACGGTCGGCTTCCATTTCGATCGCGAACTTCAAATTGTCGTCCGTTGCTGGAAGCGTCTCAAAGTAATTGGTCCGGTCAATCGACGTGGTACCATTCATGTTGAGCACGCCACGATCTTTGAGCAGTTTGGGAATATCGGGGTGCTTGTCAGAGCCGCGAAACAGCATGTGCTCGAGAAGATGAGCCATTCCCGATTCGCCATAGCCTTCGTGACGCGAACCAACCATGACAGTCATGTTCATCGTAAATTGTGGCTTGGAGTCGTCCGGGAATAACAAAAGCTTGACTCCGTTTTCGAGGTTGTACTCCGTGATTCCTTCAACTTCGGTAGTCTTCTCCAACTGAGCAACGACGCTGTTGGTCATACATACGATCAACGCAATTGCCAGCCAGCTGGCTTTGGCCCAGTTCCCCCAGTTCAAACACGAGATAGTTGGCAATGATGTATTCACAATCGTTCCTCATAAAATGGAGCACAATTTCAATTTGTCCGAACTCAAATTTTAACAGGTTCTCACCCGCCGTGAAATGTATTGAACGAAGACAATTTAATTTGACTCCCATCGGCGCTGAAACTCCAAGCCGCCCAAGAGCCAAGGGGAAGAAATTTTGGTAAGTTGAGCCGGCTTTTACACACTTACTGCAGGCGTCCAGCTCAGGGCGATTGAAATGGAATCTCAAGACGACAAACACGTGGACGCTGAAATTTTGGCCAAGCTAATCCGCGACCGAATTACGCTTAAGGTGCTCCAGGACACCGAGTCACCCGTTAACATTTCCGCAGAGGTTGCAGCCGTCAATGATGCCAAAGTGCTTGCCGCGGTTCGGTCGGCTGGCTGGGCTCCATTTCACTATGACCGAGCTGTTGACGGAATTGCCGAACCGTGGCGAGCCCACATTCTGTGGCACCAACAATGCCAACACGTCGCCCGAGAATTTCACAATTGGTTTGACGATGTAAAACCAAACAACAAATTGCCAATGATGCTCTCGGCTTGTGGTGCTCTGGTGCTGGTGACCTGGATACCACAATTCGGTGGTACTGACCAAGGATCAAGCACAAAAGCGTTGAGCAAGGAAAAGCTGACCAAGGAGAAACAGCTTCAAGTCGACGAGGAACATTTGGCTGCTACTGCCGCGATGGTACAAAACTTGACTTTGATTTTGACCGCCGAAGCAATGGGAACTTACTGGTCGTCCGGTGGCCAGTTTCGAACGCCCGCAATGTTTGAGAAACTGGGCATCTCAACCAGCCAACGATTGCTCGCGGCATTATTTGTCGAGTATCCCGAAACGACCGGCGAGCCCAAAGAGCGACTTGCGGGTAAGCAGCGCAATAATCGCTCGCCCGATGCGCAGTGGTTGCGCGAGATTGAGCTTTAGTAGATCAGGATGTGAACGATGGACGCAGAACGATAGACGCTTTTGGCGACAATGTTGTGATACTGAACTTTGGGTAGGTGCGGTTTTTACGCCAACGGCGTTAGATCAATAGCCCAAGGTTCTTGAACCTTGGACAATCAATACATGGCGAACACAGTCCCAACAGAATTGGAGCATGTTAGGGCGAAGCGTTGATCGAACCCCGTTGGGGTTTGGGTTTGATTTCTTGTCTTTTCCCAGGGTTCAAGAACCCTGGGCTGTTGATTAAACCCCCTTGGGGTTTTCTGTGATTTGAAAAAGATCAAATTAAAACCATGGGGCTTTCTGAGATTTGAAAAATGATCACAAATTAAAACCCGTGGGGCTTTCTGTGATTTGAACGATCGTCGGTTGGAATTTCCGGGACTTCTTTATCTCAATTCAGAAGTTACCTTTGCTGACATTTCGAAACCTTACCCAGCCGAAACGAAAGCCTTTTCCTTCACCGACTGCGCCTGCATTTGACAAATATCAATCGCGTCGCGGGCGAGCGCACCGTTAAGAATCTCAGAGTTTCGATTTTCGCTGACACACGCGACCACCTCCTGGATTTCACGACAGAAACCGTGAACCGGATCTCCATCACCCAATTCGGGACGCACGACCGAACCATCCTCGGTTAGCAACTTGACCGGCATTGTTTCGGGCTGGTCAGCGAACGCCTGAAAATCAAACTGGATCGTTGCCCGCTCCAAATGAATCTCATAGCCGTGCATAAACGGCCTGCCCTGCTGATTGATGACCCCGCAAGTCGAACTGACGACCAGATCCGGGGCCTCAAACTGAAATATCGAATTGCAATAGTCCACCACACCTTCGCGCATCCGACCTGAACTATAAACGCCAGTCGGCATCCCGAACAACAAACGAATAAAATGTGCATCGTGAACATGAAGATCAAACAACGGACCACCGATCTTGTTGGGATCGTAGAAGCCGTTGAGCCATTGGGGATCTGAGATAACTCGCTTAAAACTCCCGCCCAGCAATTTGCCATACTCCCCCGAAACGATCGTCTCGCGAGCGAACTGGAACTCTGTAAAGAATGGAAGCACCTGACCGACCAACAATAATTTTTGAGCCGCGTCACAAGCTGCAACCGCCTGGTCACATTGCTCAACATTGAGAGCCAGAGGCTTCTCGCTCAAAACGTGCTTCCCGGACTTGGCAGCGGCCACGATAGCCTCACAGTGCATCGCCGGTGGCAGGCAGATGTCGACCATATCGATCTCCTCATCAGCAAACAATTCTTCGAGTCGTTCGTACGTTCGAATTCCTGATAGATCAACCTGCTCCCCGGGCGGCCCAAAATTTCCCTTGATGTCCCGCCAATCGCCCGCCCGACGATTCGCTTCAGGCGTGCAGATGGCCGCGACTTCGACACCGGGGGTCTTCTGGTATGCCAACCAGTGAATCCAGCCCATAAAACCCAGCCCAGCAATTCCGACTTTGAGCATTTCTTTCCTGTTCTATTTACGCATTTTTCGTTTTGTTAAAGGACGAGAACCAATTTGTTTAGAATAGGCGTGCCAGAGTTTACCGTCCAAGTCGTTTTCTCCAAGTCGATTTGTTATAACAGATCAACGCTGGCGGTGACGAGCTGTCAGGAAATCATAAAGGAATCGTTATGCCTGTCGAAATGCAACTTGCTCGGATCATTATCAGTGAGATTAACGAGAACCAAGTCGTGTTTTTAAAAGAAGTCGACGGTGAGCGGCAGTTTCCAATTTTGATTGGGATCTTTGAAGCCACCAGCATCGACCGCCGCGTCAAAGAGGTTACACGGCCGCGGCCGCTAACTCACGACTTGGTGGTGAGCATTGTTGATTCGCTTGGCGGCGAACTCGACAGTGTCGTGATCAGCGCACTCAAGGATCACACTTATTTTGCCAACCTGCGTATCAAACGAGATGGTGAGATCATTGAAATCGACGCCCGACCTTCCGACGCGATCGCGGTGGCGGTGACCTGTTCCCCGCATCTTCCAATCTATGTCGAAGAAGAAGTACTCAACGAAGCAATCTCATCACCCGAAATGTGATTGGTTTTTGGTAAACTGAGGTTCAATGATGAAGTTCTTAAGTCTTTGATTTTTTGCTGAAGCTAAGCGTGCTTGTTAAATGTCAGCGGCAAGGCGCTAGCCGACGTGAATCGTTCTGCCACGAATCTCACGAATCAACACGAATTCTATCACGCTAATATTCGTGTTCATTCTTGTGATTCGTGGCTTGATTACCTCTTCTCGATCCAAGACAGGTGGCCAAGCCTACCCTGTCGGCTTGACGTTCAACATCGCATGCGATTGGTGGCTTTGGTTACCCACAGGCGTGACTTCAGCGCTAATCAACTATCGCTTCAATCGCAAACACGGAGTCATGATCGCGAGCAGATACAATGCCAACTGGCAGGCAAAGATCAGCGATATCACCAGATGAATCTGGAACGTAAAATACGGATCGCTATTCGCGTAGATCTCACCAAAAAACACAGGCTTACCAAGCATCGATTGCAACGGCAGACGGAGGTTGATTGCCGCCAAAACCACCCCCAACCAGCATGCCCAGCGACACCCGGCAATGCACATCATCCCGATCACAATAGTCGTAAATGACGTTGTTACCGCAATCCAAATTAGATGCGGAAGTAGGTCAAAATACTCTGCAGATGAGAGCAGGCCAAACCTGATTTTGAACAGGTCCGACAATACCATCCAGACTGTGAACAGTACCTGCGACACTACGGCAAACCACCCTGCGATCGCTACCCAATCTCGATTGGCAATCCAGTAACAAAGCGAAGTCCGCAACCTCACCGGTTTTCCTTGAACCGATTCTCCGTTTAAGCAGCGACGTAAATCAGACGCCAGCTCGGCGGCCGATTGATACCGAAAACCAGGTCGACTTCTCAGGCAGGTTGAAATAACTTCAGCCAAACCGTTGGGCAGCTCTTGGGGAATGCCGTCGGGATGCCTGGTTGGAGAGGCGTTGGTAAGCCGCGCGGCGTGTCCGACAATCTCAACATAATTCGCACCGCTCAACGGAGGGTTACCGGTCAACAATTCCAGGAGCATCGCCCCCAAACTATAGACGTCAGATAAGATCGCTGCTTGACCTGATAGAGTTTTTTCATCGCCCGAAGTCTGCCCCGCAATTCGTTCGGGCGCCATATAGACTGGCGTGCCGACCATCAAACTCGAACGAGTGTCGGTGATGTTGGCTTGGGAGAGCTTCGCCAAACCGAAGTCACTGATTTTGGCCCGAAACTGGCTTAGCCCATCTTCCTCCGAGTCATTCATTTCTTCTGAGATCTTGAATTCGAGAAGAATATTGGACGGCTTCAAGTCGCGATGGGCAACACCTTCTTGGTGAGCGTAGTGTACCGCCTCGGCAACCTCGGCGATCATTTCGGCGGCTTGACGCCAACTCGGCAGCGACTGAAGGCCTTTTTCGCAATCAGCCAACCATTGCCCAAGGTCGGAACCATCACACCACTGAGTCGCGATGTAAGGCAGCGAGCCAGAGCTACCGGTTTCCAGCACCGCTACGATTCCCGGATGATCCAGTCTCTCGCCGATCCTACCTTCAAACTCAAAAAGTCTTCGCCTTTCTGGATCCATCAGGACTTCGAGTCGGGGGATTTTCAGCGCCACGTTTCGCTCGTTACGAGTGTCTTTGGCCAAATAAACTACCCCAAACGCACCGCTGCCAAGCAAGCTTCGAAGCCGATAAGGACCGATCGACCTCTCTTCTGAAAGACCATCGGAGACCGCAGCATAAGTTTCGGCTTTTTTGTCGATAACAGGTCGACCTTGCCCCTGCGAACCATCCTTCTGGGAAGAGCTCTTCGAAATTTCGTTTTCGGGTTTAGTCATTTGTGTTGAAGAGAATCCGAGCTAGGGACAGTTTTAACGAGAAGCATTGGACACGCAGAAAAACTTTAGGCACTGTCTGACAATTTTATATTGAGCGGCAAGCCTTCCCGTAGGTTAGCAGCGAAAAAACTGAAATCAAGATCAGCCTTAAGAAGAAATGTCATACTCATTTCGGGTGACATGAAGACCAGACACGATGCTCTCGCGCAGTATGTGCAACCTGATCCGGATCATAGTACTTTGCTGAAACTTCAGGAGCATAGGCTCTGCGGCATTCGCGCGCAGCACAGCCAAACAGGCCTGCGAGCCGCTTTATTTCTTCCGGGGACGCGGTTTAGCGGGTTTCTTGGCTTGCTTGCCGGAACGCAAAATAAATTTATCTTTGACCCCGACCAAACAAAATTCGTTTCGATTAAACGCCAACTGCCGTGATTTGACGACCTGGAACCCAAGGCCTTTCAATTGAGCCATCAACTCCGGAATTTGCAAAATCAGTTTTCGTTCAAGCAACTTGATTGTCAGAATAACCCCTTTGATATCGATTGAGGGATGCTCAACCAATTCGGTGATCGCATCAAGCGTAAACTGCGGTGCCGCGTTGACATCCGCGGTAAGCCACTTGACGCTGCTGAGGTCGCGTTTTTTGACTTCACTGGAGCGGCGGCGAATGAAAGTAAAATTTTCGTGGTCCAGAACTTCCTGCTCCATCTCTGCCGGATCAATTCCAATCACGCTGGCTCCCATCTCCAGCAACAACTGACTGGCACCTCCAGGAGCACTGCCGATTTCTGCGCAAACGTCGCCCGGCTTGACGGCAATCCCCGACCACAACAATGCCTCCTTCAATTTGAAATAAGCTCGACTGTACGTTTCAATCGTTGTATCAAAGAGCGGCACACCCCCGGGCCAACGCTGAGCCACGGTATCGGCAACGTGATACCCGTACCACCACTCGTTGGGCTCCACCATCACAACATCGAAAACCATGTCGCCGGGTTTGGCGACGCGGTTGATCATCAACTGCGCTGTGGAGCTCGATGAACCTAATTGGCCAGGTTGGAACAACATTCCAACTTCCTGTGCCAACGCCGACACTCCCGGCTCGAAACCGTTGCGGCCAGGGATCACCGGATCGCGCTGCCAAACATGCAAATGCTTGGCTTGGCTGAGCTGAGGCACTTTGGAGATTTGCTCAACCATCTCACCGGCGTTCTCGCCAGCGATTTTACCCAATGACCAGCCGTAGGTTCTGGCCAACGTCGAGCGAAGCGAAAATCGCTCCCCCAGAACATCAGCTGGGACTTTAAATGTAACGAAACCCGGGCGGGAAAACGCTAGCTTCAACTCCGGGTGATTAGATACCAACTCCAACTTGGCTGCCGCCTGAGCTCCATTTTGACAGATCACATAAATGAATTTGGCGCCCTTATTTTGGGTGGAATCTTGGGCGGGATCTCCAACGGGTGGCGAATCGGTCGCCGGCGAATTATCAGTAGACATGGGCGTATGCTATCACTTTTTGATCTCGGGAGAATCCGCAAACGGCATTAATTTCAGTGATTGATTGATATAGGTAACCCACATGCGATGGGATAAACTGATCGCTAACGGCAGCACTTTTGATAGCCAGTTAATCGGCCAAGACGTTTCCAGTAAGTCGAAACCGACTAACGATGGACTGAGAACGTAATTAAGTATGGCCAGGAATTGGCAACGCGGAAAATGATTTCCGCGTTTGTCGCGCTTGACAATAACGAAGCGCAACAATCCAGCGCAAGGAGGCACTGAAGATGGCAGAATCACTCAAATTCATTCACGCGTCTGACTTTCATCTCGATGAATCGATTAGCGGACTGGCTGAACTGCCCAAGCATTTGATCGAAGTTTTGGCCAATGCGCCTTATGAAGCCGCTTCGAAAGTTTTTGACTTGGCGGTCGCCGAGCGAGTTGACTTTGTTTTGCTGGCTGGCGATCTATTTGATTTCGAAGCCGGCAACGCCCGCGCGATTGCATTTTTGCTTAGCCAGTTCCAGCGGCTCAATGAGAAAGACATCCACGTCTATTGGTGTGCCGGTCACTGCGACCAACCCGATCGCTGGCCCAGTTCAATTGAACTTCCCGAAAATGTTGTGACTTTCAGCTCCTCGATTGTCGAACAGCTTGACCACCGACGCGACGGCGAAACAATCGCCCGGATCACGGCTAGTGGATACGACCCCAAACGACGTGACGGATCTGACTTTGCCGCACCCAACAGCGGAACATTCAACATTGCGATGACGCACGGCGAGTTCGAATCCAACGCCCTCAACGCGAGCAATATCCGGTATTGGGCGTTGGGCGGTCGCCACAAATCATCCAAACTCGAAAAGACTGGCACGACAGTTGTTTATCCAGGCACGACGCAAAGCCGCACCCCCAAGGAAACTGGAGCCCACGGGTTCAAGATCTGCCGAGTCGATTCTGCAGGAAAACTCCGCGTTCAATCGGTCGAGTCTGATCGAGTTCGCTGGATGCCGCAAAAAGTCGCCATCAACGAGCAAGTTCGTCTGGAAGAACTAAAAAGCGAACTTGGCGAACGAGCGCTCAAAATCATGACCGACACGACCGAGCAAGTGGTGCTTTGTAAGTGGTTCCTCGCGACCGAAGGTGACTTCAACTCAAAAATTCGCAGCCGCGATTGGAGTTCGGAGTTGTTGGAATGGCTGCGAGATGAATTCGGCAGATCAGATCGTGGGCTGTGGTCGGTGGACTTGACGGTTGAGTCACCCAAGAACCTACCCATCCAATGGTACGAAGAAGACACGCTGCTGGGTGAGTACCTGCGAGCGGCTGGGCGATACCAAAGCGACGAATCATTGAAGCTTAACTTGCACGAGTACATGCCGCACACCGTACAAAGCAAAGTAACCGCGGCGATGGCCCAGGTTTCCGATAAACGAAGAGAAGACGTGTTGCGACTGGCAACGCTCGTGGGCGTAGAGTATCTCGGAAAGCATAAAGAACTGGACGTCGAACCGTTAGAAATCTAGTCGCCAGACACACCACGAGACAAGGCTTCAAAAGCAAGACAACACAAGTGAGACTTGAGTGTCGAATGAATCGACACCAAAGAACAAAAAAACGCGATAAGGAGATACGCGGTGAAGATTACTGATCTTCAAGTAGACGGTTTTGGCGTATGGAAAGGCCTCACCGTTGAATCGATATCTGATGAAATTACCGTCTTTTGCGGCTACAACGAAGCCGGCAAAACGACGATGATGCAATTCATTCGCTCCATGATGTTCGGATTTTCACCCGATCGCTTGGGCAAATACACGCCACCGGTCTATGGCGGTTTGGCGGGCGGTATGATGGACATTAAGGCTCCCACGGGAGTCTTCGAAGTTCAACGACACGTCGATCCTAATCGACACGCCGATCCGGTCGGTGATCTCGCCGTCACCGACGCCCACGATGGTTCAGTGCATGGACGTGCGCGGCTTGGGTCGTTGATGTCTGACATCGATGAATCAATATTTACCAATGTATTCGCCATCGGACTCCGCGAAATCCAGGAGCTTGGTGCGCTTAATAGTACTGCCGCGGCTGAACAACTTTACAAATTAACCAGCGGCTTGGATCGGGTTTCGCTGATCGATGTGATGCGGGACCTGCGCAGTCGTCGGGAGAAGATCGCTTGTACTGATCCCAAAAACGAATCCCGCCTGAGTTTGCTTTCCGAACGACGTCAAAAACTGTTGCGAGAAATCGACGAGCTAAAGCAACGCAGCAAGCGCTGGTCGAGAATGGCCGGTGAAACGACCGACATCAATAACCAACTGGCGGATATCAAAAAAGAGCTCGATCGCAATGAGCAGCAAGCCAGACTGATCGAAATCGCGATGCAGATTTCCGATCGTTGGCAAACTCGCAACTCGATTGACCAGCAACTAAAAACGATTGGCTCGCTTCCTGAAGCCAGAGATGTTTCGATCAAGAAGCTCGAAGATCTTAATCAACGAATCGCTCAGCAGAAAGAACGAATCGAACAGGTCAAGTCACAACGCAAAACGATCAAGACCGAAGCGATGTCGTTGCCGATCAATCGGAACCTGTGGGCTCAGAAATCGCGGATCGAAGCCGTCACCGAACACATGCCCTGGGTTGAGTCACTGCAGCGCCAGTCTGACAAATTGACTGAGGATATTGACCGGATCGAAAACAGTCTTGTCGGTGACGTCGACGGACTGGGGCACCAACTGAAAATCAAAGCACGTGACGTTCGTGAACTTGGCAATCGTGGATTGATGTCGCTTGAATCGACCGGCAAGGCGCTTCAGGAGCAAACCGATCGGCTCAGCAAATACAAAAACGATCTGGAGAAGATCGAGTTTGATCTTGGGCAGCATCAGAAACGGTTGGGAGACAACCAGTCCGAGCATGGCACTGCGGAATCGCTTGATGACACCGGCAGGTACGTCAACCGGTTGCGACGGCGGGTCGAGCTGGAAGAGAAAGTCGACAAGCTCAATCGTCATCGAATGGAATTGGAACGCGACGTTGATGAAGTTGTCAACGAGCAGGTGCTGCCCGTTGAAAAGCTATCGATCATTGGTGTCATTTTTATTCTCGGTATCGTGTTACTGGGATTTGGCTTCATTGATGCGGCGCTGTTTCAGGGTCGTTGGCTAAGCCATACGTCAACCAATATGGGCATCGTGTTTATCATGCTCGGGGCAATCGCAGGATTCATTTCGCTTGGTCTAAAATACCACTGGGAGAGAGTGGCCAAAGAAACGTTGGATGATTTCCGCCACCAGATCGACATCGTTCGCCAGCAGCTCAAACGAGCCAAACACGAACGTGATGAAATCGAGCGACAATTGCCCGCGACCATTTCGGGGCAGTGGGAACTGGAACTGCAGGACGCCGAGAACAAGTTAATGCGGCTTGAAGATCTTATCCCGCTGGAGAATCGGGTGCAGTCGACGCGTTCGAACCAGGAAGAACTGCGGCGTAGGATCTCGGCTCAGGAACGCGAGCTCAAGAAAGCGGAAGAGCAATGGCAGGCGAGCTTGCGAACCGCTGGATTACCAGAAATCCTTAAACCACATCAACTCAAAGAGATTACCAAACGGGCGGATCGGATCGCGTCACAGAACGTTCGTCTCGAGCAATTTAAGCTTGAACGTGTGGAGCGCCAAAAAGAACTCGCCGCATTGGGCAGTCGTATTGACACGATGTTGCACGAGACTGGAATGAAATTCCGCAGCACGAGCATGGTTGATCGTCTGGCTCAGTTAAATCAAGCGGTCAATGAACAGCGTGCGTTCGTCAACACCCGTAAAGATTTCGCAGCGAAGTATAAATCGCTTCGTTCAAGGCTTAACCGCGCCAAGCGTGAGCTGGACAAATTGCTGGGGCAACGTCAACGACTACTGGCTGTTGTCGGAGCAGGTTCGGAAGAAGAATACCGACGAATCGACTCCAAGCATGCTCAGCGGCGAAAACTTTTGGACGAGCGTGAAAATCTGTCCAAGCAAATCACTGCAGCCTTGGGCAAGCATTATCGGGAAGAAGAGCTTCGCGAAACCCTCAACAGTTACGGTACCGGGGGATTGGAAAAGCGCTGGGAGGAGTCTCAAGCCGAAATCGAGCGAATCAAAGAAATGCAAACCAAGCTCCATCAGCAGCGTGGCGAGTTTTTGCTTGAAGTCAAAATGCTGGGTGAAGATTCGCGGCTCGATGTGGTTCGGCTTGAACTCAACGCCGTCAACGCTGAGATTGCTCAACTGCAAAAGCAATGGCAAGTCCTGGCGACCAGCACTCAGTTGCTTGAGATGATTCGGGAGAGTTACGAGTCAAAGCGACAACCGGAAACACTTAAGGAAGCTTCCAGCTACCTGGAGCGTTTGACTGAAGGTCGTTACCAGCGAATTTGGACTCGCCTCACGGGCGAAGAATTGCTGGTCGACAATGGAAGCGACGAAACGATTCCAGTTGATAAACTTAGCCGCGGAACTCGCGAAGCGGTATACTTGAGTTTGAGAATGGCGCTCGTTGGAGCTTACGCTCGGCGCGGTGCCGTGATTCCAATGGTGCTTGACGATGTGCTGGTCAACTTTGACGGACGTCGTGCCCGAGCCGCAGCCGAGGTGCTGGTTGACTTCTCTCGCAATGGTTACCAGATTTTAATGTTTACTTGTCACGATCATGTGCGTGATTTGTTCCACTCGCTCAATGCCGATGTGCGGATCTTGCCAAGCCACAAAGCCGTCGTTGAACACAATGCGATTCCAGTCCGCTATGACGGATCCGATTACATTGCTCCTCGAGTTGAATATCGTGACGAGCCAGAATTCGAGCCGGTCAGTCGACCGCTTCCTGTTCGACGTGTGATCGAGACGCGTCGTCCAGTCGTTGCGGTCGCTCCGCGGTCCACCATTCCGGTTGAGTATGTGGATTACGGTTCCAATGTTCGAATTGACCCCGACGAGTTCGATCCTGATTTGGAGTTTGAGCTGTCTGCGGTTTCCAATGACCAAGTTACTGAGCAACGGCTCCGTCACGAGTTGGTTTACATTTCTCCCAACCTCAAGAGCCCGATCGATTTATCGGGCAACGAAGATATCTGGTGGGAGACCGGGACGACAACGCGTTAGCGCCTCCAACGGCATTGATATTCAATGTGAGCGACAAGGCGCTAAGCCGTCGGCCTGATGCCCCAACAAAACGCTATTGCCAAAGCTGAAGTTACGGGACGGGTAACCAAAGCCACCAATCACACGAATATTTAACATTTGATCATCAAATTATAGCAGGATTCAAAATCGCTTGTTTGTAGGGAGAACGAATTTTTTTTTCAGTCAGTTCGTTTTCGAATTTCCAAATACTAAAATTTCTGTATCATCTGTTATCAATTCTGTACGATTTCCGTATGGGGGGCAGTAGCTCAGTTGGTTAGAGCAGGGGACTTAAGCGAGGAAGCCTAAACGATCTTGATCGCATGGCTTGCTCAAATGGGTTGCTGATTCGTCTTCAAAAGCGATTCAGTAGAATTCGTCAAATTCGGGGAAGGCTTCGTTGCAAGACATGCTAATCCCGAGCCAAGCTTCGATTGGCATTCGAAAACAATCGTTGAAGGTGTAGAGACTGTACGGCGAACTCGTAAAGAGAAGAGACAGTCCAGACCACGAACTTGAAAGAGGCGGCGAAAGTCGAAGTGGTAAGCATAATCCCTTTGTCGCGGGTTCGAGTCCTGCCTGCCCTATTTCTTTTAACGCTTTTTCCAAGCTGATTTCTACCAGGTGTCACCTAACTCATTAGTTAACGCCTTTGGCTTGGCTTCTTGCGAGCCTTAGAAAATATAGAACGCGAACCGCTCGCCAGTCGCTTTAACGTTCGCGTAGTTCATCACGGTTGAGCGGGT
>CAYSQZ010000044.1:24941-27403 GCA_964433035.1 uncultured Pirellulaceae bacterium | reverse complement strand
CGAGCCAAACTGGAAGCAGGTTTCCGTATGAGTTCTTCAGGAGAATCAAAATGAACGACCAAGCGAAACCAGTTGACGATGTGATTTTAGGTGATTTGCCTGAAATGGATTTGCAGGGCGACTTGGCGACTGCTGTGGAAGAAATGCAAAATCTTCAAGTGCCCGTTGCCAACGTGGAGCGGGCTGTTGCTTTGGCCTCTGTAGGCCCCGCCTGTGAGCAAGCTGGCTTAACATTCGTTCAACGCAATTCGAAGCGATGGATATGGGCAGCCTTGGCCGCAACGATTGCTGGAGTTGTTTTTGGGTGGATGTTGTTGAACCAACCGACGAGTCTGCTCGCACAAATGCAGGAGGCGGTCGCCAAGGCAAATACGATTCAGTTTGTTTCCCGGGTTTACGATAACGAAGAAAATGTCGTTACAGAAATAAAAAGTTCGGTTTTGGAACCAAGGTTGATCCGCCAGGAATTTAAGGAAGGGCAAGCTGGCCAAGGGCGAGTAGTTGTTGCGGATGTAAGTTTGCAGCGCGGAATCTCAATTGACAAAGCATCTAAAACGGCAACTAGTTTTTCTCTGGAGGGCTTCGAAGCATCGGCTGAGTTTTTTGACTCGATAATGTCGATCGTTCGGGGAGCTGAAAACCAAAAGGCCAAAGAAGTTCGTCGCGCGACAAATGATGGCAAGGTTGAAGTCGAATACCTGGTGGAGACTGGCGTTTGGAAAGCACGTGTGACAATTGATGAGCAATCCAAACTGCCGGTAAAGATTGTAGTTCCTGTAGGAATGGAAGGACAGCGAATAGAAGCCACTGGTTTTTTATTCAATCAAAAGCTCGATCCCCGCCTTTTTGTCTTGGATGCCCCCGACGGTTTCAAGTTAATCACGATCGAAAAACCTAACCTGATTAATGATTCAGAGCTGGTTCTTACTTACTCAGGAATTGGACCAATCAAATTTGGGCTTTCGACGGCTGAAGTGATCAAGTGTTTTGGGAAGCCAGATGTTATCGGGTATCCAGTTGAGGAGCCTACCATTGATGTCTTGAATTACAACTATCGCGGTATTCAAGTTACCGTCCATCCGAAAGTCGGTGTGACTGCGATCGCATGCACTGATGACTCAAGTATATTTGTGCATGAAAGTTATGCCGGACAATATGAGGGCGGCATCAAAATAGGTGACTCGGTTGATAAGGTTAGCGAAAAAATAGGCCGGTCGAATCGTGGATCAAAAGATCACAATCGGTTGGTTTATGATTCCAAGGACAAAAAGTCGCAAACGATTTTTCGTTTTGAAGATTCAAAATTGACGAGCATGCGAGTGCGGAAGTTACCGGTGGCAGAAAAGTAAGTTCGTCGCACGCTCTGATGCCGGTTCTTGAATGAGCCTCGTGTTGCCATTGTAGGATCGAGGAGGGCCTGGTTGACGGGCCGCGCCCTCCGCCAGCAAAATGCTGAGAATACAACAGCTTTAAGCCGCTGGGAATCGCACGGTGGGAGAAGTCTCTGTTTCTGTGCAACAAAGCTTTCGAGCGTGATAGCTGGTGTGTTGTTGTTAGTGGCAGGACGAGTTTCGGGAACCTGAAGCCTATAGGTATTGTTGAGTGTTAGCATTTTTGCTATCACCCGATAATGCTCTTCGAGAATTCACACTGCAAAAGACCTGCCTTTCCGGCTGCACTCCTAATCGTGCTTGCATGTCTTGTGGTGGGCTGTGAAACGAAACCGGAACTATCGGTTACTGAACATGAACAGCCCACAGCTCCTGCGAGTGGCGGTTCTGTTGATTCACTAGCGAATCAGAGTTTACTGGAACTCCCCAAGGCCAGCGTCGCGTCTGATGAGCCCGCAGTTAGTGAAGATAGATCACCGGAACCAGTTGCAAAATTGGAGTCACCGACTGAAGCGAAAGACCGATCTTCAAAGCCCGGGAATGTAGCCGGCCAGGAGTGGCGAGCCGATCAAAAAACCGAGCCTCCAATCAAAGCCCAGCCCTCTACCAAAGAAGAAACGGAACCCACTGCGGCTAAAAACGAGTCGGTTGCTCAAGAAACGATTGCGCCCAAAACCGAGCCCGCGGAAAAGAAAAAAAGCAAATACACCGATCTGCAGCTTCACAAGAACCATACGACTCTTTTATTGGCTGCCCAACCCGACTTGCGGGCTCAGCAGCTACTCATTTTCGTACACAACGAGCTTACAGTTGAGCAGCTTGAGCAGTCGGTAGAGCTAATTTTGAAGGAGGATCATCATTACCAGCGTTTAATAAAAAGACGACAAGAGGTTCTCAACGTTGCAACTGATGGAGATGAGACCGAGGAAAAATTGCGTCAGATCAAGGTCGAGACACTCGACTTATCGGCCCGTTTGCGTCGAAGGATCCTAAAAGAGATCCTCACTCGTGAGCAGAAAGAACACCGAAGGCAGATGGCGGAGCAACGGCGAGCTGAGGCCAAAGAAGCTG
>CAYSQZ010000044.1:0-24841 GCA_964433035.1 uncultured Pirellulaceae bacterium | reverse complement strand
CCAAAGAAGCTGCGGCCAAAGAAGCTGAATTCAAAGAAGCTGAAGCCAAAAAGGAACCTAAACCCCAAGAAATTAAACCTTAGTTGCTGGATTGGCGTAGCCCGTTGCTGTGGCGTAACTAAAATCAACCTGGATAACTCTGTCGCGAACTTTTTGTGGCAAGATTCATTGCGGTTCCCATAAACAAAATTACCATGTCAATCTTATCGCCATCAAAATTGAGATTTTGTCAAGCTGCTTTGCTGTTGCAGTCGCTTACAGCTCTGTTGTTGGTTGGCTTGGGATTTAGCGCTGATCTCGCGGCCCAACACGCCGGACATGATTCAGCTCAATTGGAAGCGGCCCAAGATCGCTTCACCGAGACGATTCGACCGTTCATCGAGAGCTATTGTGCTGATTGCCACTCTGAGGGTGGAGAAGGCGATGTTGATCTGGACCGTTTTGATACTCACGGTGAGGCTGTTGCCGAGTTGGAGTTGTGGGCTAAAGCCCTCAAGGCGATCGAGCAGAAGGAGATGCCGCCATCGGACGCCAGTCAGCCCGATGCGGCTGAAAGGAGTGAAATTATAGAAGCGATCGCCAAGTTGATCGCGGCTTCCAGCGACAAACGTCCGGCTTTGGGGCGACTGCGGCGACTCAACCGCGTCGAATATGAGAATACGATACGCGACCTGTTTCGTCTTTCGAGAGACTGCTTCAATAATTCGGCCAGAATCGTTCAGACGACCGACTATTTTCAGCCGGCGACTGGGAAGATGCCGAGGTCGGTGTTTGCGGTCAGCTATTTTTTTAACTCGCACCGACGCCATTCAGATTTGCCCGATGTATCGAACTTACCTGTCGATCCGCCGGTGGAACACGGTTTTGCTAATGATCAAGAAGCCCTTTCGCTGTCGCCGCTGCTGTTAGAAAGTTACTTTGATCTGGCAACATCGGTCGTCACCAATCGAGAATTCGCTCAGATTAGCGGACTGTGGGATTCGATGTTCGCTTCAGACGATTCGTTAAGCAAATCGGAGCAAGCCCTTCGCGCTCATCGTCAGATCAGAGTCTTCCTGCCTCGAGCGTTTCGTCGAGATCTTGCGGAAGACGAATTGAAAGTCTACACGGATCTGTTCGACAAAGAATTCGAGTCAGAAGGTTCTTATACTCCGGCGATGCAGACAACCGTTTCGGCGATGCTGGTGTCACCTGGCTTTTTGTATCGTCACGAGTTCATGCCGATTGATCCGACGTCCATGTCTGTTTCGGAGTTGGGTCAGAGACGTAGTTTTGCGATGGCCTGTCGCCTTTCATATTTTCTTTGGGGTTCGATGCCTGACGACCAGTTGTTTCAGGCAGCCCGAGAGGGGCGGTTGTCTGAACCAGCAGATCTGGAAAAGCAGGTTGAGCGCATGATGAAAGACAAGCGGGTTAAGTCATTGGCAACCGACTTTGGAATGCAATGGCTGAAACTTTCAAAAGTAGCGTCGGCGGCCCCGGACAAGGCTCTCTTCCCTGAGTATTTCAAACACAACCCGGCGTTAATTCCGCCTCCGTCGCTGGCGATGATGATTGAACAGTTGTTGTTCTTCGAAACCATCATGGTTGAAAATCGGAGTATCCTGGAGTTCATTAAGTCTGATTTCGGCTACCTGAATCGTCAGTTGATGGACTGGTACGGAATCGACATAGAAAAGTCTGTTGGTTACTCGGCTCCGCTGGATTCGTTTGAAGACTTTTTCCGTGTTAAATGGAATGATCCCAATCGTGGCGGAGTCATCACCTCTGGGGCGACTCTGTTGGCAAATTCGACAACGACTCGCACCAGCCCGGTGAATCGAGGAGCCTGGATTCTCGATGTGATTTTTAATTCGCCTCCCCCGCCAGCGCCAGCGAACGTCAAGCCGCTGGAAGATAACCCGCAAGGCCGTGAAAAGTTGAATGTCCGAGACAAGCTTGAAAAGCACCGGCTCGATCCGGCTTGTGCATCATGTCACGTTCGAATCGATCCGCCAGGTTTTGCTCTGGAGTCGTTTGATGCGGTCGGAAGATGGCGTGAAAACTACCGTACTGGTGATCCGGTAGATGCCAGCGGAGAGATTGATGGCACGACTTTTGATGGCCCAGCCCAATTTAAGGGCGTGATTGCCAATGACAATTCAAGATTTGTGAAAGCGTTTGTCGAGCATACAATAAAGTATGCGTTGGGACGGCAATTACACTATTCTGATGATGCTGAAGTCCGCCGCGTTGTCGTAGCTGTCGTTGACGAGGAGCTTCGGTTTCGCTCCGTGATCAAGCAAGTCGTACTGAGTGAGATGTTTCGACGATTTGAGGAAACGGAAACTGCTGCTGAGGAAACAACGGACAGGGCAGCTCCTGAACATTCAAGTAAAAATGATCCAGCGAAATCAGATGTTGAGACCGACATCAATCCAACGGTGAAAGAATAATGAAAAAGTTATCACGTCGTACCGTTCTTCGAGGGATTGGAGCTTCCATTGCCCTGCCGTGGCTCGAAGCCATGTCGAGTGCGGCGTCGCTTGGAGCTTCAGGCAGCGCCGTTTCGGGTGCGGCCACTGCCGCGCCAAAGCGACTGGCGTTCATGTACATTCCAAATGGAGTTATCGGGTCGAAGTGGTTTCCAGAGAAAACGGGCCAGGATTTTGATTTGTCCGAGAGTCTTCAGCCGCTTGCCGATTTGAAACAAGACATCACGGTCGTCAGTGGGCTCAATCGAACCTATTTGACTGGAGAGCCGCATTCCCAAGCCGGTTCCTGCTGGCTCACCAGTGCGTTGCCCAACGAGCGAGCCGATGGAGTGACGGCGATTGATATGACACTCGATCAAGTTATTGCGCAGCAGCTCTCAGACGCGACGCCATTCCCTTCGCTTGAGATTAGTTGCAATACCTTTGTAAATAATATGGAGCCCAAGATCTTTGATGCGATCTCATGGTATGGTCCTGGCTACGATGCAAAATCAACCAATGATCCGCACAAGTTGTTTAAGCGATTGTTTGGTGAGTCGCAGCCACTGAAACAAAGCGTGCTTGATACAGTGACCAGCGATGCCCAAAGGATGAATCGAACGTTGGGTGTTGCCGACCGAAGAAAGCTTGATGAATATTTGACTTCGATTCGAGCCGTCGAGAAGCAGATGCGTCACCAGTTTCAATCCAAAGATAAAATCGGCAAGGTTGACTATCAGGTTCCTGATCCGATTCCTGTTCGTCGCCGAGAGTATATTCGTTTGATGGGTGACTTGATGGTCTTGGCATTTCAGACGGATCAGACTCGGATTGCGACCATGATGGTCGGGCCCGAACGATGGCAAACGCCTCAACTGTATGAGGGCGTGTTTGATAAACCGATCAGCCACCACGTGCTGACGCATGATCCCGAGCAGGATGATATCGTAGCCAAGGTCGATCAGTTTCACGTTGCTCAGTATGCCTATCTGATCGATCGTATGAAGCAGATCAAGGAAGGTGAAAAGACCTTATTGGATAACTGTAGCTTTGTGCTTGGGTCAGGATTAGGCAACGGAGCTCGGCATTCTTACGAGCAACTTCCGGTGATCGTTGCTGGTTCAGGTGGTGGGGCGTTTGAAACTGGCAGACACTTGAAGGCAGACAAAGGAACGCCGCTGGCCAATCTATGGCTCAGTATGGCCGACAACATGGGTGTTAAGCTCGACCGATTTGCCGACAGTACCGAGCATCTACGAGGCTTCAACTCGTAAGCCTGAACTGTGCGCATGGAAACCCGAAACGTCAGTGAGGGACTGATCGATCCCTCGCTCACTAGGATTTTGCATCAACTTGAATGTGATGTTCGTAGTACCGCCTTTAGGCGGAATAGTATCCAGCCGGCTAAAGCCGGTACTACAAACGGTTTGTATCGCTTGATGCAAAATACTATCACGCTTTGGGTTTCCTTCGAGCTTTGATCGAAGTGCAGAGCCTGATATTTAGCAGACCTGAGTTGTCCAGCTAATTGGCTGCTTTAACGTGAGCCAGAGCCATTGCTGGTTGTCCCAGAACCACTGCTGGTTGTCCCGGAGCCACTGCTGGTTGTACCAGAGCCGCTATTGAACGTCGGTTCGCTTTGGGAAAATCCTACTGGCTGAGAAGATCGGCATCCTTGAGCGGCGAAAACGAAGATCGCACAGGCGGCAATTAAACAACAAGTTGACAATTTCTTAAGCATTTCAAGATCCTTCTAGGTTTTGAATGATAGTCAACCGCATCCTGAGTTGACTTTGGGCTAATTAATACAGTTTGATTTATTTTGTGTCTGCACCATTGCGGTAGCTGAAACGTAATCTTCAGCTGCCAAGCTGACGCTAGCGGTCTGGTGTGAGCGGGTTAATTTGGGCAATCAAATTGTAAGTAGTGCCTGTCAATCAGATCTAATCCACGCAAAACTCACGTTGCTTCTGTAGGCAACGCGATCTCAAGGAGCCTACTTTGAAGCAAGTTGTTTAAAAACATACGAATTCTGAGGAATCAGGGGCTGCAAATTTTTTTAACAAACTGTGTCTCGCTGCACATAAAAATGGCCAGAACCTTTTGTGGTTCTGGCCAATGGAGTTCAAGTTTTAAGTGTCGAGGCGGCAGTTGTGATTATGAAGTCTGGTTAAGCTTCAATATTGCCAGACGCAATATCTCGAAGCCGCTTTTTCTCTTCGGCTATCGCATTATATTCAACTTCTGTCAGGCCATTAACGATCATCTCGCCCGGAATTTTAGTTTCGATCCACGCTACGATCTGGTCTGTCGTTTTTCTTTCGAACTTCAAGTCATCGACGACAAACTTTTGCTCGCTACCGCTTTCGTCAGTGTAATGAAGAACTCCGATGCCTTTCTTCTCCCACTTGCTTTTATCGAACTTGGTAATCTGTGAGAGCTTCAGCTCTTGCCCGGTACTAAGACGAAGCCCATCTTCGCTCGACTCAAGCCACGCGCCTTTGGTTCGAAGGTACCAAAGGACACAGGGAATGCCAACGCCCAAGCCGATCACGATAAACGCATATTGATAAAGGATGTTCTTCTCAAGCGCCGCAACCGGGTGGGCATCTGTGAGGCGTTTACTGTCCCAACCTTCCTTCTCGGAGATTTCTTTCCACATCGGACTGAGGTCTTCGGAGGACAAGAGCTCAGAATTTGCGATTTTGGCTTCCAGGTCTTCCCAAGCTTGAGCCCGTGGAATTTGGCTTGGGTAATTCACGAATCCGTCGTAGACGGCCCAGGCAGCGAACGCCAGGCACACGGCACCGATAATTAAGTACTTCAAGAGAAACTTCTTTTCGGTGTTAGCGCGTAAATTCATTGATCGAGGATCCAAAATCAAAAACAAAACCAATTTGTGGAGTATCTATCTTATCAAGCCGCAGGAATTTGGGACCGGATTTCGGCCGAATACTACTGGGGAATTGGCTTTTTCACCCCCGATTGTCGGCTTATATAACCAATCGTCGAAACTTAAGCTGGTGTTGAGCAGTTGAAAGCATGTTTCGTATTTTTTGTTGCGAAAATGGCTTGTTTTGGTCAAACGGCGGTAAGCAGAGATGCAGATTAACGCTATGATGGAAGTTGTGTTTTAGCAGTGAAGTTATAAAGGGATCAAATGGCAGGTGTAGAAATCACACGGGAGCAATGGGAACAGGAAACCGAACGACTTTGTCCTAGCCCGCAGGCCTATAACGCTTATGTTGAGTTGGAGCAGTTTGTCACCCAGAACACCGGTTTGACTTGTACCTACAAGAGTATGCCGCGCGGCAAATCTGACTACGCTACCTTTCACGCTACGGCTGGACCTCAGTGTTCCGTTATTCAAGTTTACAAGGGGCAATGCCAGCTCAATTGGCGTTGGAAGCCAAAGGTGGCCGGGCTAAACGAAGAAGAGCGCGCCAAGGTAGACGAAGCTTACGAGACATTCCGCGCATCGCTCGACGGCAAAGAAGGTAAAGGCTGGGAGACGGTGAAGGTACTTCGTCTCGGCGAAGAGAACGTTCACGAAGCCGTCAAGAAAGTCGCTGATGATCTGGTTGGAATCATCTGCAAGAAAGAAGAGGCGACTTAGGTTCTGCCAACTTTCTGGCGTTGGCCAGTCAAAAAACTCAATAAACTTAGGGCGAGGCAGATACAGCCTCGCTTTTTTCGTGCGCTGCTGAAGCTAAGCACCAAGTTAGTAACACACGGTATTTCCGTTTCTTCCGAAGGATCTTTACACTGTACTAAGTTTCCGCCTCCAATAGTCTGTTAATTGCTCCTTGAGGTCGATCTATGTTTGGTCTCGTCTCTTCCGCGCCTCGTCGTCAATGCGACATTGTAATCGACAGCATCTCAAACAAAACTCACACTGGCTTACGGTTCCCTCGAGCCAAAACAACTTCTGGCAACCATTGATTGGACCAGCGGGGTTATTTATCAGTGGGGCCTCCTTATCCAGCTAGACGACACGTCTTTCAATCACCAGCGGCAGCAAGCCTTCATTGTCAGAAAGCACAGGGATTGAGTTGGAGCAAACACGATTACGCCCATCTGCTTTGGCCTGGTATAGCATGGCGTCAGCCCGCTTCAAGAGAGAAGTGGCGTCGGTGGAGTTGCCCGCACAAGCGATGCCAACACTAAGCGACAGTCTTTCTTTGTGACTGGGCACCGGGAAGAAAGGCGTTTGTTGGACCCGGACGCGAATCGCTTCGCCTAAAACAATTGCCTCAGACTCATCATCACCCGGCAGAAAAACGGCGAACTCCTCTCCACCGATTCGCCCGGCCAGAGCTTCTGGACCAAAAATTTCCAGTATCGCGGTCCCGATCAAAACTAAAGCTTCATCGCCGCTGTGATGGCCCCACGTGTCATTGATTCGCTTAAAGCGATCGACATCCAACAGGATCACAGAAGAAGTTTGATCGGGAAGCCTACTCCTCGTTTCTTCCATTTCCCTCAAGAAGGTCTCACGGTTGAGCAGCCCCGTCATCATGTCGAGTCTTGCTCGAATTTTTAGTTCTTGATGAGTGTTCTGGAGCTGCAGGTGCAAATCTTCTTCTCGCTTTAGCGCGGCTCGGTACTTTTCCGTTTGCTTCATGCAATAGTACGAAACGGGGCTGCCAATCGAATAGCAGCCGATGACGCCGTTGACAAACATACTCATCTGATACGTATCCCCAAAGAGTGGAACCACGATCAATATCATAAATACGGCTGCAATAAGCGCACCGGTACCTACAAGAAATGATTTAAAAAATATGCTCATCCCACCCAAGCAGTTTAAATCAAAGAGGTTAAAACTTTATCCGCCTCATCCAGTGTTGGATCGTCAAAAGTAACTGATAGCTAAAATGTTTTTGAGTCGATTGTTTTAGACCAGAGGATAAACCAGAAATATCGTTACAAGCAATCAAGCCGAGCGATTGAGGCCGATATCGATAGAGATGGAGAGAGGTCGACTTTTTCGATATTAGCCCATTCATTGCTTTGTTGAGCACGGTAAAGATCTGAGTCGTTTCCTGCCAGGAGTAAATGAGGTTTGTTGGGTTGGTCGCACGGTTTGGAAGCCAGTGGATGGCTTACACTTCGATCTTGAGTCTTTTTCTATCGACGTCCAGTGCAACTTTATCTGTTGGAAATGGGAACTAGACTGGTTTTCCATTTGACGGCAGTCAATAAAATGTAATCCTTCAAAAATTCTTTTAGCTGCAGCAGGAAACTCAATGCGGATCGATGCAATTCCAATCGGGGATAATCCTCCGGACGATATCAATGTAATTATCGAAGTCCCGGTCGGAGGCTTACCTATTAAGTACGAGCTGGATAAGGATTCGGGGACGCTTTTTGTTGATCGGTTCTTGTATACCCCGATGGTTTATCCTGGAAACTACGGTTTTGTTCCTCACACCTTGTCGATGGATGGAGATCCGATCGATGTGTTGGTTTGCAATACCAGGCCCATTGTTCCAGGCGCGGTGATGAACTGCCGGCCGGTGGGAGTGCTGATCATGCAGGATGATGCCGGGCCGGACGAAAAAATTATTGCCGTTCCCACTGGGAAATTGACTCGGCGATATGAGAAGGTGAAAAGCTACTCAGACCTGCCCGAGATTACGATTCGTCAGGTCGAGCACTTCTTTGCTCACTACAAAGACCTGGAACCCGACAAGTGGGTTAAAATCAAAAAAGTCGAGGAGAAAGAGATCGCTCGAAAAATGATTATGGAGTCGATTGAGCGGGCGAAGATAAAATAAATAGCTTAGCTGCGAACTTCCAACGTCTTGCTGTCCAACGGGAAGCCTACGCCGAGAAATCCACCTGCAAGGTTTTTTTGCTCAAGTGCTTCGGCCCGATTTTTCGGAAGTGCGCGTCGGGGCGTATTCCATCTCTTCAAAGCTGATGCCGTGTTCTTTGTATAGCGATGGAATTCGCACATCATTCGAGCCCCTCGAATCTGCGGTGTCGGTTTGATTGCATGGGGCTTTCTGTTGCCACGTTTTCCAAAGGGGAATGAGGTGTGGGTTTGCGTGTCTAAGGACGAAACGCACCCGGTATTCCGGCGTGGTTTGTGGGGAGTTGATATTGTTGGAAATTTCCGTAGACGGGAGTCGATCGGATCACCGTGGGGCCAGCAGCTCTGTACACAGTTGTCGCGGTGCCCGGTGGGGCGATCATCGGAGTGCGGCTGAAAGGATCGAGCAATTCCAACTGGGACGCATTGGTTCGGGAGGTAACTCGGATCGCGCGAGGTCCGCCCATTGAATAACCAATGACACGGCTTGCATTGGGAGCGACTCGGGCTGCGTTGCGCCAACGCCACCAAGGGCGATAGGTGACGTCGTATCCGAGGTTCGTTAGTCGATTGACTTCGGGTTGTAAGTTTCGGCTAGCTAATCCGCCAAGACCATCAAGAACAATTACTTGCTGGGCATTGCAACTGCCAGCCAACATCGCAAGTGAAAACAAAACCATTCCGGTCATCGCCAATGCACGCATTTGTAAAACACCTTTTTTTGTGAATGCAATTTACAGATAGACTATAGCTTACGGGTATAAGCCTGTAACTACTTTTCGTATTTCTTTCGCAGGCGATCCACAAGTTTTTGCATCTCGGCGCGTTGCTGAGGAGATTCAGCAATTTCGACCTCGCAAGACACTTTACAACGGTGAGACAAGACACTTTGGATGCAATAAGTGTCGTTTCGAGGACGCTACCGTTGTACAACTGCCCCAGTGACGTCAAAGAAGAAACCATTGAGATGAATACTCGCGGTGCCGATCTCGAGTTAGGTACCGGCAGTTACGCGGGATGTGCTGGGACTTCGAGATGCGGTGCCAGTCCAACTCCTATTGTCCAGATAACGCAATGCCATTCAAGTTCGACTGGCATTGCTGGTCGCTGTTTAATAAACCTTCAAAGCGCCACTAATAGCGAGTGTCGCAAGCAACGCGATGACAAAATATCCCAAAAGCACGCGCCGTTCTTTTTGAGCGGCGAGTTTTTGAGCGGCTAATTCACGACTTTCAATAAGTTGTTTTTCAGCCAGGAACTGTTCAGTCTTAAATGAAGATGCAGGCATGTTCTCCCCTTGAGTTCCGATGAAAAGTTTCTAAAACCACCACACCTCCTCTAAGGTTTGCAACGGCTACTAAAAAAGCCTATCCCGTTTATACTGTGAAACTGGAGAAAACTAATGGCCGAGGTGGATTACCATGCGATACTGGCCGTAATAATTGTTATCTTTGGTTTATCCGTAAAAGTTCGTTCCTCCAAGAACCATGCGTCCTTGCAATCAATGTCGGCAGCCCGTCGAAAACGAGGTTTTTGTATGTCCGCAGTGCGAAGAATATAACCGGAAGCACAACCTTGAATCGCCAAAACCTGTCCAAGCCAACCCGGCAGATGATCTTGAAGGCGGCGGTCACGGAAAGATTTCGGACGGTTCTCTGGGCCAAGTGGCTAACGCATTCTATTTGGTCACCGTTTTGCTCGGTGCATTCGTAGGCTTGGCCATCTTCGGCACGTTTCAATCTTTTATCATTGGCGGATTGATCGGGTTGGTTGGTTGCGGAATATTTTTGCGAATGGTCTTTGCCGGAATGTAACAGTCGGCTTTGGACACGATATTGCGCAAATGGTAACTCGACCCGCTACTAGAAATTTCATTGTTTGCCGAAAGTTATTCTTGCGCTTTTGGCAACCCGATACTTTGGTGAGGGACGGATCCTCGCTCACGCTTCGGGTTACCAAACTGCATGAAATTGAATTTAATAGTTAGTTAGCGAGGGCGAAGTCGGTTGCCGCTTCTTCCTCGCTTACGCGTTTTGAAGTTACAGTGTTTCTGGCGGCGAAGCCGTGGCAGCATGTAGTTGCGGGCGTAAGCCCCAAAATAGAATGTCACCCTCCCAGAGGGAGGGTAACTTCCTTTTAGTGCAACTTCAAAGCTTACGCGTCGGATTGCCAATAAAATGTCAGCCTCTAAGAAACGTCAGCACCCGCGAAAATGCGTAAAGCGGATTCTGTCGTGGAGCAAAGGGGCTATATAGGAGAACCTATGGTTGGTCCAGGTTCGCGTCTACCGTGATCCCAGTGTCTGAAGGTTCCACGGTATCTGAAGGTTCCACAGACGGCTCAACTTCGATTGGAGCTTGCTCTTGCGGCAGCGTATTCTCTGGCAAGCTCTGGTTTTCGTTATCGAGATTCGATGTCGAAGTTTCGTCAGGTTTGGTTTGTTCTCGAGAACCAGTGGTTTTGAAAAGTCGGAACATATCGCTGTTGGTCGACAGAATCAAACTGGTATCTTTCTTCAAAGCCATTTTGTACATTTCGAGCCGCTGTAAAAACTCAAAGAACTCAACATTGCGACCGTAGGCTTCGGCAGTCAGTCTAATCACTTCGGCGTCGGCGCTACCACGAATCTCCGCCGATCGTTGAGTCATTTCTCCTTCGATCGAGTCCAGCTCCTTGCGAGTCAATCCGGAAATTTTATTGCCTTCCTCGCGGGCTTCGGACTCGAAGAGCTGGGCCACGAGTTGACGCTCAGACCGCATCCGTTCGAACACCGTGTCTTTTACTCGATCGTTGTAACTAACTCGCTTGATGTGAACGGCAACCAATTGCATGCCGTATCTCGACTCCAAGCTGTCGCTGGCATCAGCCAGGATATCTGCTTCGATTTGCTTTCTTCCCGTAGTTACCAAATCTCGTGAGACATTGGGTCTGGCTACTTCATTGTTTTCATGGACCAACTCGCGGTCTTTGGAAGTCCTGACCAAGTCAATCAAATTGTTTCTCGCAATGACGTCGCGCACCGAAGAATCAACGATATCGTCGAGGATCTTTTGGCCATTTTGTTCGGTTTGCACATTGGTGAAAAACGTCTCCAGATTGACGATACGCCAGCGCGCCCAGCAGTCGACAAAGATTCGTTTTTTGTCACCGGTCTGCATGTTTTCAGGCGCGCCATCCCAGGGCAACAAACGCTTTTCCAGCTTGTGAACGGACTGGATAAAGGGAATTCGCAACTTGAGGCCCGGCTCGGTGACAAAGTTGACCGGTTTGCCAAACTGCGTGATGACCGCTTGCTGACCCTCTTCGACCACAAACGTCATGAAGTAAGCTAAAATTGCCGCTATTGCCACAACGAATGCGGCAAAGAATAACTTCGCTCCCATTATTTTCTCCCTCGAAGTGGATTGTTGGCGGACGAATCAGAGTTCAGATTTAGAATCGGCAACATTTGGTTGACCGACTCGTCGATGATCGTTTTATTTCCAACTTGGCCCAGTACCTCCTGCATCGCTTCGAGATACAACCGTTGCTTGGTCACTTCGGGCGCTTTTTCATACTCCGCAAGTTTTGCGTTGAATGCATTGATCTGACCCATCGTCTCCAACACCCTTCTCGCCTTGTAGCCTTCAGCCTCTGAGATCATCTGCTCACGTTTACCACGCGCCGCAGGAATTTGTCGGTTGCGTTCTCCTTCGGCCAAGTTGACGACTCGCTCCTTGTTTTGACGAGCTCGGTTGACCTCCTGAAAAGCGTCCTTGACCGATTCGGGGGGCGAGGTTGTCTGTAGCTTGACCGTAATTACTTCAACTCCGGCTTCGAAGACGTCGAGCATTTCCTGAATCTCGATTTTGGCCTCGGCCGAAATCTCTTCTCGACCCAACGTCAAAACCGCATCGACACTGCGGTCACCAACCAGCTTTCTCATCACCGATTCTGATACGTCTCTAATCGTATCGGGAATCGCCGGATTGATATCCTGCTGCCGGATCGAAGAAACAAAATCAGCGTAGAGACTGTTCTCATCTCCGATGTTGAACAATGAGGCCATCGCGTCATCAATACGGTACTGTACGATCCATTCAACGTGGGCAATGTTCAAATCACCAGTCAGCATATCAGCGACGTCATCGAGTTGCTTGCTTCGTTTGGCGTACTCGGTTTTGCGCCCCGCCGAAATCGTGCTGAATCCAAATTCAAGAGATTGGACTTTTCGAACCGGAACGGTGTACACATTCTCGATGGGCCACGGCAATTTCATTTGCAAGCCAGGTTCAACGGTACGGGCGTGCTTGCCAAATCTGAGGACGATTCCTTGTTCGCTGGCGTCGACTCGATAAAAACTTGTGTAGAGCGCAAGCGCCAGTAATCCGAGACCAACCAGAATCAAACCGGCCTTCATATTGGCGCGAAAATCGTCTCCCGATCCGCCCCGACGACGACGGTAATCGCCACCATCGCCATCTCGCCCTCCACGGCCTCGGTCGCGGTGATCACGATCACGATCCCGGCGCTCCCGGTCGTCTCGGTTTTTACGAAATTGCTCAAATAGATCCGATACGTCCATCGATGTCTCTCAACGTTTTGAATTGCAATCCATTTCGAACTCTGGATCCCAGAACGAAACTCTTTCAGGGCTGACCAACTCCAGCTAGTTGTCTTGGCGGGTTGGAATATTGCAAAAATTCTGCCTATCTCAGTTATTTGATCGGCAATTCAGGCAAATAGAGTGTTGTGTTTTCCCAGAATCCGTCGGAAGTTAGGGCAGACGAGGTGGTTCAGGCAGTTTTTGGGCGCACATCGCCCCAACAGAAGGCTGTCCAGCGGCGCATCAAAGCTATCAACGCGATTGTTTTTTTACACCAGCTGCAGCACGATCGGCACTGCGAGGTAGCTCGAAATTGCTTGAGAGCTAGTCGGAGCTGAAGTTATCCCAAGAATTCTTGCGACTTTCTCGATAAAAACTGAATTGGGACTGGCACCTTGATTGTAGCGTCAATGCTTGACATCAATCGCAGATTCCTGGAGGTCTTAGACAGCGCTAATCTCGATGTTGTCAAAGATTGCAGAAAAAGTATTCCCCGGTGACTGATTCGTATTCGACGAATACAAACCGACTGCTAAGCCGGTCGTTTGGCCATTGACTGAAGCGTTGCCTCGGACTGCTTCCAACACCGCTGTGCCAGCCAGGTCGACTGCTGAACCGCTGACAATCGTGTTGCCAGATCCAGTTTCATAAATAGCCGTTGGCGTCGCGGTTCCCGCATCAACATCAATTTCGAGTCGCAAAAGAATTTGGCTGCCATCAGGTACATCGAACAAATCATTGGCTTGAATATAGCTTCTGGATTCAACTGAGTCGTCGTCTTCGAGCACCAATTCAAACTCGCCCTGGGGGTGTTGAATTGCAACGAACTTTAGATAGTTACTTTGGTCTCCAGTCCCGATAAATCCACCGATCTGTTGAAAGTTCCCTGAGAGATCAGAAGCAGGATTGAAAACCGTCCATTCAATCGTCACGTTCTCGACTGACGGTGCGACTGTCACCCCTGTTTGAAATAGGAACTCGCCATCGTTGCCGCCGGAGAACGCATCTCCATTTGACACATTTTCGATCACGGTCGTACCACCGCCTGCAGCTGTAGTGAATTTTACGTTATCCAAATTGATGATTTGATTCGGATCTGACGAGGGCTGTTGGAAAAACTGCTCAAAATCGGTCGTGCCGTTCACAGCAACACCAGTCAGTCCACCGCCAAAACCGTTGGGGCCCACAAGATTGTCATCCTGGTTGGCGTCAAAATCAAAGGTTAACGTGCTACCAGGATTGAGCACCGTCTGGGCACCATTGCTTGCATCTCTCGAGAACGGGTCGATTGCGTTGACTAATCCGTCGCCGTCGACATCGTTGTTGATACCGGCGATCTGAGTCGCCGGAGCGAATACACGGATGCCGTCTCCGCCCAATTCAGCCACGAATAAAGTTCCATTAGGCCCCTGCGTCACGTCCAACGGCGTCGACAAACCAGTCAGGCCGGGAATCGTTTCCGAGGTCGCGCTGGTGCCGTCGGGACTTAAATTCAAACGAGTAATGTTGCCATTAAACTGTGCCACGAGAAGATCGCCATTGAGTTGACCTTCAAAAGCATTGCTCCTGTACTCGATCAGTCCGTTACTTGAGGAACCCAAGTTCAACAACGCATTGGACTCCGGGCTGTCACGCTCGACGCGCGTTCCGCTGAGCGCCAGTCGATTTTGATCGCCAGTAAACCGACTGGGGTCAATCACAAAGCCGTCCTGAATGTCCACTGAATCAGGGACTCGATCAGCCAGCGAGGCAACGGTGTTTACTGCCAGCGAGTTGTCTGGATTGCCGTTATCGTCGAAAGCGGTAAACTGCAGAGATTGATTGGCTCGGATCGGATTCGGGTGGCCGAAAAAGCCGCCCTCGGTAACAAGAAACAGAGGTTCCGGATCTCCAGTTCCGCCGTTGTTAGGTTGGCTGGTGACTTGACCATTGACGATGACAGGATCACCACCCAGCCCACCGTTGGAGCCGTTGTCAACGGTGTACAGCAAGCCGTTTTGAGTGATCACCAAGTCGTAGTTGTTTCTTAGGCCATCGGCAAAAATTCTCAGCGGCGCATCAGCGGGCAGAATCGCCTGGTTCAAGCCATCGCGACCACCGAAGGGCCCAGATTCATCCAGGCCGTTTGCGTCTTCGCCAACTCCATCGGTAATGTTAGGAGTGTTGGGATCATCCAGGGTTGGCAGGTCGTACACGTATTGTCGTCCATTTTGTCCTGGCCCATTGTCGGTCAGGATCGGCCGACTGTTAATGTCATTGAGGTCAATTTCGAGAATCGTTCCCGACAGAGCATACTCATTGGCAAAGGAGAAAAATTGAGAGGGTGCACCATTGTTTGTATTTCCGCCGACGGCAACGAACAAGCTGTTTCCATCGGGACTAATCACCAAACCATTGTTGGAGTGGTTTTCTTCAGAGCGAGGTAAGCCCCGAATAATGTCAACGGCTTCAAAAGAATTGCCAGAACGGGTCAAGCGAGTGATTGTACCAGAATTGGTGTCCAAGTTGACTTCACCGTTAAATGAAATTCTTGGGTCACTGGACGAGACATATAAAACTGGTTGTGCCGCAGTACCGGTCACTACCAATCCGGTTACTTGCCGCGTGTCTAGGTCGCTCAGCGAACCATCGTCGTTGTGGTTTTGAATCTCCTGGACCGCCGTGATGACTTCTACATCCGTCGCGAAATACTGGCCGTTTTGAAAGCCGATCGAGAAGGCATTGATCGCGCCGTTCTGTTCTGCCACATAAAGCCGTCCATCGGGGCCGAACTGGAGAGACGTCGGGTTGCTAAGAATGTCCGGGCCACCAAGCACTCCGCTGAAGCTGCCGGCATTGGAGAAACTGATTGGAGTCGCTGCACCGCTGCCTCCGCCAAAGTCGACATCAAAAAAGCCCGCGGTGCTTAGTACTTCACTCTGATTGAAGCCTTCTGGAAAACCGCCATTGACGAAAGTTCCAACTCCGAATGTTGTCGGAGCTTCGACTTGGCGTGTGTCGCCGTTGATGGTCACATTGTCAACAATCAGATTGGCGTCGATACCGTTAGCTGGATCAAACTGATCGTTCAAAAACTCGATTCTTAGATCTGCCCCGGCCACATAATCATTGGTCGCAAACGAATAGGTCTGGAATTGAGTCGTCGCGACTCCGGTGCCCAGTACGACTCCTTCAGACGAGATTACGAATTCTTCGGTCCCCTCGTCGCCGCGCAAGACGACTTGAATCAAGTCATCGCCAATGCCGGTTGTCGCATTGAAGCTAAAGGAGCCATTGGAGTGCAAAATCTTGGACTGACGAAAACCGGGCTGAATTCCGTCCTCAGGCAGAAACGTTCCGGTGGAAAATGTAGTTGGTGCTTCGACGACAAAGGGGTCAGCATCGATGACGAGAAAATTCACTTCAAGGTTGGTATCGATACCTTGTTCCAAATCGAACTGGTCGCCGAAGAACTCGATTTGAATATCCGAAATCTCAACAGTTCGATCTGCTGCAAAACCGAAGTTCTGAAATTCAGTGGTTGTTGTGAAGGTATCAACCGTCTGCCCATTTAAGTTCAAACGAAACTGCTCTCCCCCTTCGGTGCCGCGCGCCTGAACCGTGATAAAGCTGCCGCCATTGCCATCAGAGTATTGAAAGAATCCGTTGGCGTGTAGCGTTTCCGATTGTCTAAAGCCCGGTTGTACACCGTCTTCAGGCAAGAATGTTCCAGTTGAAAAGGTTGTCGCTGATTCTGTCTCAAAGCGGACTCCATCAACTTCAATTGCATCGACGACGAGGTTGCTATCAAAACCGGTATTGGCGTTGAACGAGTCGTTGAGAAAAGCGATTCGAACGTCGTCTGCTGTAATCGTATCCGGAGTTTCATAAAAGAATGTCTGGTCATTGAGGATATTGCTGCCGGCGCTGATTTGAAACGTCTCTGCAACATTTCCATCAATCAACAATTGCAATTGCTCGCCACCTTCGCTACCCGAAGCAAAGATCTCTACCGTCGAAAGCATCATTCGCGGTTCCAGGTTTTCAAGATATAGTCGAAAATTCTGCGAGTCTGTTGTCTTATTTTTTGAAGGCTGTTTAGTGATGAGATTCATTCGAAAAGCTCCGATGGCAGTGTGGAGGGTGCGCAAAAACTTGGGGTTGGGGTTTTGGGTCCAGATGAGATGGCGTCAATCTTTTTTGTGACGACAAACCCCCCCAAACTATAGTGATCAAAAGGACACTGTTTGGAAGCAAGTTTTGACCCAAATTGAGTAAAATCCTCACAAGCCGGCTCGGTTGAGAAGTGACCGCAGTGCTTTGAGACACTGTAGACACTTTAGATATTGGTTATTGCCGGAGACTTCCAGTTTATGTTTTCCAACAAAGCTTGAGAGATTGAGGCTCCAAAACGCTACCTCGGTTTGACGGCGATCGCTGAGAGATTATTAGGGTCGTTTATTTGTTAGGATTGTATAAGGAAACCAGTCAAGCAGTACAACAAACGTTTGGCTTGCATACGTAGCTGCAAAGACTCTTGACCTGTAAAGAAGGTTCAATCTTGATCGACTGCAACAACCGTCGTAGCGCATTGGGAAGTAGTTCTGCGCCATCAGGGCGAAAGTGAGCAATGCTCGGAGCAGTGTGCGAGTTGACTAACAGACGTTCTCGATCTGGTCTTCGGTAAGGTTGATAACGATTATCCGCGGTCAGAACGTTCTGCAAACTTTCTACGTAACTGGAAAGATTCCAAGATTCCAAGATTACTTGATTTTTGGGCGGTTTTTAGATAAGAATAGAGTTCGTGTTGAGGATAGTTTTGAATCCAAACTCCTGCCAAAAGTGAGCTTTCGATGATTAGATCTGCTGCATGTTTTTTATTAGTCTTGTGTTTATGTGCTACTTCTTACGCGCAGCAATCAAGAATTGTCGGTGGCTCCAATGTCGCAGAGGGAACTTATCCATGGATGGCAAGTGTCGGAACCCCATCTTTTGGTTCTAACAGCATCTTTTTTAATCAATTCTGTGGCGGCATGCTGGTCAGTCCTGACTATGTGTTGACTGCGGGGCATTGTGTGGTTGGTGAAAATCCAAATAGCCTCGAGGTTGTGGTTGGCGTGACCAATCTGAGCAACGTGCCCAGCACTGCCAGACGACGCGGCGTCTCTCAAATAATTTTGCATCCTGGCTTCCAAGATTTCGGAATCGTATTTAACGATGTTGCCCTATTGAAGCTAGACAGTCCTATCACCGATATCACTCCCATCCCCATTGCAACGGCTCCTACAACTTCTGTCGGAACACCAGTGAAGGCAATAGGTTGGGGGGATACAACTGATAGCGAATTCACGACTAATTTTCCTCAAGTGCTCCAGCAAGTAGATTTGTCTACAGTTAGCCAAAATCGGATCCGCAGTGAATTTGGTAATAGTCTATCCCTCCAACATCTCGGGGCTTTCGCCTTTGGTGGAGATACTTGTCAGGGCGATAGTGGTGGACCGCTGTTTATTGAATCTCCTCTAACGCTTGTAGGTATCACAAGCTTTGGCTTTGGATGCGCAGATACGACCGCTGGCGTGTATGCCAACGTCGGCTTTTATGCGGACTTTATCAATTCGTTTATTGATGTAACACCAGACACTGGTGATGAAATCCTGCTGGGCGATGTCAACCTTGACGAAGCCGTCAATTTCTTTGACATTTCTCCCTTCATTGTGGTTTTGTCTGGTGCAGGTGGAGGGTTTCAAGAGGAAGCCGATATTGATCGAAATGGATCTGTTAATTTCTTGGATATCGCACCCTTCATTGACATCTTGAGCGGTAACACTGGGAAGTGAAAGAAGTTCTGCTCAGCTCGAGTCGCTACTCAGGCAGGTTGGGCGTTTGCAATTTTACCTCTTGCTTGCGGATGTTGGCGGGCAAAGCATCACAGCTTTGACTTGTGGTTTGGGCTCTGCTTCATTCGAGCAGCCCTTCAAGCCCGACTGTATCTTGATTTGTTCATACGCTTGGGGAAATAAGCGCAGTGGAAACCCGACGCGTAAGCGAGGCCGAAAGCCATTTGCCGCTTCTTCCTCGCTTACGCGTCGGTTGCCAATAATAAATGCTACCGATTAAAAGTCGTTTTCAATTCGTTCCGCCAGGCGTCGGTGTAATTCCATGCCCCATTTTTGTCCAGCGATCATCGAGTCTTGCGCAATTAGCGGCTGCTTCTCGACTAATTTTTTTCCAATTGGAGTTTCGTAAAACTTCAGCAGTTCTTTGATTTCATCATGCGTCAGATGTTTGTCGTAAGACGGAATCGTGATTTCGATCAATTCGTTAGGATCGACTTCTTCCATGAGCTTGTCAAAATAATCTGACGGAATGTTAGGGTTCTGTGCACGCATGGCGCTCATCATCTGCTGCATGACTTGCACACCCAACTTTCCAGCGCCGGTGGCAACCAGTAATTTTCGGATGTCGTCTTCCTTGGCGATTTGTTTTGGGGCTTTTGCTTTGTCTTTGTCTGACATCTCCGATTTCGAAGCCGCAGGTTTGGCTTCATTCGATTTTTCTTTTTGGCTTGACTGACCAGATACACTGGCAACAGAAACAATCAAACAAAATAGCAGTGACAAAAGTGGAACTCGTTTATTCATTTTTCGGGCTTTCATTATGTAAAGGTTTGGTGTGTTGGTAGCGTCGGCAAAATGGAAGATATCGTATTAGGCGCAGAATTTGTTGCTATTGATTGTTTCAGATTTGACTCCTCTATTTTAACTGTCGATGCAGGTGTTGGGCAGGCAATCTGGTTTTCATTAAGTTTCTTCAAAATGAAGTCGAGGCCCCACAGTTTAACGATGTTGATGGTTTCTTGTGGGCAATGTAATTCTTACCGCGGTTCTGAACCTTCGCCGACCATTCTGCTGATCAAGACTTCCATTGCCACGGTTGCAGACGCTTTTCCGCACGCTCCAGCTAAATGTAATTTGCTAGCTGCTGTTTGGCAGGGCGAACTGCCCTATTCTTGGCGACCATCGAAATGTATTCCAAATCAATTGGGTACCAACCAAGCAATCGGGTGAATCAGTGGAAACTCCAAACGCACTAGAGCGAAACGTTTTTTGTCGGCTTTCATTGATATGTTTTTTGTTTGTCGCGCCAGTTTTTACTGGTTGCCAAGTCGCCAAAGCGATCCTGTTCCCTCAGCAAACTGAGTACGAAAGAGATATTGAGTTGCGTGGTCCAGGCAGCCAAGAGGCGTGGCTGGAGGCAACTGGCGGAAGGTACAACGGAAACCTGCCGCGCGAGTAAACGGCCCTCGGGTCTAGTGGTTCGTCAAAGTTGAATTGACCGATTGCAATCTGCTTCGGCTCTGAAACAAAGTTCAAACTAAATTCCGGGTTGGTCAGTTCAGATTGGTTGAACCACTGACACTGTTTGCTAAATGTGAGCGGCAAGGCGCTAGCCGCCGGTTCGTTGCGTGTTTATCGTGGCTATCGCCTTGCCGCTCAGTCCAATATGAAATTGTCAGACCGTGTTCCCGGCTGAGTGTACTCTCGGTGCACCAAGCACGCTCTAGCTCAATCCGAATTAGCCAGCTTCAACTTGGCTATTAAGGTAACTACTGCAAACTGCTGCGGCTTGGCGCCCCTCGCGAATCGCCCAGACGACGAGGCTTTGGCCACGACGGCAATCGCCAGCGGCAAAGATTCCTGGTTGGCTGGTCTCGTAGTCTTTGGTGTTGGCCAAAATGTTGTCGCGCGGATCGGTTTCCAGACCAAAGCCTTCGGAAATAATTGGATCAGGACCGAGGAATCCAAGAGCAAGGAAAACAATATCGGCATCGATTATTTTCTCGGTGCCTTCGACGCGAGAGAACGGAGCTGTTCCAGCTCGTTCCGTCGTCCAATCGACATCGCAGATTTTCAACCCTGTCAAATTCCAGTCGGTGTCGCCGACGAACTCAACGGTTTCCATTGAGAACTGCCTTGGGTCTTTGCCGAATTTTGCTGCTGCTTCAGCGTGCCCATAATCCGTTCGGAAAATCACCGGCCACTGCGGCCACGGATTCGAAACATGGCGTTGTTCGGGAGGACGAGTCACAATCTCCAGATTAACGACGCTTTTGCAGCCCTGGCGAATCGAAGTTCCAATGCAATCGGTTCCGGTATCACCACCGCCAATGACGACAACGTTTTTTCCCTTGGTCGAGATCGGAGCATCTGATTCTGAAAGCAACGATGACGTCGAGCCGCGTAAGAAGTCCATCGCAAAGTGGATTCCGTTGAGCGATCGACCGGGAATTTTAAGATCACGAGGCTTGGTCGCACCAACACAGATCATGACCGCATCAAACGAGTCCTTTAGTTCTTCGGGGGTAATCGTTTCACCGACGTTGACGCCAGTTTTGAATACGATCCCTTCGGCGGCAAGTAGATCCAGCCGTCGTTGTACGATGCCTTTGTCGAGCTTCATGTTTGGAATGCCGTACATCAGCAGGCCGCCGATTCGATCGTCCCGTTCGAACACCGTGACTTCGTGACCGTCTTGATTCAACATGTCTGCAGCAGCCAAGCCTGATGGTCCTGAGCCAATCACCGCAACCGATTTTCCCGTTCGATTTTCAGGGATGCGCGGGACGACCCAGCCGTTTTCAAATCCGCGATCCACAATCGTACGCTCGATAGATTTGATCGTTACCGGCGGTTCATTGATTCCCAGGACGCAGGAGCCCTCGCAGGGTGCCGGGCAAACACGACCCGTAAACTCGGGAAAGTTATTGGTCAGATGAAGCCGATCCAGCGCCTCGCGCCATTTTCCCTGATAGACCAAGTGATTCCACTCGGGAATTAAGTTATTCACTGGGCACCCAGTTGCCAAGCGACCGATCAATTCGCCGGTGTGGCAAAACGGAACGCCACAGTCCATGCAACGAGCACCCTGGTTCTGAAGTTTGTCATCACCAATCTGTACGAGAAACTCATTGAAGTCGCCAACTCGCTCAAGCGCATCCCGCTTGCCGTCGTCAACTCGATCAAATTCCATAAAACCAGTTGGCTTACCCATGTCAATTTCCTTGTTCGTTTTCCGAACGGTATTCTATTTTTATATTCTGTTTCTTGAGCGGCTTGCATCGGCGAAACGTTGGTGGGCCGTGCCAGGCTCATGATCTTTCAAACGCCCTGGCGTGAGCCTAGGTCGCACTCGCTTCGGCTTGTCGCTTTTTTTTCAGGATGTCGCGATACAAACCCGGGATCACTTTCTTAAAGCTGCTCAGTGAGCCAGACCAATCGTCCAAAATCTTTTGGGCAACAACTGAGCCAGTAAGATTCGCATGATTGGAAATCAACTCCTTCAATTCTTCGATATCTTCCTCTTGCTCAACCGCTTCGATCTCCACCAACTCAAGGTTGATGTTGGAAAGCAACTGGTCGTTGGTGTCGTAGATATAAGCGATGCCGCCAGACATTCCGGCCGCAAAGTTACGACCTGTCGAGCCCAGAATCACGACACGCCCGCCGGTCATATATTCACAACCGTGGTCGCCAACACCCTCGACGACTGCTTGCGCGCCCGAGTTGCGAACGGCGAATCGTTCCGCCGCAACGCCGCGGAAGTAAGCTTCGCCACCGGTCGCACCATAAAGCGCGACGTTGCCGATGATAATATTTTCTTCGGATGCGAAGTTGGACGATTTAGGTGGGTAGACAATCAACCGACCACCCGAAAGCCCTTTGCCTGCGTAGTCATTGGAGTCACCTTCAATTTTGATCGTAACGCCGCCGGCCAGAAACGCGCCGACACTCTGGCCAGCCGAACCTTTGCAGGAGATCACGATCGTGTCGTTTTCAAGCCCTTCGGGGCCGTGCTTTTTGGCAATGTGATGGCTCAAGATCGCGCCGACGGCTCGGTCGGTATTCTTGATCTCGGTTTCGATCTCGACTTTCTTTTTAGCCGTGATCGCCGGTTCGGACTGTTCAACCAATTTCCAATCGAGAACCTCGTCCAGTGAATGGTCCTGGTCGATCGTACAATAGACCTCAACCTCGTTATGGAATCCGACCGCTGGAGCCAACAGTTTCGACAAGTCGATCCCTTTGGCTTTCCAGTGTTCAACGGCATGATCGACATCCAGAGCATCAACGCGTCCAACCATCTCATTGATGGTCCTGAAGCCAAGCTCCGCCATAATCTCGCGAGCTTCCTCGGCGACCATGAACAGGTAGTTGACCACATGTTCTGGCTTGCCTTTAAACTTCTTGCGAAGCGTTGGATCCTGGGTCGCAATACCAACCGGGCAAGTATTGAGATGGCACTTACGCATCATGATGCAACCAAGCGTAATCAGTGGCGCGGTTGCAAATCCATATTCCTCGGCTCCCAACAGCGTCGCGATCACGACGTCGCGACCGGTCTTGAGCTGACCGTCGGTTTGCAAGCGAACACGGCTTCGCAAGTCGTTCATGACCAGAGTTTGATGTGTCTCAGCGATCCCAAGCTCCCACGGCATTCCCGCGTGCTTGATGCTGGTTAGCGGAGAAGCCCCTGTTCCGCCTCCGGTGCCTGAAATCAAAATGTTGTCAGCGTGCGCTTTGGCAACACCAGCCGCAATGGTTCCCACGCCGACTTCGGAAACGAGCTTGACACTGATCCGGGCAGTCGGATTGGCGTTCTTGAGATCAAAAATCAGCTGAGCCAAATCTTCAATCGAATAGATATCATGATGCGGCGGCGGACTGATTAGCGTAACGCCGGGAGTAGATCGACGCGTCTGGGCGATCGTTTCGTTAACCTTGTGGCCCGGTAGTTCCCCGCCCTCCCCCGGCTTGGCACCCTGAGCCATCTTAATCTGAATCTCATCCGCGTTGGCGAGATAATAGGCCGTCACGCCAAAACGACCCGACGCGACTTGCTTAATCGCAGACCGACGCAGGTCACCGTTTTCGTCTGGCGAAAATCGACGATAGTCTTCGCCACCTTCGCCGGTATTGCTTTTGCCGCCCATGCGATTCATCGCAATCGCCAACGTCTCGTGGGCTTCTGCGGAGATCGAACCAAAGCTCATCGCGCCAGTGCAAAAACGTTTGACAATCTCTTTGGCCGATTCGACTTCGTCGAGCGGAACCGAGGTACGAGGCCGGAACCTGAGCAATCCGCGCAAGTGACATTCGCGAGAGGTTTGCTCGTTGATTGCTTTGGAGAACCGTTTGTAAGCTTCAGGATCCCCAGCTTGAGCGGCCTGTTGAATGTTGGCGATGTTGAGCGGTGTCCAAGCGTGCTTTTCTCCGCCACTGCGCCAGTGAATTGAACCGGCTGTTTCGAGTTGAACCAGCGGCAATGAATCGGTCTTTTGTGATTCAGCAGCGTACCCCAGATCGTGCCGGCGAATCGCTTCGGCTGCCAACACGTCCATGCCAACGCCTTCGATTCGGCTGGCGGTGCCTGGAAAGCAATTTTTGATCACGTCACTGTTAAGACCGATCGCCTCGAAGATTCGTGCACCTTTGTAGCTGGCAAGCGTCGAAATGCCCATCTTGGCGAGCACCTTGAGCATCCCTTTGAGCACACCTTTGCGGTAGTACTCAACGCACTGCGCGGGAGTCACGTCCGAATCCGGGTTGTTGGTGTGGTGATCGATGATGGCTTCGAGGCCCAGGTACGGATGAATTCCGTCGGCCCCAAAACCTGTGAGCAAACAATGATGATGGACTTCACGTGCTTCGCCAGTCTCGACAAGAATGCCGATCCGGGTTCTGAGTTCCTTTTCAATCAGATAATGGTGAACTGCACTGGTCGCCAGCAAAGCACTCAAGGGAACGCGAGTTTCGGAAATCGCTCGGTCCGAAAGCACAACCAATGCGCACCCGTCCTCAATGGCGGCTTGGGCTTCGGCTCGAATCCGCTCGACCGCTTCCATGAAGCCCATTTCGCCGCTGGATTTCTCAAAGGTAATGTCAATCAACCGTGACTTCCAACCGCGATGATCGAGGTTGTGGATCGCGGCCATTTGCTCGGCATCGA
>CAYSQZ010000043.1:0-27793 GCA_964433035.1 uncultured Pirellulaceae bacterium | reverse complement strand
CTCACGCTTCGGGTTTTGATGTTCTGGGATAAGCTCTTAGTGTCAATTATCAATTCTTGATTTCGTCTAGGACTCGTGCTGACTAAGCAGAATTACCAGAGACTTTGATATAGCATAGAATACATGAATCCGTGCTGGAGGTCACTTCGTTCTGGGCAGATCGATTACGTTAAGATCCGGTGACGCGGCGTCTACGAAGTTATCGTAATTTTGTTTGGGAATATTCTCGTGAGAAATCGACCTAACTTGTATTCCAAGATATTACTTCGTCTATTCCTGGGGACGATCGTCTCGTTACCCTCGCTTGCTGCAGCCCAGAGTAAATCGAAGCCGCTTACGCCGGCCAAAATTAAGAAAACGATTCGTCAGCTTAAGCCGCTACATCAAGAAATCGGTGAACCGCAGCCGGGTGAATGGTTGGCCTCGCATAAAGAAGAGGGGCAGACATTCAAACAGTATGTGCGAATCAATCCAAACATATTCACTCGCCAGCGAAACAAGCTCTACATTCAACCGATCGGCGAGTTTTCCGAAAAGCAAACCGAGTTGATTAAGCTCAGCCATGAGTTTCTTGGAATCTATTTCAATTGCGAAGTTGAAACGCTTAAAACCAAATCTGAGAAAGAGATCCCAGATAAAGCGCAACGGGATCACCCGAACTGGGGTGATCATCAGCTGCTTACCTCGTATTTGCTGGAAAAGGTGCTCACTCCCGAACTGCCTGACGACGCATTTGCGACCATCGCATTTACTTCTTCAGACCTCTGGCCAGGTGACGGCTGGAATTTTGTTTTTGGTTACGCTTCGTTTCGGGACCGGGTTGGCGTATGGTCGTTGTATCGGTTCGGCGACCCGGAAAAAAGCGACGAAGACTTCAAGCGATGTTTGAGTCGAACACTTAAAGTTGCCACGCATGAAACCGGGCACATGTTTTCGATTCAGCATTGCATTGCCTATCAGTGCAATATGCAGGGCAGCAATTCACTGCCCGAGTCGGACCGTCAACCGACTCATCTTTGTCCCGAATGTCACGCCAAAATCATCTACGCTACGCGAGCTAATCCAATTGAACGTTATGGAAAGCTCGTCGAATTTTGTACGAAGCACGGCTTGGACGAAGAAGCAAAGTTGTTCAAAAGCTTTAAAGCGAAACTCGAAGAGTAAAGTCTTCGGCGGCGTTGGGTCATGTTCGCAGATTCGATGCACTAACCCATCGGTTCGCCGGTTCGCAGTTTCAGCCGAACCGTTGATTGATTGTTAATCGCAGAATTAGTTGTTGGCTTGTCTGCATTCTGTGTCATCGGCGAAGCCAGTTTTACGATCTGGCTAGCCAACTCGAACGTGGGTGCGATTACAATTGGTTCGGCTGTGAATGGTGAGATCCGCTGTAGTTCCGGATTGACGAACACACCTCCGGCTTCCTCAAAAATAATTTGATTGGCGGCAATATCCCAAGGCCCTTGTTTGACGCTGGCTGGATCGTTGTCATGGATCGCTGCTCGCGTTCCGCTGGGATCCTCTGCGATTCGCATTGCCACACCAGCATGTGGAAAATTCGAAGTCATAATTCGCGCGCCATCGGGTGATCGTAGCTTTGTTTTGAGTGTCTCAACGAATTTCGTTTCCAGCTTTGCGTTGCCATACTGGTTAACTTCAACCCAGCACTGTTGCAATTCGACTTCGCGACGCTCAACGGTAAGTCGATTTCCGTCTTTCCATGCCCCCAGACTTTTCTCGGCGTAAAACCATTCACCTGTCAGCGGAAAATAAGTCAGCCCCAAAACCGGATGCCCATTTTCGCAGATCGCGACCAGAACGGAGGGTAGTCTCGGGCTGGCCGCCATCAGGTAAGCCGTCGATCCGTCGAGCGGATCAACCACCCACATTCTCTGATTGGGATCGTCAGTTTCGGGAGAAAGTTCTTCGGACAAAATGGGAAGCGAAGAGGCGGACTTGATTACTTCTGTCGCGGCTCGATCGGCATCAAAGTCGACGCGCGAAACCAAGTCACCAACTTCTTTCGAGTCGATCTGGTGAACTTGTCGGTATCCTTCTTTGATGATGTTTCCAGCCACCAAAGCCGCCCGCGCAGCAGTTTGCATCTCTGGAGAATTTTGTTCGAAGAATGAAGGCAGGTTATCCACTTGGTGTCTCGTGTTCATTTAGGTCAAGCTAATATGAACCGGAACAATAGCGGTTAGGGGCGGATTCTGTAAGGTGTGATTACCCCCTCTAATTTACGGGAAGCTCAAAGCCTTCTGGCAAAAATTCGACGTCCCGATCGTTAGAGAGTTTTTTTCCCTCAGTGCAGCGGCCTTGCGAGACTTCTTTTTCAATAAGCTCTAACAGTCGAGTTACTTCATCGGGATGATCGGCGAATAAGTTTTTTTGCTCGCCGCGATCGGTCTCCAGGTTGTACAGCTGAAGAGGCGGTAGGTTTTCCTTTTTAGCAGCCTTCTCATCAGGATTGCTCCAGCCACCGCTTCCGCGACATAGGCAAAGTTTCCAGTTTCCGGTTCGAATCGAAAACCAGCCACCGATTGAATGACTGATCAACGACTTCCGAGCCGTTTGATCCGCCCCGTTGAAGGCCGGTAAAAGACTGTAAGAATCTTCGCCGCCAACGTCTTCGACGGGCTGGCCGGCAATATCTCGCAACGTCGCATACAGATCGGTAAGACAAACCATCGCCTTGGTCGTCTGACCAGGCTTGACCGTGTCGGGCCAGCGGACGATCAGTGGAACACGGTGGCCACCTTCGTAAATGTCGGCCTTGTGTCCACGAAATCCCGCACTGGGATCGTGCCCGTGTTCTTTGAGGAGCTCGAAATTGCCTTCCGGCGAGCAGCCATTGTCGCTAGTAAAAAACACAATCGTATTTTCGTCGAGTTCCTGTTCTTCCAGCACAGCCAACAGCTCTCCCATGTGGTGATCGACCTGCATCACAAAATCTGCATACGGGTTGATGCCGCTGGCGTCTTTGAATGGGGCAACCGGCACGATCGGCGTGTGTGGCGCAGGCAGGGGTAAGTAAAGAAAGAATGGTTTGCCTTGTTTTGCGTCAGCGGCGCGAGCTTTAATGTGGTCGATACTCTTTTGAAACAAATGAGGAAGAACATCGTCGATGTTAAAATCAGATCCTATTGGGCCTTTGCGGTACCATCCATACTCATCCTCTTTCTTGGTTACACCGCCGACTCGATTGGGAACCGCAGTGACATTGCCAGTATCGACCCAAACGTAAGGCGCCATGTCGAGAGATCCGCAGTGTCCGTAGTAACCATCAAAGCCATTGATATCGGGGCCGTTTTTGACTGGCTTGGTAAAGTCAATTTTCCTACCCTTTTTCTCTTTGCCGTCTGCAGTGCCCTCGGACCACGCCCAGTCCCAACCCAGATGCCACTTTCCAATCATTTGAGTGTGGTATCCAGCTTTCTTCAGCAGGTGTGCGACGGTTGGCCGATCCGCCGGAATCAGATGATCGCTGGTGCCCCTGAGTACGCCCTTTGCCAAACGGGAACGCCAGTTGTAACGACCTGTAAGAACCCCATAGCGAGTCGGTGTGCAAACAGCGCTCGGAGTATGTGCATCCAGAAATGTTATTCCCTCATCTGCCAGTTTTTGCAGGTTAGGTGTTTTGATTTTGCATTCCGAATTAGTCGGTTGCACATCGCCGATTCCAAGATCATCCGCAAGCACGAAAATTATGTTCGGTCGGCCTGGTTCATCCGCATTAAGATCTACTACCCCAAAGCAGAAAAGCAGTACTACGAATGCGAGTTGACAGATGACTTTTTTTCTCGGGCGATTGCGACGCATCGAATCCTCTTTGGTTGAAATTAAAGCCGGTTAATCATTTGGTCTATACTCTGCCCTTGAAATCAAAACTGAAAGGAAACCCGAAGCGTAAGCGAGGACGGGTCCTTTGCTGACACTTCGGGTTACCAAATGATCGAGTGGCAAAGATAAATCAATTTTACATAGATTCTGATTCTAATATGACTATGGAATGGAGTTGAGCCTGAAACAACAGAATTGTTCCAATAATTCGGCTGCCTGTTAGAATAGCTTCCGTTGTTTTGGTAGTGCCATGCACAAGGTCGATGTTTCGTCGACCACGAGCTCATGCAGTTCGTTGGCAGGAGGAAACAAGGTTTTGTGCCTGTCGCGCACTCCGCAAAAACCTTGTTAGCAATTCAACGCTGGGCGAAGTCAGAAATGGCTTCGTCCATTTTTTCTTTTGTTGTCGATTGCGTTTGGAGCAACAATTCTGATGGCATTGTCATATTGGCTGGCAAATTTACTGGAACGTTTTTTTCGCGGGAGAAATACTCTTGAGTTGTCCCAGTGGCTGGGGGTGAATCGAGAGGATCTTTTTGCAATCGAGCCCGCCTATGCGGAATTTTCAATTCCCAAGAAGTCCGGTGGAAGCAGGCAAATTCACGCGCCCAACCCTGATCTCAAACGGGTTCAGCGTCTCATCCTGCGTCGGCTTCTCGCAGGACTGAAGTCACATCCGGCCGCGGTTGGATTCGAGAAGGGGAAGTCGATCGTTACGGGGGCTCGGCAGCATACGGGAAAGCAAATCGTGTTGCGGTTCGATATTGTCGACTTTTTCCCGTCGACGACTCAGAAAACAGTTCTAAATTACTTTCGCCGCATTGGTTGGAATCGAAGATCTGCCAAACTGCTCGCTCGACTTGTGACTCACGAACAGAAGTTGCCGCAAGGAGCTCCAACAAGTCCGAGATTGAGCAATCTTGTCAACTTTTTGATGGATCATTGCATTGAGAAATTTGTTTCTTCCTGCGACGGGGAATACACGCGTTACGCCGACGATATCACGGTTTCTTTTCATGACCCTGATTTGGTGATTGAAGAAATCATCGATGGCGTTTTTATGATTATTCGCCGAAGTGGTTACAGACCCCATTTGGGTAAAAAACTGAATATTCGAAGGCGGGGGCAACGACAATCAGTTAATGGCTTGGTTGTGAACGACCGTGTGAATCTGCCTCGGGAACGCCGCAGGTGGTTGAGATCAGTTAAGCATCGTGCCAGAGCCAATTGGAATTGGAATGGGAACGATACGAACCGACCCGACAAAGAAGTCCGCCATTTACAACCAGATCCCACCATTAGCAGGTCGGAGTTCGAAGGTTGGTTGGCATTTGAAAAAATGATTCACGATCAAAGATGAACCGATACACAAAAGAATCCTTTAAATAAAGCAGTCCATGAAAATCGAGCTTGAGAATGTGACCAAAGTTTTTGGGAAAGGTGACTCCAGAAAAGTGGCGGTGGAAGGTGTCTCCTGGGAAGGCCAACGGCGGTGAGATTTTTGGGTTGCTGGGGCCTAACGGAGCAGGCCAAACGACCATGATTCGGATGATGCTGGACATCATTCGGCCGGACCGTGGAGTCGTAAGACTGAACGGAGATGAAAACGGCAACCGGACGAGAGAGTTTAAGCAGCCCAATCTTGGGAGGGTGACTTTGTTTCGGGGTGACTTTGTTTCGTTAAGCCGCTCAAACTTTTGTTTGGTTCCCTGTCGAATTGGAACGTGTTACGATATTGACGACAAACTATCAGTACGTTCATGGAGTAAGAATCAATGTCACAAGATCCAAATTTTAGTGTTCCCATGGCGCAGGAAGCAAAACCAGGTCCTGCCAAGGCCTCAGGGACCAGTGGCAAAGCTATCGCCAGTTTGGTTCTTGGGTTGTTTAGCATTGTTGGCATGTGTCTGACAGGGATTCCGGGCTTGATCCTTGGGATCATGGGGCTCAATGATGTCGGAAAAAGCGCTGGTCGCCTCAAAGGTAAGGGCTTGGCCATTTGCGGAATCGTACTCAGTAGCCTGGGTATTTTTTGGACCGTGGTTGCGATCTTGATAGGAATGCTGCTTCCTGCTGTGCAGAGTGTCAGAAGCGCCGCGCGACAGGTCCAGGCGCAAAACAATATGCGTCAACAGGCTCTGGCAATGCTAAATTATGAAAGTGCCTACCGAAAATTTCCCAAGCAGGACAATAATGGTCTAAGTTGGCGCGTGCACATCCTTCCATTCCTTGGCGAGGATTTGCTTTACTCAGAATTCAATCTCGATGAGCCCTGGGACAGTCCAAATAATATTGCACTACTTCCAGCGATGCCAATTTTCTTTGAATGTCCCAGTGCCAACGTGCCGCCTGGTTTTACGGTCTATCAAGTTCCCTATTCCGATATGAAGTCGAATCCGGAGTTGGAAGTCAGTGCAATGTTCGACAACAGTGACAAAGGAGTCAGGTTGGACTCCGTTACTGATGGAACTCCAAACACGATTTTACTGCTGGAAGTGGACGAGGCGGCGGCGGTTGAATGGACCAAGCCAGCGGACTGGAAATTTGACCCGGCAAATTCCGCAGATCCAATGCACGACCTTGGCAATCTACGGCCGTTTACTATTATCGCTGCAATGGCTGATGGAAGTGTTACAGAAGTGTCGGACACAAGCCCAGAGCAGTTCGAGGCGATGATCACACGCAATGGTGGAGAGGATCCTGCGCGATACTGATCGCCGATGCCTCGCTGCCGGGGGAATTTTATGGATCGCCGCACCGAGTAATGAACGTATTTGAGGGAAGCGATATTCGCCCGGGCCAAGTCCAGTTACATGCCGGAAAGCAACTTGTACTGGCCGCAATTGTTACTGCGCTTATGGTAACCCGAAGCGTAAGCGAGGACGAGTCTCCAATGATTCCTCGCTGACGCATCGGGTTACCACCAGGCTGTCGAAGCTACAATGACGATTCTTACAGATGTTCTTCTTGGACTTCAGAACACTTTTTGGTTAAAATCAAATTCTACCGTATGACTGAACCTAATTTAAGTTTGCAAAGGCGCTGAGATGTTTAGATTTGTTCTTTTGTTTGTCATCTTCCAGGCATTGCCAAGCCTTTCGTTTGGTCAGGCCGAAATCATTTTCGATTCAATTAACCCGGGTGAATTTCAGGGATCGTTCGGAGGGGTCGCTGAGTCAGCATCGGAAATTGCTTTGTCCGGCAGCGCGCGATTCATCACCCGGGTAGAGATGGTGTTTGGCGCTGTTTCATCTCCTAGAAATGTCATCGTCAGTATTTATAGTAACGATACTTTGGATGGTTCCCCGGGCACCTTGTTGGGGCAAAGCGCCTTTCAGCCCGCGCCAATGCAGGGAGCCGCTAACTCGTTAGGGTCAACGTTTTCCAATAGCTTCGTTCTTGACTTTGAAATGGGACGTTTCGAAGTCCCCGACTCAATAACCGTGTCGATGAACGACGACATTCCGCCAGGGACGCCCGGAACAGGCGGCCTAGTCGCAACCCCCCTTGTGGGAGAATCAATCATTCGTTGGTCTCGTTTTGACGATTCGCCTTGGCAGGATAGTTCGTTTTTGTCTGGCTCTATGATGATGCGTATTCACGCCCAGAGTACGCCTTTTGCGCTGGGTGATTGCAACCGAGACGGTGACGTGAATTTTTTTGATGTGGCTTCGTTTGTAGAAGCATTGACTGCTGTCAGTTCTGACGATTTTCTCGTCGAAGCGGATATCGATCTAAGCGGCGAGGTGACTTTTTTAGATATCGCTCCGTTTATCGCGCTTCTCAGTGGCCAATAAGCCGCAGTACTTTCGCCGCTAGACTTTTGGCAATTTGCTTTCCAAGAGGCGGTATAATTCTGCCGCCGCAATTGTTACTGCGCTAATTGGTAACCCGAAGCGTGAGCGAGGGACAGATCCTCGCTCGGGCTTCCGGTTACCAGCAGCATGAAAATTCTATGACGTTTTGCAATTTGCTTTCCAGAGGCGGTGTATTTTCTGCCGGCGCCGACAACGTGGTCAACTTAAGCGTCACAACTGGGCAGGTTTAGTCTCTCTGGTAGCGTATTGGAATAGGTGGAGGTCGGTTTTCTGCCGGCCCATGGTCACCGATCGCCCCCATGGATCGCCGCAACTGCGCTTATTGGTAACCCGAAGCGTGAGCGAGGATCAGTCCCTCGCTCACGCTTCGGGTTACCAGCAGCATGGAAATCTTGAGCGGTTGCTCGGGATAGTTGAGAGACGTTCTACTTTATATTGATTCTGGTTCGCCTCGTGGGGCATTTTGATTCGAGACCAAGCCGCTTGGCAGTTCGCTTTTGCCATCGCTCACTTGCGTAGGGGCGATTCCGGTCGGCGCTTGATTACGCAAGATGCCCGCTCCACGATTGGGAGGAAACTAATTCTTTCCTTGGGCGTCTCCTAGAGCGCATCGTTGATTCCAAACTAAGTCGTTTGGCAGTTCGCTTTTGCCATCGTGCCGACTCAAAGGGACGCGCAAGCGCGACGTTTTGGGTACCGTTTACACTTCAAGCGTTTGAAAAAATGATAGCCTCAGAGCGAAAGAGCTGTGCAATTAACTCCATTGACATAGCGAATCAACGAACTGAGCCGTACCATCTCTAAGCCATGAATCGAGTTGTGCCTGTTGCTTCAACTGTTGTCCTCGTTGCAGTGGAACCACAAAAAAGTTGCAACTAACCTCGCGCAAGCCCGACATGTCGCTCCAAAGTTTTTCGAATTGCGAGACCGGAAAGACGTCTTCCTGACCGTGTCCCCAACGCTTTTTGACATCCTTGATCGTAATGTAAGTTGGCATTCGCTGACTCAACGCACGTATCGCTTCGTCGACTTTTTCCAAGTCATCAAGCGACTTGCGATCCAAACCGAATACTCCCAGTAATTGATCAATATCAATCCAAGTCGTCATCGAATTATAAAAAGACAGCTTGAACTCATCTTCTTCCCGGGGCATCGAGAGACCTTCAAGCAATCTAGGTTGACCATTGACGCGAGCCAGTCCGCCCCCCCGATCTTCGAGGCGGCGAGAAATGACTTCGAAAGATAAACATTTTTCGCTGGCGATGTGTAGACCCAGCAGCGCCGGATCGACGCTCGCGCCCAGCGTATCGACGTTGTGAAGCATCAAATACTTCAATTCAGGCTGGCGCTTGAGCAATCCCGCCAAGACGCCGTTGCGAAGCATGTTTGGCACTTCGAACCAGTGGCCGACTGGATGCAAACACTGCATCGGTGTGTTGTCGCGGTAGTCACTGCCCTCGCCTGCCTGTCTGGCCCAGCCAATCAGCGCCGCACGCAGGCTTTCTCGCATTCGCTGCTGTTGCTCGTCAAGCATTTGCTGCGGCATTTCTTCCCACTGGAACTGCAGGTCGCGAACCATCGGGACCGTGCGCAGGCCAATGTAACGTCCAGGCGATAAGATGACTTCACCGGGATAGTTATAGTTGTCCACTGCTTGAAGATGGTCTTCGATTGGTTGATGGGTCATATACCCAGTGGTAATAATATGAGGCAACGTCCGGTCGTAACGTTGGCCGACGAGTTTGCTTTTGGCCAAATGGACTTCGATGAAGCTTCGGTGCTTATCCGCAAATTGACTAAACGGATGCAAGCCCTTAACCACTCCTGCCCCCTCGGTCCAGCGACTTCCGACACCGGCCGATAACGTCACTACTGCGACTTGACCCTCACGGATCGCTTTTTCTCCAACAGCCAGGTGTTCTTTCTGAATTCCCTCCCGAGCGTCGATTACATCGTCTGGTTCTACGTCCTTGATGTCGGTCGTGACTGGCAGACGATTTTGAGCCAAGCCATAACGGCCCGATTTCAAATCCGAACGCACCTGCTCATGTTGATTTCGATCAAACCCAATTCGTTGCAGCAATTCATTGAGCGTTTCAGTTTTTTCGCGAGATGCTTTGCGACCTGGCAGAATTCCCTCGACCAGTTGTTGGAACGCAGCGGAGTGTCCCTCGTTTCGATATTCGCTACCCAGGAGTTCCATCTCAGTTCGGCAAAGCGTTGACAGCTCGCGGGGTGGAAGTTTGAGCCAGTTGGGGATCATCAAGGCGTAGTATTCGTTGGGCATCCGAGCTTCCTCGGCGTCGAGAAGTTCACCCCATGTTCCTCGGTCATTGATTTCAAAATCGTAAACGACCGGTTCCATCGCGAAAGGCAATCGTGTTTCGAGACTCTTTTTGGTCACCGACATCGCCGACTGCAACCATTTTTGGGCTTCGGGTTTGATTGCAGGATCAAAGATGAACCCCATGCCTCCGCCGGCCATTCCGCCGAGCATCCAGAATCCCCAAAACTTTTCGCCGTACTTTTGTTGGCATTGTTGAACCAGCGAGTTGGTGAACAGATTGGTGCACCAGGGGATAATCTTTTGCAGCGGCCCAAAGAAATTCCGATGTGTCGCAGCGCCGACGGCTTTGATGTCACCTTTTTTCAGCGCAACGGTAATCTCATCAAGGATCGAAATCGCATCCTGTCTCGCTTCCCATTCAGCAGGAGAACGGAGAAGATATTTCTCGGTCACCATTTCCAGAATCGGCCCTACGTTCTGAGCCATTCCACCGTGCACCAAAACCAAACTATCTTGTAACTTCTGACGGGTTTCGGAACTGATGTCGTCCTGAGAGAACACCGAATGCTTGGGAAGCAAGCGCCCGCGACTGATCCCGTATTCCGGATCGCCTTGGTCGGCGGTTGAACCTTGAATCAATTTGATGCCGGGCCAGACGCCGCCGGAGTCTTGCCAACCACCACCTGAGCCGCCAATCCACTCGCCCAAAATCGCTCGCGCGGCGATGATGCGCCGGTCGGTTTCTTCGAGCGCCCCGTCGAGTGATGAAACCTGCCCTGTCGCTCGCATGCACATTGAAATAAGCGAGCCAAGCAAATTGGTTGAAACGGCAAGCCGCGAACCTTTGGGAATGTCATTAACTTTGGAGACAATTTCCAAGCCCAAACCTGGACCAATCATTCGCTCCAGAAGCGTTTCAATATCCTGACCGCAACCTTCCATGCCAGGTGGAACGATTCCCGCCGCGATTACCGCAGCTTTAAGAAGTCCAAGATAATCCCGGGCAAAATCGAATACCTCGGCGATCGTTGTGATCTCGGCCGATGTCTTCAAATCGATACTGACGAGTTTGAGGACTGGTCGATCGATCACGCGCAAATAGCACTCGATCGGCGGTACCGGATTGGCGTCGCGATCCATCACGCCGAGATTGATCGATGCGTTAATAACTCGCGCGCCCGAAGGATAATCCATTCCCAGGAAAAAGATATCGCTCCAGCCACTATGAGTAAAATCCATCCGGACGGCCGTGGTCTCTTTGAGAATCGGAAAGGCAACGCTTTCCTCGGACCGGGTCAATAGTTCGTTGCGAAATCTAATCGGATGATCGTTCGGGTGTCCGGTCCGAAACATCCACTGATTGCCCTTAACCGTACGGACACTACGACGGACCTGGTCTGCCAACGTTTGAAATGCAAGTTCGTGATACGCTTGAGAAAGTGCACTCGAAAGCGCGTCACTGGGGCCAAGTTCTGTTTGAGACAGCAGCAGTGAATCGATAGCCTCGACAAATCGACGACCGAGCAAATGCTGGTAACTATTGAACGGGATGTTTCCGTTGGCGCGATGATCAAAATGTCTGGGAAGATGAAACCGGTGAATCGCCGAGAGGAAAAACAACGCTCGAACGCGGTGGTACAGGTTTTCGGTTTGGCGCCAAAATTTGTCCAACGCATCGATGTTGGACATCAATTGATCGAAGGTGGCCTCAGCACAAACCAAGTCCAATGACTGGTTTCGTATTGTGTCGTCTTGGGACTGAATGATTTGAACCAGACGGTTCTCGGAATTTGCCGATTCGTCGGTTGCAGGTTGAGTTGAATTTTCGGGGCTCGAGCCGTTAGCTTTAACGTCCATTAACTATCATCCCCCGCGAGCAGCGGCTGGCCGTTACGCTGAGTGCTGGAAGAGACCAAGCCCAGCAGATCAGTGAGTATCTGGTCTCGATCCTTTCCCGAGAGTGCCAAAGCCATCTGAGACATCAAGAGTCCATACTTGACGCCAATGTTGTATCGCGTCCCTGAGACCTGAGTCGCCAGGTATCTTTCGCGCCGCGCCAGCGTTTCGAGCGCGGGGCTCAGTTGAATGTTCGCATCGGAGGATTTGTTTTCGATTTGCTCTTCAAGTAGTTCCATAACCGTGGGGGTTAACACATGGACGCCGGAAAGGCAAAGATAATGGCTTGCTCTTAATCCCGCGACGATTAGTTCCTGTTCGGCTTGGGTGGGTGTTGGTTTTTCGAGTACCGTTTTTACTTCGTAGAGATCGCTGCGATTGGCCACTCGTTTGGCGCCGATCGCCCCGAAGAAGGGTAGCAGATTTTCGCGCGTCGACTGAACTGCGGAAACGGCACACGACTCTCGATTAGCCACATCAACCAGTTGTTGGGCGTAACCAACATCGTCGGGGCTAATGTAGACATGATCAGAAACCAGATGAAGAAAGTTGTCCGAGCCAACAAAGTCACGGGCTCGATACAGTGCATCACCGTAACCTCGTGGATTGGTCTGTTCGACAAACGTCAATCGTGTTGCGTGTTCCCCGGCAGCTTTCTCGTAGTTCTTTTGCTCGCCGGGACAAATGACAATGCAGATTTCATCGACGCCTGCATTGACCGCTTCATCGGCAATCAATTGCAATGCGGTTTTGGCGATTCCCTGTTGGTCAACAAGATTTTGCAACGGAAGCGATTTTTGGTTTGGGGCGCCAGCCGTAATTACGGCTTTTAAGATGCTCATCAACTCGAATCCAGGGGAGAAAGTGGTCGGGTGACGCTTCTTTATCAAATTGATGGTCGAAGCGTTCGGTTTTAGTCCCAATAATCTGGGTATTAGTAAGCCATTTTAATTATTCGAAGCGGTACCGAAAACACGCGAACAAGACTAACGGGACATTATCGAAAACGATATCTAACAAGGTAGGGATTTTTCGGGTAAAAGCGAAGAGTCCGGGATTTTACTAGCCGTTTGGGCGCAAGCCCGGGTTTTGGAGCGGCATTGGGCGTCGGTCGGGGCAGAAGCCCGGGCGGCTAGAGTTGAATGAAATATGAATTGCCATAAATCCCAACCGGGAGCGTAAGCAAAGTTCCGTGCCGGGCTCGATAGCGGTCAAACTGGTATCAACAATTTTCGGGAGTTTGTTAAAATCTTGCGATCTAACGACAAGCGACTGTTTTCCGAAAGCGATCAGAATGCCCAACCTAAAACTGCCTCGTAGCTTCACGACCTCTGGTATCAAAATGCCCTCTTTGCCACAACTCGCTCGTTTTGCCATGCTTGCCGCGATGGTTTTGATTGCTGGATCGTTGGTGATGGAGTCGGCGAAAGCGTTCGGGTTCAGTCCTGCCGACGATATCGCACTGACGGCCGAAGCTGCTCATGGCGACGTTGCTGCCGTTGAGGCGGCCGCCGACGGTGAGGAGCACGCTCCGGGGATCATTGAAAACTTGACTACTCTGGCGATGTTGATTCTGCTTCAGGCTGTCTTGGGTTTCGATAACCTGCTTTATATTTCCCTTGAGTCTAAACACGCTCCCCCAGAAAAACGTCAATCAGTTCGGGCGTGGGGAATCGGCATCGCAATCTTTTTACGAGTTGCATTGTTGTTTGTGCTGCTATATCTAAAAGAGATGTTTGAGAAGACTTCAGTGTTTCAGTTCGATTGGAACGTCGCTTCAGGAAACTTCAATTTGCACAGCGTGATCGTTTTGGCAGGAGGCGCGTTCATCATCTACACTGCGATGAAGGAGATCTGGCATATGACTCGGTTGGAGCATGATGACCATCATGGGGGTGAAGCAAAAAAGAAGACTCTGTTTTCAATCGTATTTTGGATCGTCGTGATGAACCTTGTGTTCTCGTTCGACTCGATTTTAAGCGCGATGGCGCTGTCGGATATTTGGTGGGTGATGACGGCTGCGATTGTCATCAGCGGGCTAATGATGATTTGGCTTTCCGATCACGTTTCAACATTCCTCGAAAAGAACCGTATGTACGAAGTCCTCGGTTTGTTCATCCTGTTCATCGTCGGCATCATGCTGGTCAGTGAAGGGGGCCATCTGGCTCATCTGAACTTGTTTGGCAACCATGTCGAACCGATGACCAAGACGACTTTCTACTTTGTCTTGGCAGTATTGGTCCTGACCGACATCGTCCAAAGCCAGTATCAAAAGAAGCTGTTGGCTTCCAAGGCTGCCAAGAATCATGCGTAAGGCTTGATTGCAAATTGCGGTTTCGGACCTCAACAAAGGCTTGATTGATCCTATGAAGAATTTTCCGCTTGCTTTGGTAGTTGCCTTGTTACTTTTCTCTGGAATATTTTGTACCGCCGAAGCGTCAGAGCCAGGATCACCGGTACCCAATGTGATCATCTTTTATGTTGATGATCTTGGCTGGCAAGATGTTGAGCTGAATGATCTGGATACGGCCTGTCCGTACGAAACGCCCAATATAAAAAAGCTGGCAATGTCGGGGATGAATTTCACACAGGCGTATTCGCCCGCTCCAACTTGCTCACCCTCGCGCGCGGGCATCATCACGGGGCAACATCCCGCCAAGATCAAACTGACTCATGTTAATCTTGGAGCTACGAAACCTGCCCGTGAAACTGATCGCTTGATTGCTCCCTATCTGGAATCGCATTTGGATCTGGATATCCTGACGATCGCCGACGCCATGAAACAGAACGGCTATCGCACTGGTCACGTTGGAAAATGGCATGTTGGCCTTACATCGAAAAGCTATGGTTTTGATTTTGTGAACCAGACGCGTGGCATCCACCGAGGGATGGATGACCGCACGAAAGATTTTGCCACTTTCGACGACAAAAAATATCCGCTCAGCAAAGAAAAATACCCGCCCGTTAGCGACAAACATCCGGACGGTGTTTCTTATCCCTACGACGAGCTTACCGAGTCTGCAATCCAGTTCATGGACGAAAGTAAAGAGGGGCCCTTTTTCCTGAACGTTTGTCACTGGATGGTTCATTGGCCAATGTTGACTCGCAACGGTGAACTACTGGAGTACTACTGCAACAAATTTGGTCAGCCGTTTCCGCCTCAACAGGGTGACATGACTTTGCCGGGACAACAGAATCCGTACTTCGCTTCGATGACGACCAGCGTGGATTGGAGCCTCGGTCGCTTGGTCGATTATCTCGAAAAGACGGACGACCCTCGCAGCCCTGGCAAGAAACTGATCGAGACGACCTATATCTTCTTCACCTCAGACAACGGCGGAGCAGAAATCAAAGGTAAAGAAATCCTGTCCGACAACGCGCCGTTGAAGTACGGCAAGAAGCATGCCGAAGAAGGTGGGATCCGCGTGCCGATGGTTGTTGCCGGCCCCGGCATCGCCGCGGGCAGTCAATTCGACGGACTCGTCAATCAACTTGATTATTTCCCCACGATTCTCAATCTAACCCAATCGAAGATCTCAGCCGAATACCTGGACGCGCTAAGTGGGCTTGATATCTCTGACGTACTGAATGGCAAATCTCAAATGGTCACAGACGCCAATGGCGTCCAACGGAAGCATTTATTCTGGCACTTCCCGCACAACGGCAAACTTGGGATGAAGTCTGCGATCCGCGAAGGTGACTTCAAGCTTTACAAGCGTTACTTCACCGATGATTACGAATTGTATCGGCTGTATGAAAACGGCGAGCGATTGGATCTCGAAGAGAAAAATGATCTCGTTAAAGACCCTGCTTACGCGTCAGTTGTCGAACGTCTCTCGGCGACGCTTGATGCCGAACTGAAAGCCAACGATGCTGAGTTGCCCTACCTCAATCCGGCTTTCGAAGGCAATGATCAGACGTCTGCGAAAATCGAAAAAATAGAATTCGATGCAGCGGAACGTTTGGCTCAAATTTCCATTAACGGCGATGGGCCAAATATCGCTGAGGCTTACGTGATTTACCAAAGCGGTGCCGGGAAGCCGAAAAAAACGAAGAAGGGTCGCGGGGAGCCAAAAGTCGATAAGAAGAAACAAAATCGTGAAGCCCGGAGGATGGCGCGGAAAAAAGAGAAGAGCGGCGAAAACTCAGGCGACCAAGAGCCAGAAAACGTCGTCGATTCGAACGACGGCCACGGCTCAGAAATAAATGGCATGAAGCAACCGGTCGAGATCGCCGAGGGTGGACGATCGGTTGCCGTAACGATTCCTGCTGAAGCAAATGCTTACCGTTTCCTGCTGATCGACAGTAGTCGCTTCCTGCAATACAGTGACTTGCAAATGGCAAAGTAGCTCTGAGGCTGGAGCGAATCTAAACTGGACCCGGTGCAGCGTATTGGTTGACGCTGGCTATAAAACCGGCATGTTCGAGAATTTAGATCCCATTGTTTGTGCCGCGACTGAGCTTTGAATCGGCTAATCAGGAAATCATTAAACACTCTCTCCAACTATGAATACTCTCAAAGCTCTACTCCCAATTCTTTGTCTTCTCCTTTGCGATGCACTACACGCCCAAACGACAGAACCGCAGTCTGGCTCGCGCGCTTCGGCTACAGTCCCAGGCATGCCAGAATTTAGTTGGGACACGGTGCCACGGTATGTGCATGTCCGAAAGGCAGAAAAGTTTACCGATGAAGAACTTCAGTACCTTGCGGATTTCCCGCTGATCACGCTGGAAAAGCTGACGGGATTCAAATCCTATGGTTCCACTGATGCCGGAACGATTGAAGCAGCCAAGGCGATCAAACAACTTAATCCTGACACCAGGATTCTGTTTTATCGCAACGTGTTTGTTCACTATCCCAAGTACAGCTTTGACGATCAACTGGATAGGATTCCCGGCTGGTACCTGAAGACCAAAGGAGGTGACGTTAAAGTCGTCAGGCAAAAAAGCCGAGGGTACGACACCTCAAATAAAGCGTTGCGCAAGTGGTGGGTCGACTCAGCAGCAGAAGTTTGCCAGAGTCCTTATGTTGATGGATTGTTTCTTGACGGGAACATCAAATCCTTGTCGTCGTATTTGGAGCGGCAGTTACCCAAAGGCAAAAAGAAAGAGACGGTTGAAGGTTATCACGACATGATGACCGCAACACGCACAGCACTCGGCCCTGAAAAATTGATGGTCGCAAACATCGTTCGGGCGCGATTCCCGCAGAGCGGGTTGGAATACATGAGTTACTTTGATGGAACCTATTTGGAATGTTTCACAAAGCCGGCCGGCACAAAGCTTAGCAAGCAGGATTATTTGGCCAAAGGAATTGAGGCCACGCAAACCGCTGCCCGTGAGGGGAAAATCGTCGCGATGACATTGGGGCTTGGGAAAAGCGATTTGTTAGAAGGTGTTGATGAAAAACACTCAAGGATTTCCGATCTTTCAGAAATTTCACAGGAACAATTGCAATTTAAGTTGGCTTTGTTTCTGGTCTGCGCTGAGAAATACAGCTACCTGTTTTTGCACGACGGATACTGCGTGGACCCACTAGGTAGAAAAAATATTTGTCAGAGCGGTCTCTGGTTAAAAACGCTGCCTGAGTACAAGAAACCTCTCGGGCCACCCAAGGGGCCAGCAAATCGAAAGGGGTACATCTACACCCGGAATTTCGAACATGCTTCGGTATGGCTGGACATTGAGAACAGTCAAGGTAAAGTCACTTGGAAGTAGTAGAAGCGGTCGCTCACTTCTCCCAGATATGTGAACCCTCAAGCAGTTCTTGATAGTGTGTCTCAAGTCGTTGCTTGAGTTCAGCCAGTTTTTCTGGCATCGAAGAAGATAGATCATTGCTCTCAGCGAGATCTTCGGTGATTTTGAAGATTTGGAAATCGGATAATTTAGCTTGCTTGACCAACGCTTCATTCTCGCTGGTTACATGTTTTTGTTGTTTGATGTCTAGTTTGGCCAGTACTTTCCAATCGCCATCTCGCATCGCTACTCTTCGCTCGTTAAGCGCATTGTAAAAGGCCCAAAGCAACGGCTTCTCTCGTTGGAGTGCTTTGTTCTCCAACACTGGCAGGAAGTTAGTACCGTCGAGAGCCAGTTCAGATGGTACTGTCGCATTTCCCAGTTCACAAAAGGTTGGCAGCAAGTCCAATGAAGACACTGGATGGCTGATCACCTGGCCAGGTTTAATTCTTTCTGGCCACCGCATGATTCCGGCAACCCGAAAGCCTGCGTCGGTGGTCCATAATTTCATGCCACGCAAAGGAGTTGCTCTCCCAAAAGAATTCTTCGCTCCGCGGTAACGATTTAATGTTTCCGGGCCGTTGTCAGAAGTAAACACAACCAGTGTGTTTTCGTCGACGCCCAGCTCTTTCAGCGAGGCCATCAATCGGCCTACGGCAACATCTACATTGGCCACGTTCGCAAAATACTGAGCTTCGAGCTCGTTCTTCGCAGCTGGGCTGTATTGTTCTACCAATTCTTTGGGCGAGGCAATGGGCTCGTGAGGTTCGTGAAAGGCAACATACATGAAGAAGGGTTGCTCGGGAGATTTTTGCTGCTGCGCCTTCAGCCAATTGACGGCTTCATCGACAACTAGTTGGCAACTGTATCCTTTCAGGGGGCCAACTTTCTTTCCATTGCGCACAAAGTTCTTCGGGTTTTTATGCGACGGACTGGCGTTATTCTGTGTCCCAAACCAATGGTCAAATCCCGCGCTGTCGGGTTGCGGTTGTTTTGATGAATTGAATTTTCCATTGCAGTGCCACTTCCCTGACATGCAGGTTGCATACCCAGCTTTCTTTAGAAGCTGAGCAACAGTAACTTCCGTTGATCGCATATAGATGTCACGTCCGCCTGGAATGAAGTTATACACGCCGGCTCGATTTGGGCTTCGCCCGGTTAGTAGGCCAACTCGCGAAGGGGAACAGACCGGTGCAGCGGAGTAGAAATCGGTAAATCGCATGCCCTCGTTGGCGAGATTGTTCAAGTTGGGCGTTTTGATATGGGGGTGGCCATAGCACTCAATGTCGCCGTAGCCGAGGTCATCGCACAAGACAACAACGAAATTGGGGCGCTCTGCAGCGTCAGCAGAGAGCTGCATTGTTCCAAGGCAGAATGAGACAATGACATGACAAGCGAGCAATTTAGTAGGGAAGTTCATTTTTTTCTTTGTAAAAGCTTGGGGTGATGCAGAACATTTGTTGATACCAGTGTCGAGCCAATTATTGGTGCTGATGCCTTAAATCCCAAGTCATTTTTTTGTATTTTTTTAACAGAATCAAAATCGGTCCGCCGCGCATGAAAATTAAGCAGCGCGACATTTAGGCTTGCCTCCCCTTGGAAGGATACGACTTCCATCACTGAATATCCGGTGGAAGCACACATCGACTGCAACGCATATTCCAACCAAGCCGAACAACGCGACCCTAATCTTAAAGTCCGAAAAACCAATCCAAATTCACATTTGACATCGCTACCTCATGAGCTACTTTTCAAAGCTTTTTTTGATCGCCTGATCATTTAGCGAATATCCGTTGAGAAGCTGCGCAATCGTAACTTCAGTTGATCGCATGTAGATATTGCGTCCGCCGGGAATGAAGTTATAGACACCGGCTCGGTTGGGGCTTCGCCCCGTTAACAACCCAACTCGCGCGGGTGAACAGACCGGTGCTGCCGAGTAGAAGTCGGTGAAGCGAATGCCTTCCTTAGCCATCTTGTTAAGGTGCGGCGTTTTGATGTGAGGATGGCCGTAACACTCGATATCACCGTACCCGAGGTCGTCACACAATACGACCACGATATTGGGTCGGTCCGCATCGTCAGCGGCAAGTTCCATCGTTCCCAGACAGAGTGAGGCTAAGACAATGCAAGTGAATAGTTTGTGGTGAAAAAAATTCATCTCGTTTCTCCTCTGTTAAAAGCCCGAATGTCACAGATTACCAGAAAAAAGATGTCACGGAGCCAATTGGTTCGTGGCACCTATTTCAGTTTTTGCTGGAAGTGTTTTGGTGCGGCAACGCTTTGACGCATATACCATTCGCAAATGACTGAGCGTATCGCTCGGTTGCTCGACAATGCAGTCGAAGCCGTTGCGTTCCAGAATCTCGATCACCTTTTTTAGTCCGCTGCTACCATCGTGAACTTCGATCACGGCTTGTCGAATAATCGGCCAGTGTTGGGAACGAATGCCATTGAGAACATTTAATTCTGCGCCTTCGGTATCAATCTTCAGATAATCAATCCGCTCGACACTCTGTTCGTCGATAACATCCGAAATCGTGCGGAGCTTACATTCAACGTTGATTTGGGCGCGGTAGTACCAGGAAAAAATCAATTTGAACAACAGGCTTTGGAGGAACTTGGGCATGTGGTTCAAGCCCACTCTCGACACCGCACCTCGCGAGCGAATTTTGTCGAACACGTACTGGCGATTGTTATCAAGATACTCCTCCGAACCTTGAGGAAACATGGTCGAGCAAATATTTGATTTGGGATAATGTGTGAACGTCGCATTCCCGGCTTCGTCAGACAAGCCGCAGTTGTACAACTGCAGATTGAGATTGTTGTGACGTTGAGCGTTCTTTTCCAAAATCTCAAACGTGTCGGGAATTGGCTCAAACGAAAAAACAAAAGCGTTTTTAAGATGTTGATTCAAATGCAACATAAAAAAGCCGATGTTGGCTCCAACGTCAAAAATGCAATCGCCGTTTTTGAGTTCGATACCATGCTTGCGATAGACGTTGCTTTCAAACTCGCTGTTCAACGCTGCGAGGTTGCCACCGGACGAATAAAAGACATCGATCCCGTTGGGTAAGGTGCGTTCCTTATGTTTCACTATGGTCGTTCCGTCTAAAACCAGACACGTTCACTCGTTCCGCTCGGTCGATTGGTGCTTGATTAGTTGAAATCGAGCTCGTGAGTGGTGTGATAAGCGCTATATACTAATCCAGTGTGGCCATATCATCAATTCGCCATTGGGGGCTAAAAAGGCATGTCGTTGAAATACTTGAAAGAAGCGATTGACAATGGCGACGATGAAAAATTAATTCGCTATGTCAGGCTGCACTTTGGAGACGGAGACGAGAAAAAAGGCGAGCGAGAAATTGACAAGAGCTGGATCCAGGCGGTCCAGCTGTTGCTGGAATTGCCCGAGACAGATCGGGAATGGATTTTAGCGTCACTCGATACCCAAACCCCCGAAACGTTGGCACACTTGTATTTTCATCTGCATTTTTACTTTGCAAAAAGAAGCGGAGAATGGATTCATGACGGAGAGCTCTGATTCGAAGGAACTGAGGCCAGGTTTGTGGCAGACCGTAAACGACCGCTACCCCGGTTCGATGATTTCGAACTCGGACACGGTTCGGTTGGCAACACTTTCAAAACCATTATCGCAGTCCCGAATTTGTTTTGTCAGTACATCCGGGGTTCAGCCCAAGGGCACCTTGCCCTTTGATACCGTGCATCCGGTTGGCGACTACTCGTTCCGACGTGTTCCGTCTGACTCCAAGCCAGACGATCTGGAGATTCACCAACTGAAGTACCCGACGTTTGGTGCCAAAGAGGATTTGAATGTTATTTTTCCGATCCAACGATTGCAGGAATTGGTTGTAGAGGGCGCCATCGGCGGTTTGACCAAAAATTTTTACACGTTCATTGGATACAACATGGACCCCCAAAGGTTGCAGAATACTTTGGCGAAAGATTTGGCAGCAGCGATTGCGGAAGAAAAACCGGATGCGGTTATAGCGGCCCCCGCCTGACCGATCTGCCATCAATCAATCGCGTTGGTCCAACGCGAAATCGAACGATTAGGAATTCCAACAGTATCTCCGTCAGTTTCCCTGGATGTAACACAGCACGCCAAACCACCTCGCGCGGTCTTCATGCCATTCATGATGGGCCATTTGTTCGGCGTACCACATCACAATCAATTGCAACGTCAGATTCTGCTGACGTTGCTCGATCGCATTACAGCAGCACAGCAAAGCGGAGACATCTTTTTCTTTGACTACACCTGGGCTCAAGCGAGAAAGGAAGCGAAACAGTTGGCCAAATAACTCGCCCAACACATGAAAGCTGCAGACTAGGCACTGTTTATCTATTCAAAAATTCGTCGATCAACTGTAGCCGAAGGGCGCAAGCCCTCGGGTTTTCGCGGTTTACCGGATCCCCCGATCGTCAAAAGAAGCCTGGTTGGATAGCGCCACTTTTTTAGTCACTCCCGCGCAGGCGGGAGTCCATTGCTGGCAGTTCAGTAGATTCCCGCCTGCGCGTCAATGACTTGGGATTTCGCCACCAGGTGCCGTTTCGCAACTGCGCGCCAGAGCCCGGGCTGAGATCGACTTTCATTTCTTAAATCGTCTTATAGTTGACTCGACTTCAAACCAACGATTGATTTCGTATTAACTCAAAACGTCTCAATGCAGGAAGTTGAAATTATGGATCAAGCCAAATGTTAAAGTTTGCGGCTTTTGCGTTTTGGTCTGATCGTGTTGATCGACAATCGGCAATATCCTCAACCTACTTTCGAAACCAAGGCGTCGAATCATCAAAAGCGATAACGTCGACTTTGCCGCGTGGTATCTTTCTCCAGCAGGTTTCCTGGTTGCTTGGTTGGATTCGACCCAGCCGTACTTGATCCAGAGTTCCTGCCTTGGGAAAGCAACTCAACACGGTGGAAACGGAAACTGAGATGGGCGTAATCAAGAAACTCTCTGGCATCATGGCCAATCCAACAGTCTGATCCGACATGTGAGGCGAGCGAACGTGGACTCTACAAATTTGAATTCGAATACTCTGCTTGACCCGGTGAATTTCGCTGTGGTTAATCCAAGTGCTGTCGATCATCGCACGGCAGAAGAGCAAGATGTTATTGCGTCTGCGGAATCGACGCTTGAAACGATCGACTCGATTCTGGACGACCAGAAATTTGATGGCGACCGAAACAACGTATCTCCGACGTTGAAGAAGTTGATCATTCAGATCCCCTGCTACAACGAAGCGGGAACGCTTGGGGTCACGCTTGACGCACTGCCGCGAACCGTCGCCGGAGTTGAGACCGTTGAATGGCTTATTATTGATGACGGTAGTGTCGACAAAACGGTAGAAGTTGCAAAAGCCCACGGTGTTGATCACGTCGTTTCTTTTTCCCGAAACAAAGGGTTGGCCTACGCTTTCCAGGCCGGCATCGAAGCTTGTCTGAGTCTTGGTGCCGACGTAATCGTGAACACTGACGCGGATAATCAGTACGAAGCTGATGATATTGAAAAGCTTGTCCAGCCGATTGTTAACGGTGAAGCCGATTTTGTTGTCGGTGAACGACCTATTTCGGATACCGCCCACTTTTCGTTTCTAAAGAAGAAGCTGCAGAAACTGGGCAGCTGGGTTGTTCGGCAAGCCAGTACAGCCGCGGTGCCAGATGCTCCCAGCGGTTTTCGCGCGATACGACGGGAAACGGCGATGCGTCTCAACGTTTTTAGCGAATACACCTATACGCTCGAGACCCTCATTCAGGCTGGCCGAAGTAATTTTGCCGTAACTTCGGTTCCTATTCGAACCAACGAAGACCTTCGTCCTTCGCGATTGTTGAAAAGCATTTCCAGTTATTGCAGACGATCCGCAGAGACGATTTTGCGAGCCTTTATGATTTATCGGCCGCTTTATTTTTTCGGAGTCCCAGCAGGGGCGCTTTGCCTGGCGAGCTTGGTGCTTTGCGTTCGCTACATGATGTTCTTTCTTTCAGGCTCAGGCGGCGGTCACATCCAATCCCTCATTCTGGCGTCGATTTTGATGGGCGCGGGTTTGTTGTGCGCAGTTGTAGGATTGATCGGCGACTTGATTTCGGTGAACCGCAAGCTCCTCGAAAAAACGAATATGCGAATTTGTGAGATGAACGAGCAGATACGGAGGCTGAGCGAAACTCAGAACGTTTCAAGCCATTCCAAATCAAGTCAGTTGGACTTCAGAAAGACGCGATAAAGGAATTGACGCAACAGGGACACGGTAGTCAGGACAAATAGCGACATGTGGACTTATTGGGACTTCAACCCGCTCATGAAACTGGCCGCCTTTGCGCTGGCTTGTTTTCTCGCCGTTTATCTTTCCAACAATCGGCAATCTGTTCTGAAAAAGCTTAAGCGGTTGGCCAAGCGGTTCTCGTTGCGCCCCTGGCTATGCGCTGCGGCTATCTTTGGGCTTTCGCTCACGCTCAACGCGACTCTATCGTCAGTTCGGTGGCCTGAGCCAAGAGTCCACGACGAGTTTTCGTATTTGTTGGCAAGCGATACGTTTGCGCAAGGGCGACTGACGAACCAAGTCCACCCACTGGGAGAGCACTTCGAATCGTTCCACGTGTTATCCAGTCCGAGTGTGACGGCAAAATATCCGCCTGCCAATTCGGTGTTCCTGGCGCTGGGGCAAGTGTTAACTGGGCACCCGATTGTCGGAATTTGGTTCGCGCTGGCATTGGCCTGCACGGCGATGTACTGGATGTTGCGAGCTTGGACCACACCGTACTGGGCGATGTTGGGCGGGATGCTGGTTACGATTCATTCGCCAATCCTGCACGCCTGGGGACAATCGTATTGGGGTGGAGCGGCAGCGTTTTTAGCTGGAGCTCTGGTGTTTGGCGGGCTTAAACGAATCTACCACAGCGGACTTGCGAGAGATTCAATGATGCTGGGGTGTGGCCTGGTGTTGCTTTCCAATGCTCGCCCAATGGAAGGTTTTTTGATCAGCTTGCCTGTCCTTGCAATGGTTGGTTGGTGGATGATCAAGCCTGCAAAGGAACTGGCAAGTTCGACTTCTTTGCAACTTCGCATGCTCAAGATCGCGGTACCATTACTTTTGATGGGGGCGATTGGAATCGGAGTAATCGGGACATACAACAAAGCGGTAACTGGCAGTGTGGCCAAGCTGCCTTATCACGCACACGACGATGACTATCTTGAATTCTCAATGTTGATTTGGAAAGACAGCGGCAAAGCAATTCCAGCTTACAACCATCCGAGAATGGAAGAGTATTTTCAATCGTTTCGCCAGCGGCAACAGGATTTGCGTAGCCTCAATAATTATTGGCCAGATCTTACGAGGCGACTGGCGTTGCTTTGGAAGTTCTACCCACTGGGCATGGGGCTTTTGGTGCTTGCCTTTCCGATTCTTTGGCGCAATCGCTGGTATCGTTTTGCGTTGATTATTTCGATGGGACTACTGCTGATTCATACCCAGATGATTACATCATGGATTTTCCCCCATTATCTGGCTCCGGTCGCGGCCTTGTTTTTCCTTTTGAGTGTCGCAACGTTGCGGAGTATTTCGCTTTGGCGCCGAGACAGGAAGATTGGGAAAATGGTGGTTCGAACGGTCGTAGTTTTCTCAGTGCTGAAACTGGTCATGCTTTACGCCAACTATCAAACTCAAATGCCGATGTCGCCGCACAGGTTCGTCGAAGAAACTTTGGAGGCCAAGCCCGCTCAAGACCTTGTCATTGTTTCCTATGCACCTGACTACAGCATTCACAAGGAATGGGTTTACAACAAAGCCTCAATCGACAAAGCAGGTGTCGTTTTTGCCAGAGACCTTGGGGGCAGTAAGAATTTGGATCTGATCGACTACTACTCGGGTCGAAAAATCTGGCGCTGGCACTTGGAAAACGGAAACGAGACAAACCTGCAAGAGTGTGATTCTCGGGGTAACCCCGTGGTCGCTTTAACTTCCTCAAATCACTAAATCAGAATTCTAAAAGCCGGTTGCAACCACCGGATTCAAAGAAATTGGACTGAGAAAAAGATGAACAAACCACTCATGAAAAAAGACGCCCTGGTAACCATGGACGAAACCGAAATTGTAACGGGCAACTATTTCAACAAGTATGAAACCAGCAATCCACTGGCCCGTTGGTTGGTCGATGGATTCATGTCAACGCTCAATGAGCTGCTGGGCAAAGCGGAGTTCGACAGCGTCCACGAAATTGGATGTGGTGAAGGCTTCCTTGGTGAGACTTACGCCAAGCTCGCGTCTGACGTTCGAGCGTCAGATTTATCAACCGACTGTATTGAGAAGGCCCGTCAGCGGGCGGCGCATCAGGGGTTGAGTATCGATTACAAGGTCGCCAGCATCTATGATCTTGACCCCAAGACTGACTCGGCCGATCTGGTGATTTGCTGCGAAGTCATGGAGCATTTGGAGCATCCTGATCGTGCACTAGAAGTTCTTTCCGCATTGGCCAACAAGCACTTAATCTGCAGTGTTCCTCGGGAGCCGCTTTGGCGAGTCTTGAATGTTGCCCGTGGAAAATATTGGTCGTCTCTAGGTAACACGCCTGGGCACTTACAGCACTGGAGCACCCAGAGTTTCAAAAAACTGATTGGCCGCGAGTTTGAAGTTCTCGAGGTTCGAAACCCGCTCCCGTGGACGTTTCTATATTGCAAGAAGAATGCTTGAATTTGTTTGGGATAGTTGCCTTTGGCTCCAAGCTGTGATTTCTTGGAAACACTGGCCCATCGATACCAGCCGTTTGGCCTAGCCATGGAAAATGGCGGTTCACCGGTTGCGAGCGCCAAAACAGTAATAGAAATCGCAGCCTCTCTGTGAAGCCTGTCGGCTAGCCGCTTTCAACCGCAATTGCATCCCGAAAGCCGCCGCGTGGAACAATAATGGTAACCCGACGCGTTAGCGAGGGCGGAGTCAGTTGCCGCTGCTTCCTCGCTAACGCGTTGGGCTTCCACACATTGCGATCTATCGAAAACTAAGCTGACACAGAAAGAATTCTCGATTGGTCTTTCTTCAGCGGTTACAGTCCTTCGCAGAATTCGGTCAACGTTGATCTACTGGGCCGGCGAATCACTCTTGGCCGGAGTTGCGAAGTCAGACGATTCGACCTTTTTGGGTAGCAGCGGCGGCCGAAAGAAAGGAGAATTCTTTCGTGAAGAAAATGTCAATTTTCAAGCCACGGTAAAGTGGCTGCAATGTAAATGCGTCCTATGGTATGCCACGTCACACTTAATCTGCCTTGTGGTATGTCCGGCCACATAAGGGAAGCCTTTCTCAATTGCTGCTGGCCACTGGATATGCTTTCTAGCTTGTCTAGCAGATTCATCGTGTTAGTTTTGAGACGCTGTGAATTGGTAGTAACATAAATAACTGTCTCTGGTTAACCTTGATGACACGATTGCTGACTGTTTGCTTTGCTTTGTTCCTGGTGTATGCCTGCACGCCTTATGCGTATGCTCAAGTGTTTGCGGGCCTGACCGCCGATTTTGAAGATAACACAACTCAGGGATTCGGAGTTGGCGGTGCCGGTGCTGGTATCACACCAGTACTCTTTGGGATTGATGATGGTTTTGTTCTTCAAAACCAATCGGTGGGTGGAGCGGGCGCTCTTTCTGCCCAGCTCATTCAAAACGGAACGACTTTTACAGGCGATTATATCTCGGCCGGTATCACAGGTATTTCGGCAACTGTTGCTGTGGATCCAACATCTGAAGGCCCTCTTTTTCTAAGACTTGGCTTCACAGACAACGCTTTTGGAGCAGGGACCGGATTTTCTACGGCTGAAGCGTTGGTCGTTCAGAATGATGGTGAATTTGTTGATCTGTTTTTCGAGATCAACGATACAGCTTTGGTAAACGTCCCCGGCACTGGGACAGCAAGTTTTGAAGAAGTTCTGTCAAATGTGGATCGTTTGAGAATCCTGTCGGCAGAATCAGGCCCAGCCTACATTGTTAGCAGTGAAGATCGCCTCGCTTCAATTCTGTTTATTGATAACATCGTAGCAGTTGGAGTTCCTGAACCAGCGTCAGGCGCGGCGATATTGATTGCTGGGCTGATGATCACACTTCGCCGACGAAGGTAGATGTCGTTAAGGCGTCCACCTTTTTCTCCTTCAGCGACGCGCGTTTGCATGAACAAGACTTTCAAGTTGTCGGGTTAGTTTTGGTAGTCAGCCTGGTAGTCA
>CAYSQZ010000042.1:0-28104 GCA_964433035.1 uncultured Pirellulaceae bacterium | reverse complement strand
AAACACGCCGCGACACCATCGCCGAAGAATACTTCGACCTGTTGCCATTTACGCCCTATCCGGTTCAGGAAGAAGCACTGCTTTCCTGGTTTACATCGGAACAAGGCGTTTTGGTCTGTGCACCAACTGGCACAGGCAAAACGCTCATTGCTGAGGCGGCGATCTATGAAGCCCTCAAACTCGGCAAGACGGCATACTACACAACACCACTGATCGCTTTGACAGATCAGAAGTTTCGCGACATTCAGGAATCGGTTGTCAAATGGGGCTTTTCGCCTGACGAGGTCGGGTTGGTAACGGGTAACCGGAAAGTAAATCCGCAGGCCAAGATTCTGGTCGTCGTCGCCGAGATTTTGCTCAATCGCTTGCTCCACAAAGAAGCCTTCGATTTTACCGACGTCTGGGCGGTTGTGATGGATGAGTTTCACAGTTTCAATGATCGCGAACGTGGGATTGTGTGGGAGTTTGGTTTGGGCCTGCTTCCTTCACATGTCAAAACGTTGTTGCTTTCGGCGACGGTTGGAAACTCGATGGAGTTTGCTGGTTGGCTCAATCGAATCCACGGTCGCAATCTAAAACTCGCGCAAAGTAGCGAGCGGATGGTACCGCTTTCCTTTCACTGGGTCGAAGACAAGATTCTTCCGGATCACATTGAGGAAATGGTTCGGGGTGAAGCGGAGAGTCGATACACGCCGGCGCTGTTGTTCTGCTTTAATCGCGAACAGTGCTGGAACGTGGCCGAAATGCTCAAAGGGAAGAAGTGTGTTGATAAGGAACAGCAGAAACAGCTCGGCAATCGGCTTGAGCAGTACGATTGGTCACAAGGGATCGGTCCCAAGCTAAAACAGATTTTGATTCGTGGTATCGGTGTTCACCATGCTGGTGTGCTTCCGCGATATCGCCGGATCGTCGAAGAGCTGTTTCAGGAAAAGTTGCTTAGCGTCTGCGTATGTACCGAGACGTTGGCAGCGGGCATTAACTTGCCGGCCAGAAGTGTCGTTTTGCCGACGTTGCTCAAAGGTCCGCGAGGAAAGATGAAATTGATGGAGGCCAGTTCGGCTCATCAGATGTTCGGCAGGGCAGGGCGGCCTCAGTTTGATGATCGTGGATATGTGTTTTCGCTTCCGCACGACGATGATGTCAAGATTCTCAAGTGGAAACAGAAGTACGATCAGATCCCTGAGGACACCAAAGATCCGGGACTTCGCAAAGCGAAAAAGGCGCTCAAGAAAAAACAACCCAAGCGGCGCGAAGGGCAGCAGTATTGGAGCGAAGCCCAATTCAATCAGTTGATCAACGCGCCTTCGGCCGACCTGGCTAGCCGAGGGAATCTGCCGTGGCGTTTGCTGGTCTACATGCTTGATGCGTCGCCCGAGGTTGATCTGATTCGCAAACTGGTCGCCGGCCGTTTGCTGGGATCCAAGGAACAGATTTCTGCACAAAAGAGTCTTAACCGACAGCTGATTACTTTGTGGCGCGGCGGGTATGTTGAGCTTGATCCCAAACCTCCTTTGGCAGATCAGGATACCGAGGACGATCAGGATGATTCCGGGAAGGAGGCTGAGTCAGAGGTTCAGGCCGAACCTGAGTCAGCGCCAAGTTTGGTCCTGGACCTCGGTCAGCGCAAGAGTCCAAAGCTGGATCCCAAGGAAAGCTCGGGAAAGAACAAGCTCCAAAAAAATGCGATGGGACAGTCAGACGCCAAACCAGAGAAACCGCAGTACAAACCGATCACCGCAACGCCAACGGAGAAGATGGACGATCTGTTGAAGCTTCGCGGAGTTCATCCGTTGTATGCGGTATTTTTGATGAACCACCTTGGAATCGCCGACAAGAACGAACGGATCATGGCGTTGGAGAGTATTCTCGAGCTTTCTCGTTCGCTTGGTAAGGCAATCTGGGTTCCACGACATTGGGAATTGCCGCCCGGGCCGCTGGCGACGACCCGTCTGGATTCGATGCTGTTGACCAAGGGGCTGGCAACGGCGGAGGAACTTGGCGCGATCAAAGAAGAAGAGGACGAAGACGCGGATAAAAAGCGAGGTTATTACGACGAAGACGACTATGTCCCGATACTGACGTTGCCGCACAAGCTTCAACGTTTATTCCAGCACGATTTTCCTGGCGTCGATGATGTCCGTGTGACACCGGTTTGGGTTGTTGGTGAAGCGTTGCAATACGGCACGGATTTCAACAAATATGTCACCAGCAACAAGTTGCAGAAGCAGGAAGGTGTTGTGTTTCGGCATTTGCTTCGTTTCGTGTTGCTGATTGATGAAATGGCCGAGCTTTGCCCGGCTGATGTCGATCATGATCAGTGGCGTGATGATCTGTATGAAATTGCCGATCAAGTCGAAGAGATGTGCCGTTTGGCCGATCCCAGTAGTACGGATCAGTGGCTGGCTGAAGGTAGAAGCGAAGAAAAGCAAAACAAAACGCTGTAGCTACCCGAGCCGTGCTGACTGGTGCACTAGAAATGATATGCCTGGCTTCACGAAACAAGCACCTTCCCAGAGAGGGTCGAAGGCAAATGGTAACCCGAAGCGTAAGCGAGGAACCTCGATGATCCTCGCTTACGCGTCGGTTACCATTAATGAAGACTCTCCGCGAAACGCGACTTTGTTACGAACAGGAAGGGTTCGGCTGAGCCTATTTCACAGGCTCAATGTCGCTAAACTTCAGCAGGAACTCGCTCGCTCTACCGGCTCCGTCGTCAAACGAACGTGCGGAAAACCCTTTCCAGCAATTGCTGAGATTCCAATAGTGCTGGACGTAGTCCTTGAGTTGCTCCTCTGAAAATTGAAGCGTGTCTCTTTCGGCTTCATACTGTGACAAATCAAAGGTGATGTCCTGTTCCAAAGCCGCTTCTTCTGCAAACTCAAGTGCGAGCTCGTTCCAAGTCTCGATGCCCTTCATGACGACGCGATTGTCGTAAAAGAAGATCATTGAGGATGGTTTCTTCTCCGCTGCGGGTCCAAACAAGTCTGGTGTTCGAGGCTGAGACAGATCTTCTGCGTGCTTTTGAAGAAGACTCGCAACAATATTGTTGTTGGCAATTAGAAATCCCGGTCGAACCAAAGCGTCAACCTCCAATTCAGGCGGTAAAGAAAATTGAAATAGCGTCCCTGCGTCAATTTTGGTTTTCTCAAGATCGAAATCCCATTGCTCCAGCTCGGATTCAATTTCCTGCCGGTCTTTCTCCGGAACTTTGGCTTTGACCGATTCAAATAAACTGGTCAATTGATCCGAATATTCTTCAGTTGCCAGAACGAGATCGGCTTGGTTGCTATGCCTCATGATCAGCGCCGGAAGTGGTAACGATAGTCGTGTTTCGGTCTTGGGTATCTCGGGATGCCACGACTCTGGGCCTTCGACCAGCTCGATAAAGAGCCCAAATTCCTGCCCACTGATTGCCGGTAACAGCCGTTGGCGGGTTGTCTGGTCGAATTTGCTTGTAAACGATTCGAAATCTTTGCGCATTGCCGCAGCTACTTCAGTTGCCAATTTCTCATCGGCAGATTCCAAATCCGGTGATTCCAATTTGGGTTCGTCTTCCATAAGATCTGGCGCGCCGCCGGATGAGTCAGCTGGTTTTGTTTTGCCGATCGATTCCAATGCTTGCTGAAACGCCTCGTGCTTTAGCGTTTCGTACAACCTCGAAGACCATTTCGAAAGTAGACCGTATTGCTCGGCCAAATCGCGAGGACGTACCGCGGCGAGCAAAATTGTCTGAGGGCCAGCATGGTTGGCCAGATCCAGTGGCTTGCTGCCATCCAGAGCCGGATGTCTAAATTCTGAAAATGCGTGGCCACGAATACCATCAGCGTCAAGTTTCGCAAAACCGTAGCCTAAAGCTGGCTGGGGGAAAACTGTTTTGAGATCCGTTGCAAGTTCTCGCATGAACTTGGAAATCTCTGTAGAAAGCTGCTCGAGTTGAGCCTGAGGAACGTCGGATTCCAGGTTCTTGGTAATGCCAGTCACAAACCCCTTCTCAAACATCGGAAGGTAGGCCTCGATTGCCTCAGCAAACGAAAATTGAGCCTTGGCATATTCTTCACTGATGTAATAGGCCCCGATGATCGGCTCGTTCTTCTGAATTGATTCATTAAGACGAGCTAGTTGTGGTAAATCGATCAGCCTGTTTTGAGAGCCAAATTCAGTCAGCTTTTTGGCGTCGCTGGCAATTCCCAGCATCAGCAAATTGCCAGTAATTCCCAACCCGATCGTGCCTTGCTTGTTAAGAACAAACTCTTCAATGGCAGCGACCAACTCAGCGTCATCCACATCGGCCAATAAATCATCCAGAGGCAAAACGCTAAGGTCCAAATTCAAGGTCAGGAAATAATTGCCTTCTTTATCGATTACTTTCCAGCCGTCGCGCAAGAAGTCGATTTCCGGAGGAAGGTCGTTCATTCCGGCTTCTGCCCCTGAACGCAGGAGTTCCAGCATGCCTTTAAATTCATCTGGGTCTTCAAGCCGAGAACCAATGATCATGGTTGGGCAGGCAACATCGGTCAGCTCTTTGAGCATGTTGGTAACCATTTGCACAGCGATCTCGTCGCCTAACTCTTGCGATTCGAGATCGTTGAAGTCGACTTCATCGGCCATGAATTGGAAGGCTTTTTTTTGCGCGTCCCGAGTGACTTTGATAAGGTCAGCCATGTCGTTGTCGACATAGATAAACATCTCGTTCCCGATGACCTGAGAAGCGACTTCCCAGCCGGATTTGACGATAAAGTTGTCGAAGGTGTCGCCGTAAAACTTTAGATATTGAGCGAACGGATTGTTTTCGTTGTACTCGGCGTAACCTTTGGTTCTACCCCGACGATAAGCCGATTTCATGCCTCGAGCGACTTCTGATTTCTTGATCGCTTTCCAGGCGTTACTGTCAGCTACGGCTTCGAAGACCGCTGCGTGGTTCATTGTGGCAAAATAAAATCCAGTCGAGTGCGGGACTTTGGTGAGGGACCCCAGCCGGGAAGGGTCTTTGGGGACCGCCTGATTCGATTGGTTATCTTGAACCAAAGGCGAGGCTGGGGCCTGAACCACAGGTCCGATTACCAAGCCAAGCACCAATAAGCACCATCCAAGTGGTTTCATGTCGCTTCCTAAATTGCAATATTGTTGCTGTTCGATTCGGTTAAAAAAACGAACCTACCACAGAAACCGAACTTACCACAGTTGAGAACCTGATCACTCTGTGCCGGGAGCGATTTTGATTTTGGCTTTGTAGTTTCCGGTCCAAGTGTAACTGGTGCTGGTGGCGTAGCTATCCCGCATTGAAATTCCAAGGTAGAGAGTGCCAGATTTCTTGGCTACAAATTCCCCTTTGGCACCTACAGCAACGCAAGAACTATTATCGGTTCCTACCCGGGCAACGAGTTTTCCAGAATTGATCCCATTCCATGTACTGCGGTTGGTCAAACCTTCAGGCGAGCTGGAGTTACTCCAGTTTGTCCATTGCACAACGCCACTGGCTTGAATCGAGATCTTGTCGCCTTTGTGAACTCGAATTCCAGCCGATTGCGGCTTGGTTTGGAAGAAAGCCATTGCATCGACCTCAACGGTTTTGCGAACCTCGGGACGACTTTGGTTAATCGTTCGGTCGGCCACCAGAATATCGCCAAGCTGTACCTGAAGACGACCAAATTTACTCGAAACCTCAAATTCCTTCTGTTGGATTTCACCAACAATTGAAAAGTCAGGCGTGACCACGGTGTCGTTGAAATCCAGTGGCGTTTCGGGATTGATCAAATCTTCTTCGAGTTCTTCGGCAATCTCATCAAACTCCGTTCGAATCTCTTCCAGTCGTTTTCCACGCTCGGCAAGTCCACCATCATCATATGTATTGAGGACTTTTTTGATCTTGAGTCCCATTGCAACAAGATCGCGCTGCGCTGCGTCGCGGATAGTTAACTCGGCATCGCCAAGCCCTTTGACCAAGCTGGTAATTTTGTTTTTCAACTCGGGGTTGCCATTGAGGCCAGGCATGATTTTGGAAACCTTGGAAATCGGGACCTTCAAGACACCGTACTCGGTTTTGATATCAATCGAAGCCATCTTGATATCGCCACCAATGATCGAACCGTCTCGCAAATGAAGCTGCGCAAACTGCTCGCCAATTTTCTCTTCGGCTGGTCCGTCATTTGTATCGATTACGGCATCGGGTTTGGCCGCCTCTTTATCTTTATCTTTGTCTTCCGGCTTTTCTTTTGGCTGAGGCCCCGCGACGTCGACCGGAATTGGAACGACTTCATCCAGCTGGATCGCAAAGCCATAACTCTGTTGGCCGACTAAGCTAATGGTCCAGACCACGAACATTACCAAGCCAAAAACTGGTTTGAAAGAGAAGCTCATATTCATTGATGGTTTCGTTGATAGATTCATCGTTTGATACTGAAACAAAACAAGCGCAGGACCAAGAGCGAGTTAAGCGGTCAGTTCCCAGTCATTGGAAGAGATCCAACGGCGCAACAAGTGGCTCCCATTGTTTGAGTCCCACGTCTTTATTCTAGCCTGTACACAGCCAAGATGTGAGAACCGATTGCGTTTTTTCGTCGCCGCCACGATGCGATCACAGCTTGACTTAAACGTCGATTTCGCTGGCGTATTCGGCTCGTTCCATAATAAAACGAAAACGCGCCGAAGCATCCCGGCCCATCAGATCACTGATAACGCGATCGGTTTCAAGTTGGTCATCGATTTCGACTTTGAGCATTCGCCGTGTTTCGGGATTCAGCGTTGTGTCCCAGAGCACTTTGGGCATCATTTCCCCAAGCCCTTTAAACCGGGTTATTTCCGGTTTAGACCTGCCGTCGCCATGCTCTTCGAGAATTCTGGTCCTGTCTTCCTCGTCCGCAGCCCAGTAAGTCTGTTTGCCAATGTTGATTCGAAACAATGGTGGCAACGCAATATAAAGCCGTCCGTCGGCAATTAGCTTGGGCATGTGCCGGTAAAAGAAAGTTAGCAGTAGCGTCGTGATATGATGGCCGTCAGAGTCGGCATCAGCCAAGAGAATGATGCGCTCGTATCTGAGCCCTGAGAGATCAACGGCGGCACCGATCCCGCATCCCAGCGCGGTAACCATATCCTGAATCTCTTTGTTGTCCATCATCTTCTTGAGCGTCGAGCTCTCAGTGTTGAGGACTTTTCCTCTCAGCGGCAAGATCGCCTGATAGTTTCTGTCGCGGCCTTGCTTCGCTGAGCCTCCGGCGGAATCACCTTCGACAATGAACAGTTCAGAATTACCGCGACCAGAATTGAGACAATCGCTCAGCTTGCCGGGCAGCATGGAACGCTTGCCGCTGGTTTTGCGTGAGACGGCCGCCGAGGCCGCTCTGGAAGCAGCTCTTGCTCGCGCTGCGGCAATGATTCGGGCGACGATCCCGTCGGCAGTCGTCCGGTTATTGTTCATCCACTGTTCAAGCGCCGGCCGCATCACGCCATCAACGGACGCCTGTACCTCGGGGTTGTTTAAGCGATCTTTGGTCTGCCCCTGGAATTGTGGTTCGGGGATAAAGATCGAAAGAATTCCGACCATGCCTTCGCGAATATCGTCAGGTGTGATCTTGACTCCACGAGGAATCAAGTTGTGCATGTCAAAGTAGTTTCGGACTGCTTTGTTAAGCCCGGAACGAAAACCATTTTCGTGGGTTCCGCCGTTTGCCGTGGGGATTCCGTTGACATAGGAACGCAGGTGTTCGTCGGTCGATTCGGTCCATTGAAGTGTTAACTCGACACGGTCAGGGTCTTCGGCGCGAACGGTAAAGGGTGACTCGTGAATCGGCGTTGTATCCCGTTGCTTGATTACCTGGCCGAGGTATTCAACAATCCCTTCCTGGTGATGAAATGTCTCTTTGGTCTTGTCGACGTCGTTGTGGAAGTTGACTTTAACGCCGCGATGAAGAAAGCTGGCGATTTCCAACCGCTGCCGGATGGTGTCAACGTTGAAGTTGGTTCTGGGAAAGATTGTTGGGTCGGGCGCGAAGAAGATCGACGTTCCGGTTCCCCGAACGGAGCCCTTGAGCTTTTGAAGTTTTGATTTCGGTTTGCCTTTGGCGAACTCCATCTTGAATTGCGATCCACCTCGCTTGACCACCGCTACCAGTTTCTTGGAAAGCGCATTGACCACTGATGCTCCGACGCCATGAAGACCACCAGCGGTTTTATAGTTGTTGCCGTCGAATTTACCCCCGGCGTGCAAGACAGTAAGAACCGTTTCGAGCGCGCTCTTTTTGGTTTTGGCGTGCTTGTCGATCGGAATGCCACGACCGTTGTCCGAAACTGTGACCGAATCGCCCTCTTTGTGGAGGTGGACGGTGATCTCGGTCGCATGCCCGTTCATGGCTTCGTCGACCGAGTTGTCCATGATCTCCCAAATGAGATGATGAAGCCCCGCCGGTCCGACGCCACCGATGTACATGCCGGGACGCTTACGAACGGGCTCCAAGCCTTCAAGGACGACAATGTTCTCGCCGGTGTATTTTTTCTTTTTAGCTGCCTTGGCCATAAAATCTGGAGTCCCGGTTTATTGCTTTGCTTTTAGAGGTTTTAGTTCTTGCGGCGATTCTATGGCCGGCCACAGGATCTTGGCAATCTTGCCATTCTTTTGAATCTCGTTGCCTTTGCCACCACGTGATGTGGTTCGATACTTGGCCGTGGAAATTGTTTTCTTGGCGCCCCGGTTGGTTTCTACTGTCAACAGATCGCGGTCACCGGTGGACGGCTTAAATCCAATCAACTGATCGGTTTTGGAAAGCTTAATTAGCATCACGCCTTTGCCGACACCAGAGAGGTAGTTGATGTCTTCAGATGGGCAAATCATGGCGCGGCACTCGTGGGAGATTGCCAGGATAGTTTCGTTGCTGTCGATCGCGTACACACCGATGATTTCTGCGCCAACAGAAGCCCTGGCGTAGCGTCGACCGCTGCGTGTTGAGGGCTCCACCAGAGTTTCCAAACCAAAACGCAGCGCATAGCCGTTGCTAGAGGCGGCCAAGCCGTGAATGTCAGGGCAGTAATCGGGTTCTTTGGGGTCAGCGAAGACGTTACCGATGACGCGAGGGTCAAAGGAAAGTGCCGAAACAATTCTTTCACCGTCTTTGAGCTTGAACAGTTTCTGAATTGGCTCGCCGAATCCAGTCGATGCCGGAATGTCGATCATTCGAGCCGTATAGCAAACGCCCTTGGAAGAAAAGAATCCAATCGAGTTGCGCGTCGATCCAGCAACCAGCGCCAGAATACTGTCGCCTTGGCGTAAGCGACTTTTGGACGGATCGGCGATGTTCTTTTGCCGCTTCACCCAGCCGTCCCGCGTGATCAAAACATGACAGTCTTCAGCGACGATAAAGTCCTCAGCTGAAATTTCGATTTCCCGGCCAGCCGCCTCGATCGTCGTTCGACGTTTGGATTCGGGAAGTTTGCAATAGTCGCTGACGATCTCTTCGATTTCGCCGCGTACGATCTTCCAGCGACCCGAAGATTTTGTGTTAGTGGTGTCTTCTTTAAGGAGCGCCCGAATCGCACGTGCGCGTTTCTCTTTCTTTTTGAGTTCCTCGAGAACCAGATTGATCTCCAGGCGAGCGATCCGATAAAGCTTTAGCTCCAAGATCGCTTCGGTTTGTTCTGCATCGAGTCCGGTGTTCTTGCCGCGCCCTTTGGTAACGGGGAAACGTTTCATGATTTTTGCTGCCGCGTCGGCTTTGCCGTCACTTTTTCGAATGATTCGAATGATTTCATCCAAAGCATCAAAGATGGTTACAAAGCCGCGTAGAATATGAATCCTTCGATTCAAAACGTTCAGTTCGTTTTCCAGGCGGCGAGTCACGACGTCGAGCCGGAACTGAAGGAAGTACCATAGTGCTTCTTTCAAGCCCAGTCGTTCGGGGCGGCCGACATTCGGGTTCTCGGTAGGTACCAGGCAGGTCAAATTCATGTTGAAGTTGATCTGGAATTGCGAGTTCTTATAGAGGAAAGCGAGAACCTTCTTTTCGTCGGCCCCTTTTTTGAGAATCAAATCGATCCGGATGTCATCGGTCGAAACATCGCGAACCTCAGTAACCAGCGGAAGCTTGCCTGAGTAAACCAGTTCGGAAATGCGTTCGACTAAACTGGCTTTGTTGACTGAATAGGGAATCTCTGTGATCTGTAAAACGCGGCCAGTCTTTTTGTTTCCGCCAACCAGTTTGCTTTTACCACGAAGTTTGATCGCCCCTTGGCCGGTCTTGTAGATTTCTCGCAGCTCGGATTTAGTGTTGATGACCTGCCCGCCGGTAGGGAAATCCGGCCCCTGAACGACTTTCTCACCAAACAATTGATAGGGTTTAATTTCCGGATCATTGAGAAGCTTGATCAACGCCCGGCAAAGCTCCTTCAGGTTGTGCGGCGGAATGTTGGTCGCCATTCCAACGGCAATTCCCGTAGCGCCATTGAGAAGCAGGTTGGGGATGCGGCTGGGCAGGACAACTGGTTCTTCGTCAGTACCGTCATAGTTGGCACGAAACGGAACCGTTCGCGTTGAGAGGTCGCGCAGCAATTCGCCTCCGATTCGTGAACGGCGACATTCGGTGTAACGCATCGCGGCCGCAGGATCAGGGTCAATCGATCCAAAGTTTCCGCTTCCGTCGATTAAGGGCATCCTCAGCGAAAACGGTTGAGCCATGCGAACCAGCGCATCGTAAATCGAACTGTCACCGTGTGGGTGGAAATTCGACATCGTGTCGCCAACGACCTTGGCGCTTTTGCGATGCTTGGCATTGTGATCCAGGCCCAAGCGGCGAGTGGTGTATAGAATCCGGCGCTGGACCGGCTTGAGACCATCGCGAACATCAGGCAAAGCCCGCGAGGTGATCACCGAAAGCGAATAGTTCAAGTATCGCGATTGTGCAGCCAATCGAAGCGGTACTGGTGTGTACCCGTTCTCAAGCTCTTCGTCGAAAAGTGTTGGCTCGGCCGACTTGGATTTCGATTTTCCGTTCCGAGACGAAGAGCCTTTGGTGGCTTTTGCTTTGCTTGCTTTGGCTTTCTTCGAAGAGCGACGTTTTGCCACTTAGATCCGTCCTTTAGTTGCAATGGTTTGGGCTGCGGTCTCCTCAATTTGAAAAAAGAGGAGGTTTGGGTTGAGTATACCAATCGGGTCGAGTTGGTCACAGACGGTTCTTATGGTTGTATCGCGACTATTTCCCGGTATGGCCACGGATTTCTAGATTCTGTGGAACTGGGTAAGCAGCGTTGACGAAGAAAAGAGGGATAAGCTGTACACGTTGATAGCTGAACCGCCGCGCGCCGTAACGAGACTTAAACAGGAGCGAGACCAATGACCCGATCTTTACTTCTTTCTATAGCCATGATTGTTGTTGGTTGCGTGACTGCTGCGCCAGCCATAGCTCAATTTGGCCAAGGGAACTCATCCAATAATCTTTTTCAACAATACGACATTGGTGGAGTGGGGATGTACCCGGCTCCATACTACTCTCCGCAACTAGGGGCGCAGTCGTATTACACCTATCAGCCGTTGATGCCGCACGAGATGACGTATCAGCATTCACGGAATTATTTCAACTACTACAACACCGGTGGATACTTTGGCGGTGGAAACGATTCGTTGAACCTAACGAGCGTTCGATGGCAAAGCGGTACCAACCACCTTGGTCCACTTCCATTTGCCAGAGGCACCGAGCACCTTCGATACCGAGTCAATAGCAGGCTTTATGGACTTGACGGTGGCGGCAGCGGCGGAAGCCTACGTGGCCTTGGACATTTGCGCGGGCACGGTCAGGGACATTTGCGCGGACACGGGCACGGTCAGGGACATGTACGCAGTCACTTTCAGGGAGCCGGATTGCACGGTAGGTGTAGCAGTGGCACCTGTGATACAGGCCAAGTGATTGGTGAGGAAATTATTGGCGAGGCAATTGTCTCCGAGGGTGCTTGTAGCGGCGGTGGATGCGCGTCTCGTTTACGCGGCGCGTCTCGAATACGCGGCGCTTTACATCGCTAAATGAAAATCGGCTGGGACGTCGAATCAAACGGCGTCCTGGCAATATTGTGGCCTCATCGAGGTCACGAAGGAATTTGTAATTATCAAGGTCATTGAAATGAAGAAATTCGGAATAGGTTTGGGCGTCGTGATGTTCGCAATGCTGTTTGTGTTAAGCAATCATGCGAACGCTCAGGGGCGGAAAGCGCTCTCGTTGTTCAAGCGAACCGCGCCAATCTACGGTGCCGCTGACGCCACTGGAATGACGACCACCAACTATACGAATCGAATTTCACCGCGTGCGACATTGCGTTTGGGCGCCCAGAATCATTACACGCCTGAACGGCTTTATACGTACAGCAACGCGGGCGTCGAAGCACAACGAACTCACGCTTGGAATCAATCGGAAGCCTTGGGCCGACCTTGGGCAGGAGACTATCAGACTTGGCGTTGGCGCACTCCAACGGCAGTGGTTGTCCCGCCAACCTCGGCTTACCACTCAAGTTATGCGTGGGGAGTCGGGCAAGTAAGAAGTACACCGATTCACTCACAGTTTGGAATAGGAGCAGGAGGGTTTTCCGCTGGCGGAGGCGCTCAACAGACTCCATACCATCCATCAAGCACCGAACAATTTGGCTACTACCCAGTTAGGGCGCCTTGGTAGTGCAGAGTGACTTGGCCGCGAATGTTCTTTGACAGGAAGGTTCTTTGGCGACAGTGCCAAGCAATACAAAAGATAACATTAGACGAATCAACATTTAGACAGGTGAAGTCGATTTGACGACGCCAGTATAGAAGTCTTGCAAACGAGAATTTTTTTGCAAGCAGTGAGAGATAACCCGGCAAAGCGATTGGTTTTGGCTTTGTTTGGCCAGGTTTGAAGTGAAGAAAATCATTTGGTTCAAGAGATGCGTTTAAGCTCCTTCGTTAATTACTACGAAGGATTCTGGACATGTTTCTATATCAAGTGCTTTTGTTCGCCGGTGGGCTAACCACCACGTTACTTGCGATTAACTCCATTCGGCCAGTTCCCCGGAAATGTCCGATCACAGGAAGTTAAATCCGATCTCGTGGTTGTTTGTGAATGATGGCGGACGTATTACGAGTCGAAGATTGAGTTGAATTCCCAGACAGAGTTTCATTTTGATTCGGGTTATTCAACTGATTAGTTTTGCGAGGCAGAAATTCAGAGTTTGTTGATGGATCTCCATTTTCAAATTTGCTTTCGGTTTCCCATGACGTAACTTTCTCCGACAAACAAAAGTCTGATCCGATCGGGATGTCGGATCGTTGCTTTCAGATAGATGTAGAAACAATCACCTTTATGAGTAATGGATTCATGAACACTCAACGAATTAAACTCTTCGGATTGAGCTTGGTGCTCACTGCGTTGCCAATGTTGGCTGCAACAGCACAAGTTTCAATTAACTTGAGCGACAACTTCGTACCGGCTCCTTTGGCGGCGAGCCAAGCCGATGCAAAAACAACAAACACGATTGCGTTGAACCAGTTTGGCGGACTGTTCGGCCAAGTTGCTTCGATTGACCAATTTTCCAAGACAGCCACAGGCTTGTCTGGACTGGATGTCTTTTTCGTACGAGACGGCGAGATTATTCAGCAAGCCCAAACCAATGGTGAGGGAGAATTTTCGATCAAGGGATTGCCTGAAGGAGCTTACTCATTCTACGCCTCGGGCAAGAATGGTTTGGCTGCTTACGGCGTTTACGTCACAGCACAGCCCCAACCAGGAACACAGAATATTCTCGAAGCAGTTGCAGCTTCGACAAGCAATCGTGCTCTCGGAGAGTTGATTCAGCGTAACGCACCGTCTCAAGTCGCTAAAAGTATGCAGAACGCGATTCAAAGCGTTACTCGAGGTACCGAAGTTCAAACTAGCAAGCAGATTCGCTTGATCAACGGTCGGCTTTACGGAAAGATCAGCACTTTGTTTTCTGAAAAGCAACCAATCGCTGGCTTACAGGTTCAGTTGATTCAGAACTCTGAGACCATCGCGCAAGTCCAGACAGGTACCGATGGCGCATTTAGCATTCCTGATGTTGAGCCAGGTGTTTACGACTACCTGATTGGCGGATCAAACGGGTTTGCCGCTGGAAGTTTTGAGGCCATTGAGAATACAAGTGCAACACAACAAGTTTCGTTCCGCAAGATGATTACTCAGTTGGACGCATGTTTGACTTGCCCTGACGCAAGCTTGGAGCAGCCAGTCGATTACGCGGTTGGCCAGGATACTTACCTTGAGCCTTCGTACGACGAAGCATCAGTAGAAGCTCCTATTGAGTACGCTGGCGAGTCGGTAGGCTACGGTGGTGCTTCAGGCGGAACTTGTGGAGCTTGCAATACAGCCAGTAGCTTCGACGCTGGAGGAGTTGTCAGTGGAGACTTCGGAATCCAGAATGGCTGCGGGGGTACATGTGGGGGAGGCGGTGGCTTGGGTTCACGCCTGGGCGGCGGCAGAATTCTTGGCAGCGGGAACGGCGGGCTTAGGCGCCTGTTCCGGCTTGCAGCTATCGGTGGTGCGATTGTCGCAATCGCGGACGACGATGATGATGAAGCGTCACCTTTTGGCAACTAAGCAATAAGTGCTCGGGACAATTTTTGATCTGAGCCAGAATAAACATCAAGCCCGCCAACGCACTGCGTTGACGGGCTTTTTTCGTCGTTGGATATGCCTGGTGCCGATTAATCGAGGCGAAGGCCCGAGCCAAAGCGCAAATCGAAGCGGAAGCCAGAGCGAAAGCCGTTTGCGCCAACGGCGTTGGATCAACAGACTGGTTTACGCCAACGGATCGAGGCGCTGGAAAAGGACCCAACGGACACCGAAGCGCTGCTGCTCGGCGCGTTGCTTGACGGCCAGATACTCCTGTTGAACCCGTGGCGTTTTCTCCATCAGACTGGTTTAGGCCAACGGCGTTGGATCAATAGCCCAAGGTTCTTGAACCTTGGGACTATGAACACATGACGTACTCAATCCCAACGGGATTGGATTAGTTCCTGTAATGCGGTGACCAAACCCGTTGAGTTTTGGCAATTAGTTTGCACCCTGCGCGGATTTCAAAAGCGATTCAAACTCGGGTTTCAATTCAGAGTCTTTCCACCCAGGCCCGACACCGCGAAGAAGCTTGAGCAGCTTGACGGCTTGGGCCGACTCGCCAGTCTGATGTAACAACAAGGCAACGTTATACTTGGCTTCGTACCAATTCTCTGTGTGCGATTTAAGTTTTGGCAGCAACCGCCTCCAGTGATCCAGCGGTTTGGCTGGCTCGCTATTTTTAAATTGAGCGGTTAATGAACGCGCTAGCTCAATTTGGATTCCTGCATTCCTGGGAAATTCTGTTCGGAGTTTTTCCAATACCAGTACCGCCTCAGCGTGCCGATCAAGCGAACTCAATAGTCTCGATTTCTTGAGTGACCAAAGCGATACGTTCTTCGAGCCAGCGTCTTTCTGGGTGGTTAGCAATGTTTCGATGATGTTGATTCGCAGTTGATTCGCTTGAGCTGCATTCTTTGTGTCTCCAGTTTCAGCGACCGCTTCAAGACACTTCTCGCATAGCCGAAGCGCGCTTGAATCATCCTGGATCTGAGCAATTAATTCTGTTGCGGATTTGGGTTGATTGCAGCAGACCGCAGCCGCCCGAATGGCACGGGCAGAACCGACAACGGAGGGAGTGGTAAAAGCCTCAATCGGTTCAAGACGGTTTGCAATCGCGTCTGCAATTGACTGATTGCTGGCACCACCATGTAAGAATTCCAGTTCAGCAATCAGCACTTCCAACTGCGCCCAGTCTGACCCAGCGGGCTTGAGCTGCGCTCGTTTTTTACTCAATGACGTGATCAAACTGGCGCCAACGCTGGTCGTAGACTGTTGGACTCGTTCTGTTTGATCCAGAAGTTTACGGGCTGTTGTGCCAAGGCCTTTGATGGCAATCCCGATATGGGAACTATCTGGTTCAACCGCCAGATAGTTTTCGAACGCTGCATTCCATTGCCGATCACGTCGATTTCGGTCGGCCAGGTAGATGCGCGCGTGGTTGGCGGTAGGCTGACCGGGCCAGATTTTCAAATGGCGATCGAGTTCAGCGCGATATTTCGTCAGGTTGTCAGCTGGATCTGTACTTGTTTTACCAGCAAGACTTGCGGCGAGATTCCAGCAGCCCCGCAAATGAGCCGACGAAGCATTGGTCGCGTTGACGTCTGCCAATGCTGACTTGATAAATTGGTTTGCGGCTAATTCGGGCTTGGATTGTTTCTCAAAAACCTGGCCAATGATCATCCCGAATTTCAATGAACGGTTGGCATCGCCCAACGAGCGGGAAATTTTAGCGGCCCTTTGGTAGGCTTTTACCGCGTCGTTGAGATTGTTTTTTCGAAAGGCGTTTTCTCCCAAGCGAACCATTTGATCCAACTCGGTAGTGGAAGCCGTATTAGGGTTGTCGATCGAAGGGTTGTCGGTCGACTTGGCTACCAAGTCCACGTCGTTTGGATTCTCCGCGCTGTTTGGAAACAACTTATTGCGATCTGAGGAACTTCCGCCAGCTGCACCAATCAAAATCAAATCGGCTCGCCGTCCCCAATAGTTACCATGATCGGATTCGATTTTGCGGGCAAACCCCGATGCGTAATCGAGCCATTGTTTTTTAAGCTCGTCAGATGTCGCTCGTGCCGAAAGGTCGGACGCCAGTTCGACCAGCGCCAGATCGACTTGCGGATTAGAATTTGTCAGACCCAGATACTCCTTAAACACTTGCTTGGAAAAAGCTTCGTTTCCCATTTCGGTGGCCAGGCGAATCTTCTGCTCCAGCAGTGGTAAAATCGTTGTTGCTGGGATGTCTTTTTTCGGTAACGAATCGACAAGCGACTTGGCAGCGCCGGAATCCCCCAGGAGTCGGAAGCATTCGAGGTGGCCCAGTTGGGTCTTCCACCACAGCGGCTTTCCTTGCGAAGTTACTCGCTGGACTTCCTGAAGTTGCTGTTTGACTTCGCCAAGGGCTGCAACTCGATTGAGTCGATCTTCGGGTTGATAAAGCTGGCTGCGAATCAAATTAGCCTGAGCCAATTGCAACTTAATGTTGTTCTTCAGGCTTAATAGTTGCTCAACGGCAAGATCGTGTGGGGTTTCGGACCGTCCACGCAATTCACGAATCGCCACGTCGATGTCATTGCCCAGCCGGCCAAACAGCGAGCGCGCGGTACGGATTTCCTGTAATGCCTGTTCCTTGGCGGAGTCACCGGTGATTTCGGCCGCAATTTCCTGTCGAATGATTTTGGCCCGGGTGAGATGACTTAGGCCCTGTTGGACCTCAACGAGTAGTCGCCGGGGATGGTCTGGCGAATTGGATGTGAATTGGCTTGCGGTTTGGTCGACGGTTTTCCAGGCCGCAGGTCGATCAGCCGCTGGCGTGACAATCGCTTGGGCGGTTCTGGTCTTCATCAACTCGATCGTCAGATGGGTTTGAGAAGTCGGATCGATTGTCGGTTGGCTCAATCGGCGTTGGCAGTGAAGCTGGGCCAGATCAAACAGACGTCTTCGACGAAGGCCTTCGACAAGCTTTGAGTCCTCGTTGCGTTGTTGTTGGAGTTCATGTGAGTCTTGCCGATTGCAGAAATGACCATTGGCGATCCAGCCAGCCGAAACTCCGGTCGGTTCAGCCAACCCAATTGCGGGCAACCCAATTGCGGGCAATTTGATTGCGGGCAATTTGATTGCGGACAACACAGTTGCGGAAAATGAAATCCAGATCAAACCGGCATGCAAGATCGCCAAGCGAGACGTTTTAGCAAGAAGCAACGGCATTAATTTACCTGAGGATTAACTGCGAATGAGACCTGGTTGAAGCCCGCGACTTTGGCGACATCGTAGGCTTCAATCACATGCCCCAAAGGAACGACTGGATCGGGATGGAGGATGACCGGAACGCCGACTTCGATTGAAGAGATGACTTGCAGTTGCTGTTGCACGACGGCCAACGAGTCGGCCTGTTGGTCGTTGACTTTCCAGGTCGGAGCTTGCCCATTCCAGCCGATCCGGACCACGACATCGTCGAAGTCATCGGGCGGCGGCAGTTCCACATCGGTTAAGTCATCGGTTCCCAGCTGCGCCGAAACTTTGCTTGGCAAGACATGTTCGATGATCTGGAAACTGGCGGTCCACACAAAGAATACCAGTAGCAGGAACACCACGTCGATCATCGGTGTCATCGCCGAATCGATGTCAATTTCGCTACCTCGGCGCACCAGTGGACTTTTTCGTCTCATTGATCGGCCTCGCGATAAACGGCATAAGTCACGTTCCAGATTTTGGCCCCGGTGCAGGCCAGCATGATTGGCTCAACCGCGGCGTAGGGAGTTAAGCGGCTGCTGCGAATTCGGACTTCAATGTCTTTGCCTTCCTTGGAACGAACTTCCGTGAATCGGCCTTTTAGCTGCTCCTTTGTGATCGGCCGACCGGCCAACAGCATCGACCCATCGGCTCGAACATTGATCGTTAGTCGTGGCGTTTCCTGATCGATATCGTCTTGCCCGGTACTGGCGGTGGGGAGTTTGAGTTCGAGCTGTGATTCTTGCCTTGAGAGGTGACTGCTAACCAGGAAGAAGATAATCAGCAGGAACACCACGTCGATCATCGGCGTCATGTTGAAGCCGTACTTTCGATTCGATTTGTATTGTGGGATTTGCATAGAATGGTGAATCGAAAACAATTCGGGAAGACCGGATTTTTAACTTCGCTGAGCCAGAATCAAACCCCAGTAGAACGGAGATGTCGGCAGGTGGGCAAACTGAACGTCATCAAAACCGGATTCTTTGAGACTTCCTTCCAGCAGTCTGGGGTCATGGAGTCGACCTCGCGCAGTTCGCAGATTCAATTCCAAGTCGAAAATCGCTCGATGTAAGTCACCTTTTTCCTGGCCGGGAAATACATCAACGATCGCCAATTCTCGACCAGGCTTAATCAGTGGATATAGTTGTTTAAAAAGTCGTTCACATTCACCGCCGGTTTTTCGATGGAGGTTGTTGGCGATCAATACGAGGTCAAATGTTTCGCCTTTGAGCTCAGATATTTCGTCTATCTGATCTAAAGAGTCGGCCGCGATATAAGTGGCTCGGTGGTCCAGGCCAATGCTGTCGACGGTAGTTTTAGCACGATTCAAATTGACTTGGTCGTCGACCAAAATGATGGTCGAATCTGGATCTGAGTGAGCCAGTGTCGCGCCAAACACCGCAGAGCCGCAGCTGATTTCAAGGATCCGTAAACCGCGTCTTGTTTTTCCCAGATCCAGTGCCTGTGCCATCGCCAGTGCGGCTGGGGTTTGCATCCACTCTTCGCTGGCTTTGTTGACGGTATAATCGAGATCAGTCAATTCGATCTCGTCGCAGATTGGTAGCGGGGCACCGGTTCTGATGTGAAACGCCAGATGTTGCCAATGCTCGTTGCCAAAATCGAGATACTTTTCGGGAATCAACTGAGCGATCCTCGAAAGGGCATAGTCGTCGCCGTACTTTTCAATCAGTTCGGTCCCAAGCATAACGTTGAGCAAGCGCTCAAGTGCATCGGGAAAAACGTTCAGTTCGCTGGCCAGTTGAACCGCTGTTTTCTGTCCGGCTCGCAGTGCTTTGATAACGCCCAGATCGTTGGCCGCTTTAATCGCATGAGTCAACGAGCTACGCTTTTGTAGCGAGATGAAATCTTCGAGCGTTTTAATTTGAGCATTGGACATTGATCTCTTTCTGGTTCAAACTATCTCGATCGCAGAATCGGTTGGGGTTAAAAATTAGCGATTTGACTGGCGTCTTTCTACACTTATTCTCACACGTAATACATGTCCAATTCAATGGCAGTCCGAGGCAAACCTATGAAGATCAATCGATGCGCCTTTTGGCAACGGTTCGACGTGGTCAAGCACGCTCGATCGCTGATTGCGGCACTTCTTTTTTGCTTCTGCCTCCAGTCGGGTTCGATTTTGAACGCTCAAGCGACATCGGTTGACAAGTTGCGTTTGCCGGAGGGTTTCAAAGCGGAATTGCTCTATTCGGTACCCCCTGAGCAGGGGTCGTGGGTTTCGATGACTACCGACCCGCAAGGTCGATTGATCGCTTCGGACCAGTATGGTGGCTTATATCGTATTAATCCGGCGGGCGATGGTGTAGACGTCGAGAAGATAGAACTGCGGATTGGATTTGCGCAGGGATTGCTTTGTGCTTTCGACAGTCTTTACGTGGTGTCTTATGGTCTTAAAGCAAATTCAAATGGGCCCGGAGGCAAGATGCCACCCGGCCTTTATCGTGTGCGCGATTCGGACGACGACGACAAATACGACAGCGTTGAGTTGCTGCGTCAGTTTGAGGGAAAGTCAGAACACGGTCCCCATGCGGTGATGCTTAGCCCTGACAAGAAATCGCTCTACATTTGTGCCGGCAATGCGACCAAGCTTCCCCAACCGGAGACTTCCCGTGTGCCAAAGGTTTGGCAGGAAGATCAGGTGCTTGCGAGGCTTCCCGATGCTCGTGGGCACGCCGCAGGTCGGTTGGCGCCCGGTGGCTGGGTTTGCAAAACCGACCCCGAAGGGAAATCGTTCGAGTTGGTATCGATGGGCTTTCGCAACCAGTACGACATTGCGTTTGACCCCAACGGCGAGTTGTTCACGTTTGATGCTGACATGGAGTGGGATGTCGGATTGCCTTGGTATCGTCCAACGCGAGTTTGCCATATTGTAAGCGGCTCCGAGTTTGGTTGGCGGCATGGTTCGGGTAAGTGGCCCGAGTACTATCCTGACAATATTCCACCTGTGATTAATATTGGCCCGGGAAGTCCAACGGGAATCACGTTTGGAACCGGAGCCAAGTTCCCGGCGAAGTACCAGAACGCGTTGTTTATTGCCGACTGGAGTTATGGCGTGATCTACGCGGTTGGTATGGAAGCCGATGGTGCGAGTTACAAAGCCACCAAAGAGAAGTTTTGCTCCGCCCCAGCGCTGCCAATAACCGACATGGTCATCAATCCGCTGGATCAGGCGATGTACTTCCTGGTCGGTGGCCGACGAGCTCAATCTGCGCTTTATCGAATCACTTACGTTGGAGCCGAACCAACAACGCCTGCGACTTACCCTGCTCTTGATCAAGCGATTGAAGCTCGCCGAACGCTGGAGTCGTTTCATGGTTCCGATGCCAAAGATTTTGACTTGGATTTAGTTTGGGAAAAGCTTGGAGACCCGGATCGATTTATCCGGTATGCCGCGCGAACGGCGCTTGAGTTTCAAGCGATCGATGTCTGGGCTGAGCGAGCTTTACAGGAGACCGACCCCCAAACGATTCTGGAGTCCATGATGGGTTTGGCTCGCGTTGGCCAGCAAAGCCATCAAGAATCAGCGATCAAGAAATTGGCGAGCGTTGAGTGGGATAGTTTGTCAGACAGTCAGCGGATTCATCTGATTCGAGCCTACGGTTTGGCGCTGTGTCGTCTAGGCACTGCGTCGGACAAGACTAAGCAAACGATTGTCGAGCATCTGGAGGTCGAGTTTCCAACCAAGAGTGATTTCGTGGACCGCGAGCTGGGTAAGCTCTTGATCGCAGCGGACTCCGAGCAAGCCACCGCCAAGGCGGTTCAATTACTGGTTTCTCCCAGTGGCACCGATTCGCAAATCGCCTACGCGATGATGCTCAGCAACGCCAAGGTAGGTTGGAATCAGTCGGATCACGAAGCCTATTTTCAGTGGTTCCTCGATGTCGCCAATGCCAGGGGTGGCAACTCGTTTGGAGGTTACATCAATAACATTCGTAAGCAAGCGATCAAAAACCTATCGGATCAACAGCGAGCTTCACTCGCTGAAGTGTTGTCAAGAAAAGCCGAAATCAAAGATCCGTACGCCGATCTAAAGGCCCGTCCATTGGTCAAACAGTGGAAGCTGGAGGATCTTCTTCCGCTTGAGGACGACGTATTCGTTGGTCGTGATCTTGAGAATGGAAGAAAGATGTTTGCGTTGGCAAGCTGTTATAGTTGTCATCGAATTTCAGGGCAGGGCGGTATCGTTGGACCGGATCTGACTCCTGCGGGACATCGATTCAGCACCAAGGATTTGCTTGAAGCCATTATTGATCCAAGCAAAGAGATATCAGATCAGTATGAGGCTACCATTTTTCAGATGGAAAGCGGCAAGACTATCGTCGGCCGAGTTGCGAATCTGAACGGCGATCAATACCAAATCCAGGAAAACATGATCGACCCGGGTAAGCTCACGAAAATCAAAGCGAACCAGATCGATGATATGAAAGCGTCGAAGGTCTCGATGATGCCCGGTGGGCTGCTGGACAATTTAACCAAGGAAGAGATCCTGGATTTGCTGGCGTATATGAAATCGACAGTCAAAGGCGAATGAACGATAATGATAACCCGACGCGTGAGCGAGGAAGAAGCGGCAACTGAATCCGCCCTCGCTGACGCGTCGGGTTACCATTGGTGCTCACCGTGAACCACATTGAATCAGCAGGCATCGACTCGCGTTCAATGGACCCCGATATAGTTTTTGGGAGCGGAATACCGTTGGTTGTACGTGTGGACTTTGTTTGTCTGACTTCCATCAGCCATCAACGGAAATTCGTTTTGGCACCAGTCGAGAATACTGCCTTTGTAGTTAAACGCCTGCCATCCTTTTCGCATCAGCGAGGTGGCGTAGTTTCCGCTTCGTACTCCGATGGTGCAGTAAGTAATGACTAGTTTCCCCTGGTGCTGGCTGACCGTCTTTTCAAATTCTGATTGGGTCAAGGCGCCGGGAAGCATTGAAATGTCGGTCTCGGCTTTGGACCGAACATCCACGACTACGAAACTGTCCTGATGACTTGGATCGTTTTGAAATGCTCGAATTTGGGCAGCAGATATGACAGGAGTCTTACTGTTTATCTGTCCTAGAACCCATTGGCAAAGTCCAAAAAACATAAACACCACCAGTGTGAAGCCCAAGAGTTTTGCGTTTGTGAATCGAATGATACCGTCTCCCGATGATCACTTGCCAAATGGCATGAGAAAGAGCTAGTGGTTGGTCACGGTTGAACCACTACATCAATGGGACGCGGCAACGTCGTTCGATCTTTCGTTCAGAATTTATCATCGGCACATCAAGTGGTTCTCTGTGACATTTGTCACTTAACACTCTGAGAAGAGATTTCGTTCGTCGCTTTGCTTGGGGAAATATCCGCCGATTCATGCGCCTTGCGAATAATTCTGGCAGCAATTGAGTGGAGCAAATCGATAGCACTATGTTTTCACGGATCCCAACTGTGCGTTAATCAAAACCCGCTAATTTGGTGAACTTCTGATCAAGCAGATCCTCACCAAGCAGGGACGAAGTGGCGGTATGATGTAGCCCTGGGCGTCAGCCCATGGAACCGGAATCCCCACGACGCCGTTAGTCGCGAAGGGACGACAGGAATTTCAACGCAGCCAGCTCATGTCGCCCCTTCGGGGCTTCGAAATCGTATTCGTTCATCTATCCACGGGTTTGCACCCGTGGCTACAACATGCCGTCCCTTCGGGACTAACGTGCTCACGCCCGGTCACTACGTCGGAAGCGAAGAGGTGCCGGCTCGCGAAAGGCGGGCGTGTTCTGGCACACGCAGGGCAGCGGCAAGAGCATTTCCATGTGCTGCTACGCAGGCAAGCTGCTGCAACCGGCGATGAAGAATCCGACGCTGGTCGTGGTCACCAACCGCAACGAACTGGACGGCCAAGTTTTGGGCCAGCAGGTTTGACAAACAGGTCTAAAATGAGATGCAAAGCCAATTCTGCCCAAAAACAAAAAACCCGGAATTCACCAAGTGAAAACCGGGATTTGTTGAGGGTGACTGAGGGGACTCGAACCCCCGACCCCTGGAATCACAATCCAGTGCTCTAACCAACTGAGCTACAATCACCATGACTTGTGACACTTGGCAACGCTCACGGTTCACAGGTTGTGAATGAAGCACCAAATGCCGAGGCGGAATTCTAATGTCGCCGCTTTTCGTGGTCAACGCATTCTACCTGACCTCGTTGTATTTTGTAGTCAATCCGCGAACAGCTAGGTGTTTTTTCTTTGGACAAACTCGCCGGGAACTTCCCAAGCCGCTCGACCAATATAGCCGTCATGTTTTGACGCTCTGAGCCAGTAAGCGCGCCAATCCACCCTTTCCACCCTTTGGACGGTCCGTACCGCATATAGATGGCAGCAAGCCACCTACTTGGTCTTGGTTACCTTGATATCCGGGCGAGCCGATTTCAACCTGGCGATACCTGCGTCGGTAACTCGGGTTCGCGACACGTCGACTTCTTTCAGATTCGGGGCTGTCGCCACCCGCAACAAGCCAACATCAGAGATCGCGGTAGCTGTCAGCCGCAGCGTTTTAAGTGATCTGAGGTTTCGAAAATTTATCAAATGAGCGTCTTGAACACTCGAGCCGCTCAAGTCGACATCGTTGAGCGTGGGAAAGAACTCAAGCCCGCGAAGTGAATTGGGGCCCAGCCGACACTCAGTCAAAATCAACTGGTCAATTTTCTGACAACCTTTGAGCTTTTCCAGTTGCTTCAAGCTGACCCCATTTCGTGATAGGTCAAGCCAAGTTAAGTTCTTGCACTCACCGATCGCTTCGTATGCCAGCGTCCGCAAGTTGGCTCCGGGGACGGAAAGCTCAGTCACTTTCTCAGGGTTGGCAATTCTTCGTTCGACAAGTTCTGAGTCTACGATCAGGTATTCTTCATACCGTTGGTCCAATTCCTCAAACGATTTTCCGATGACCTTCTCGAACGTACCTTTCTTTAGCCGCCCCTTGTACAAAAGCTTGATAAAGTCCCCCAACCGCTCCTCGCTGGCGCCACCCTGGTCGTTCATCAACATATCCGTCAGCCCGGCCGATTCGCTGTAGAGGCGCACCAAGTCAGGATGTTGTTGAAGCTCTTTGCGCCCGATCTGTGACAACTCTTTTAGCGGGACGTGAAAATTTTCCAAAATCCGTCTGATCCGAGCGTACTGCATTCGACCCGCATCAAATCCTCCGAGTGTCACGTAGCCGCCAAAATCTTTGAGTGATTCGAAGTAGGTCGCGATGCCTTCGTCGAGCCAGATAAATTGATTTTCCAGATTGGCACCCTTGGCTCCTCCGGACTCGCGAAAGAGCTGATGCGTCAACTCGTGACGCCACGTATCCTGAACTTTTTCGTCGCCATCGTAAAAGAATGACGCGTGCTGGTCTGCGCTGTAGTAGCCCGTTGAAACTGCGACCCCACGTACCAGTGGAGTTAGCTGTTTCAAATACTCCGCTCGGTCTTTGCAAAACACGACGCGAAAACGTTTCTTCGACATCCGCAACGAGCCCTTGCCAGCGATCCAGTTTTTAACCGCAGCCGGGCTGCTCCAATACTCAAAAAATACCTGCCGCCAAACCTCGTGCCAGCGCTCCAGTTGCTCGGCCAGGTAACGAGTTTTGGCTTCGGAGGCATTTGATTCAATTTCAAAGTGAGGCGTAAGCACTTGAATGTACTCTCCGCCTTTCCAACGAAAGATATCGTGATCTTTTTGGGTCTTGCGCACCCGTACCGAGTCAGAAGCGACCTTCCAGCCGGTCTCGGTCTTGCGATGACCGAGCATCTTGCGAACCGCCGCGTGATCGCGGTTGTAATAAACTACATCGTTGAGTAATTGAAAAGCGACCGAGCCTCTGTCTTTTGCTGCGGCTTGTCTGGCAAGAGCAAAAATCCGGTCCGCGTGATTTCGCTTGGCTTGATTGACCTTCTCGAACCAGGTTTTAAGAATCTCAGAAACGTTCTGCTTGAGTTTTGGCATCGAACGTTCGTCAGGCAACGAGATATACTGGCGCCCCAAGTCTCGATTGACGTGGAGTTTGAAAGTCTGTTCGACTTGCTGCGGAATCCCATTGGCGCGACACCAATTGGCGATCTCCTGCAGCTCGGCTCCGAATTGTTGCTCCAGCGACGTACGATAAGCACGCCAGTTGGTGGTGTCATAACCCGAGGTCTGAGCGAACGAACTCGACCCGCTGATCAACGTGCAGCAAAGGCTCCCCAAAAAAACAACCAGCGCCATGGCCAAGCCCCTGCCCAAGCGGGCACGTTGGCGGTTGATTGGTTCATTGGATCTGGCACGCATCGTCATTCCAAAATTTGAGTGTAACTGCTGTCAGCTGGCGGTAGAATTCCGCGCTCTGCCAACCCGGCTAGTGGGTTGTCTAACTTAAGTTTACTTTTCCACCAACAGCAGGTCATGCAATCGGCAAGTGAAGCGGGCAAACTGGTTGGTAAACTCAACGTGGTTGAACCACTATTATAGAACCAAGTTACAGAAGGCTATCTAATTCATCGACCAATTCGGCAAATCGCTTCAATGCAGTGTCAACTGGCTCTGGGGTTTCCATATCAACGCCCGCGTCTCGAAGCAAATCAAGCGGATATTTGGAGCAACCACCTTTAAGGAAACTTAGGTAATCCTCAAGCTCTGCCTGCCCGCCGTTAATTACTTTCTGGCTCAGCGCGATCGCGGCCGACAAACCAGTCGCGTACTTGTATACGTAAAACGCGCTGTAAAAGTGCGGAATCCGCATGCATTCAAGTGGCAGTTCCTCATCGATCGCAAAATTGGGCCCAAAGTAATCGGTCAGGAGTTTTCCATAAGTCTCTTTGAGCGAGTCAACGGTTAACGGCTCGCCGGCTTCAGCCATCTCGTGTGAGATTTTCTCGAACTCGGCAAACATGGTTTGTCGGATGATCGTCCCTCGAATACTGTCGATCTCGTTGTTGATCAGGTACGCCTTGAAACGTTCGTCTTTCGCGTTGGCCAGCATGTGCCGAGTCAGCAGCTGCTCGTTAAAGGTGCTGGCGACTTCGGCGACGAAGATCGTGTAATTGTAGTACTCGTACGGTTGGTTTTGAATCGACAACCAGGAATGCATCGAGTGACCGGCTTCGTGTGTCAGTGTGAAAACGTCGTTGAGAACCGTCGGCTTGTAGTTCATCAGGATGTAAGGGTTACCGTCGTACGAACCGTAACTAAACGCGCCCGATTGTTTGTTGAGGTTGGGGTAGCGGTCACACCAACGACCAGCGGACAAGCCTCCACGTAGCACACTGCAATACTCCTCGCCCAGCGGTTGGAGTGATTCGCAAATTGTTTCGACGGCTTCGTCCCAGGAATATTCAACTTCAATATCGCTAAGAATCGGTACGTAGGTATCGTAGTGATGAATTTCGTCGAGCCCCATTTTTCGCTTACGAAGATCGTAGTACTTGAAAAGCGCCGGAAGATTGTTCCTTACCGATGCGATCAGGCTGTCGTAAACAGCTTGTGGGACGTTGTCGGCGTACAGCGACTGATGAAGTGCGCTGTCGTAGCCCTTTGCTCTGGCGTAGTAGATGTCTTTTTGAATCGAACCGGATAACGTTGCCGCCAACGTGTTTTCGTGGGCAGAAAACTGCGCATAGTATTGATGAAAGGCTGTCTTGCGGACGTTGCGATCAGGGGAAATCAGGAACTGGGAAAAAGTGCTTGGAGTCAGTTCAACCGACTCGCCTTTCTCATTTTCAACGTTCCCAAATTTCAAATCGGAATCGTGCAACTGACGAAAGATCTTTGCCGTCGAACCAGCCATTTCGCCTTGCATGGCCAACAGCTGCTCTTCTTTTTCACCCAGCGTATAAGGCTTGTAGCGAGTTAAGCGTTCGAGACTTAATTTATAGAGTTCCAGTTCGGGTTCTTGCAGCATCGCTTCCAGCTTGGCGTTGTCAATCGCGAGGATCTCGGGGCGGATGTAGCTGGAAGCCTCACCAGCGCGAGTCGCGATATTTTGAAACCGCCCCATCATGCGTTGGTAGTCGCTTTGGGTGGTATCTTGAGTGGTTCGCAGGTAAGCATAATTGCCCAGCCGCTCGCCAAGCCGGCTGACGCTACTGTCGAAATCCAAACACGCGGCCAGCTCTTTGGCGCCGTTGGCAAGCGTTCCCTGATACTGCTCAAACCCGCCAATCATCTCAGAGAATTTATCAAATGCAGCATCCCATGCTGCGTCGTCGGCGAAGAGTTTGGTCAGGTCCCAAGTGTCTTCAGGTTTGACTTCGCTACGAGAGGGCAGTTTGA
>CAYSQZ010000041.1:0-28885 GCA_964433035.1 uncultured Pirellulaceae bacterium | reverse complement strand
TACGAAGGCGGCTGGCAAAACAATCGTCAGATGGGTATGCACAAAGAATTTCGCATGGTCGAAAATATCTTTGAAGAACTCGACGCGCCTGGCGAGTGGTTTCACGACTCAGACAACAATACGCTTTACTATTTGCCTTCAGCTGGCGTGGATCTCGACAACGCCACGGTCGAAGTGGTCCGCCTGCGACACTTGATCGAGTTTAAAGGAAGCGAAGCCACCCCCGTCAAATTTATCTCGCTCAAAGGGTTCGTCGTCCGCCACTCGGCGCGAACGTTCATGGACACCAAAGAGCCAATGTTGCGCAGCGACTGGGCGATCTATCGAGGAGGTGCGATTTTCCTTACCGGAACTGAAGACGTCCAGATTCATGACACTGAATTCGATCAAGTTGGCGGGAATGCCGTGTTCGCCAACAACTACAACCGACGCGCATTGGTGAAGGGTTGCCATATTCACGACGCAGGTGCCAGCGGCGTTTGCTTTGTCGGCGATCCTGGCGCCGTGCGTGATCCTTGCTTTGAGTACAAAGAATCCAATGACTTAACCAAGATTGATTTGACTCCCGGCCCCAAGACCAACAACTATCCTTCCGATTCGGCAGTCGAAGACTGTTTGATCCACGGTATTGGGCGAGTCGAACGCCAGCCGGCAGGAGTGCAAATCGAAATGGCTGCCAGGATTTCGGTTCGCGACTGTTCGGTTTACGACTGTGCTCGAGCTGGGATCAACATTGGCGATGGTGCTTGGGGAGGCCATTTGATCGAACGCTGCGACGTGTTTGATACAGTTCAGGAAACCCACGACCATGGCTCTTTCAATTCGTGGGGACGTGACCGATTCTGGCACAGTGATCGCAAAGCGTCTCAAAAAGTCATCGATGAGAATCCCGATCTGCCGTTCCTCGATGCCGTCGAGACAACTGTGATTCGTGACAGTCGTTGGCGATGTGATCACGGCTGGGATATTGATCTGGACGATGGCTCGAGTAACTATGACATCTACAATAATTTGATGTTGAACGGCGGGCTAAAGCTGCGAGAAGGGTTTCGCCGCCGGGCATGGAATAACATTACGGTCAACAACGGCTTGCATCCACACGTTTGGTACAACAACAGTAACGACGAAGTTTGGGGGAACATTTTCATGAATTCCCCTAAAGGAGCCCGCATGCCGTCCATGACGGCCAAAGGCAAACGGGTTGACGAGAACATCTACGTCGCAAAATTTTCGGGAATCAAAGACCGATATACCAAGTTTGGCTGGGACATCAATTCAATCGTTGTTGAACCTCAGTTCGTCGATCCAGCCAAAGGCGATTATCGTGTCAGCGATAATTCTCCGGCTGTCGAACTCGGATTTAAGAACTTTCCGATGGATCAGTTTGGCGTCAAAAAACCTTCGCTCAAAGCGATCGCTGCTACGCCCGTCCTACCCGAATTGAACGTGCTGGAGAAATCTGGCAAGCGTCGGGGCGGCAGTTCAAAGCAAAACAAAACGTTTCCTGTTTTCTGGCTGGGTGCGAAACTGTCGTCTTTGACTGGCGAACAGTTTTCTGCTTTTGGTGTCACCAAGAAGGACGGCGGCATCGCTGTTTCGTCAGTACAATCAGGCAGCGATGCTGAATCCGTTGGGCTGCTCAATGGCGATTTGATTCAGGCTGTCAGTGGCAAACCGGTCAAAAACCTCGATGCACTGCTGTCGATCCTGTCCAATCCTGGCAAAGAAGAAGCATTAAAGCTAAAAATTATTCGAAATCAGCAGCCAATCGAATTGAGTGTAAAAGCTGGAGCGATCTGGACCACCGAATCTGCAAACGAAGTTGGTGGTTTTTCGAAGTTGTTAGTCCCCACAGCCTCCGCCGCAAAGGTCGAAGCCAATCCCAAGACCAACAATCAACCTCTAAGCACATTAACCGACGGTAAAATCGAAGCCGATCAGTTCGGCCCGGTTTTTGGCAATTCGATCGCTTTGGGTATCTATCGTATGGATCTCGGCAAGCCCCAAGCAGTCCACACCATTGAGACTTGGAGTACCAACAAAGGCAACAATCGTGGGGCGCAGCGACTTACCCTTTACGGAAGTAGCTCCGACAAAGATCCCGGTTGGAACGTCGGCAATCGTCGCAGAATAACGCCACTGGGTACGATCGATACGCGGTCGCTCAAGCAGGGCAAGTTCACCGCTACAGCATTGCGAGCGAGTGAAGGCAAATCACTGGGAACCTTCCGCTGGATCTACTGGCAAGTCGATTCAGTTACCAAGAACGGCGAGAATACTGCTTTTCAGGAATTCTCTGTTAAGTAGGTAGCAACTTAATGGTAACCCGATGCCTCAGCGAGGATCCTCGGTGGTCACCAAATTTCTCACTTACGCGTCGGGTTGCCAAAAATGTCAACCTCTTAGCCAACGGGGCTTTGCTCGCGAACTGCGTTGACGAAGTTATCGAACTCCGACAAGAGTTCTGCCAGTTGAGACTCAATCTGATCCAACTGACTGTCGCGCGCCGCTGATTCGATCTCCAATGCCAGACCACTGATTCGACTTGCTTTGACTGTAGCAGCTGATCCTTTCAAACGATGTGCGACACCGAGAGTTTGCTCAATATCATTTAAAATCAAACTCTCCTGAAGTTCAGCTTTGAACTCCGGCAAAGTGGAAGCGAAAAGTTCAGCAATTTCCAACGCAAAAACTCTATCGTTGAATTGGCTGACAAGATTCTCGATGTCAAAGACAGGCACTATCGACTGACCTGAGGCTGGTTTATCGACATCCGTAGAAGCAGTTGCTTCCGAAGGAGCTATCGTGTGTGCTTGAAGCACCGCCAAAAAGTCTTCGATCTCAAAAGGCTTGGCCAGATAGTCATCCATTCCCGCTTCAAGACACTTGTCTCGATCACTTGCCAATGCGTTGGCCGTCAGGGCGATCACTGGAATCTTGGGAATCGTGCCGGCTTGAGTCAGCTCTCGAATTCTCCCAGCGGCTTCAAACCCATCCATCACTGGCATATGGCAGTCCATAAAGATTGCGTCAAACTTCGAGTCGATGAGCAGCGTCTGGATTCCTGTTTGACCATTTTCGCGGATGACAACGTCGATCCCGGCCCCCCGACAGACTTCTCTGACAACCATCTGGTTCACCGCGTTGTCCTCACAAACCAATACCCTCATCTCTCTGTCTACGAAGTTGGCTTTGCGTGTACGCTCAGCGTCTTGCGACTGGCCAAGTTCGGGTCGGGGACTTAGCGGCTGCAAGAACCGCGTTTGAGTAAACGGTTTGTAAATGGTTTGCCTGGCTCCTAGTGCTTCCCATTGCTGGGGTTCAACAACACAGTCTGGAGGAACGACGGGTATAAGCATGGGAGCATCATGCGACAACAACGCAGGTTGTTGGCTGACAAACGTGCGTGCGGTTTCCAAATCTCCATTGTTGTTCAGGAAAACCAGGTCAAATTCACCCGTTGGCAAGATATCCGCTTCACTAAAAAACGAAGCATCAACCTGATAGGCCTGGACCATTTCCTGAAGGAGCTTTGCAACCGGATCGCTCATCCCCACCACAGCCAAGCGCTTGGTTGTCGGAACAATGTCATTCTCGATTTCACTTTTTTGCCCATCCTGCGAAGCAAACGGAAGTCGAACTTCAACGATGAAGTCGCTACCCTCGCCAAATTCGCTTTGGGCATAAATTCGACCGTCCATCAATTCAACGATTTGCCTGCAGATGGTAAGCCCCAGCCCGGTACCACCGAATTGACGCGCTGTTGAATTGTCGAACTGCTCGAACGCTTCAAAAAGCCCGTCAATCCGAGCTTCAGGAATGCCGATTCCAGTATCCGAAACTACAAATCGAACGTCTGCATAGTGATCGTTAATCTGGCCGCACTTGACCGTGACCGTAATACTCCCATCGGAAGTGAACTTCACGGCGTTGCCAATTAAATTAAACAAAACCTGTCTCAAACGATCCGAATCAACCATGAAACTGCGGGCCAAACGCGGATCAACGAAGCTTGCCAGGTCAACATTCCGTGCCCCTGATTGGAGGCTCGTTGCGCGAACAAGGTTTTCGACAAAAGGAATAAGTTTCGTTTCTTGCGGATCCAACTGTAGTTTGCCTGCCTCCATCTTGGAAAAATCAAGCACATCGCCGATCACTGTCAGCAGCGTCTCACCGCTGGTTCGACAGGCTGCCAGATAGTCGGCTTGAGCTTGTGTCAGGTCAGTACCTTCAAGTAACCTGGTCATTCCGATGACACCGTTAAGCGGTGTGCGGAGTTCGTGGCTCATCGACGCCACAAATCGGCTTTTAGCGTTATTTGCGTTGATAGCTTCGTCGCGAGCTTTTTCAAGTTCCTTTTCATATTCCTTTCGGGCAGTGATGTCTGGGAAGATCGCAATGAAGGTAGCTTTCTCTGGATCGTCCGATTGGGTCAAGTTTCGGCAATGGACTTCGACATCCAGATTCGTACCATCCTGAGCATGAAGTTTGGTTTGAAACGTTGCTACTTCCTGCCGGATCATCGTTTGAACAATTTGTTCTTTGACTGTTTCAGGTGGTATCTGTTTGTCGATATCAGAGATTTTCAACCCGCGCAACTGTTTCTTTGAGTAACCCGTTAAATCGGCAGTCAGTTGATTGGCGTCGATGATGTCCAGATTCCCGTTGAAAACAAGAATCGGGCAGCCTGCATTGTCGAAAATGGCCTCGAACTGTTGCTTCTGAGCGACCTGCGACTTGAGTAGCTTGATCCAAATCGCAGCCAGAGCGCAAATTCCCATCAGAGTGCCCAAACCAAGTGCGACCATGCGCGAGATAGATGTTCTGCTTTCGATCAACTGCGTGTCATCCGGACGAACCGCCACAAGCCTTTTCTCTCCATTTTTGCCTGTTTTGGTCACTCCAGTGATTCTTACACTTTTGGCGATACTCGGGTCGAGTGAGCCAATACAGTCGTTCCCAGAATCTTGGAATTCCACGACCAATGTCGATTTTCCTTGACCGAGAATCAGGTGAGGTAAGTTGCCTCGATACTCAATTCGGAGCGGTTTTCCTTCAACAGCAATGCGACGATCGGGCTCAAATGTGTTGACTGCTTGCTCGACGGAGATCGGTTCGATCTTTGGAAACTCTGATTGAGCAAGGTGGCGCAGATAATCAACTTTGCAATGGTCTTTACCGTCAGGATCACGGAACTTCATGCCCCCCACTCTGATGAGCATTCCTGTTTTTAATCCTTCGGTCGAATGCAATTCAAAACGCTTGAATGATGGGCCATCCGATACCACAAGTCCCTTTGGTACCTTTTGGTCAATCAAACAGATTTGGGCAAAAGTTAGAAATCGTCCCTCGGGAAAGTTGTCTGCTTCAATGAACGATAATCCGATTACCTCACTCTGTGAGGAAGCAGAACCATTGTCTTTAGATACGATTTTAATTGCATCGTTGGAACTGCAGAATATTTTGTATCCTGTGATTCTATTGTCAGAATCTCCCGGTTCTTTAAAAGCATCGCCAGCTATCTGAAGCCCAAGTACCCCTGAGCAACGAACTCGACTGCCGGCAATTTGGAAGACATTTGGCAGCGAAATTCCGTCTGAATGTTGAATCTCGATAAAAACTTGCTTGCCTAATGCAGACTTTGCGTAGAGAAGAGTATTGGTTGCGCTAACATTGGTCTGTAAAATATCGAATTCGAACGACAGATATCGGCAATCGTGTTCGATACCAATGACCGAGACTGGTTCCGCGTTTGCTGGGGTGCCAGCTCCAATTGGAGTGACTGTCGCATCTGCGACGATCGGCAAGAGATCGCCTTTTGCCAAGGTACCGCGAATCCGCACGCGCTGATTATGCGTCACATTGACAGCGTTTGGCCGATGAACAAATATTGCATCTCGACCTTCCTGAACGAACAGAAACTCTCGCATTCCGTCGATATAGGTGACCGTGGCCTGAAAATCGACGAGCTTTCCTAGTGCTTCACTTGGGCTCAAAGCCCGAATACTTCTCAGATCCTCGATGACTTTTTCTTGAGCCGCAACAGCATTGGCGCAGCAAAGAATCATGGCCGTGGCAGTTAATGCTATCCATCGATTTAGCAGTGGTTTGTGTTTTGAAACCAGAGAGTCAATGCGCGGCAACTGGCGCAACATAATTTGGGCTAGAATCATTTCAGTTGACCCGAGGAAAGGCTCGGCAAGAACCGAGAAGTAGGTATGAAACTCAAAAGTTGAAGCAAGTGCACCAACTTTTGTAAGTTAGGTCGCATTTGGTCCCTGAGCCTTAATTAGTTGGGGTCTCAGGCCTGCCGATCGTCGTTGCCAGGTCGGATTAGCATGGTTGTTCCCGATAGTCAGATACAGAGCCGATGCGGCAGCTCAGCAATAGTAGATTCGGTAGAACGCAATTCTGTCGATTTACCAACCGATTTACCAACAATCTATACCGAACAGATTGTCACACCTTGCTTGAGAGAAGCAATCTTGTCGTCGCGTTTGGGAATAAATTCCTGCCCGATATAGCCTTGATAGCCTGTCTCGAGAATCGCTTTGATAATTGCCGGGTAATAAAGTTCCTGAGTTTCGTCGATCTCGGCTCGGCCCGGAACTCCACCGGTGTGATAGTGGCTGAAGTATTGATGGTTGTTCTTAATCGTTGCGATTACGTTCCCCTCCATAATCTGCATGTGATAGATATCGTACAACAGCTTGAACCGATCGCTTCCGATCAACTTACATAGCTCGACGCCCCAAGAGGTATAGTCGCACATATAGTCTTTATGATTGACTTTGCTGTTTAGTAACTCCATCGTCATCGTTACCCCGAGCTTTTCACATAAGGGCATGAGTTTCTTAAGTCCTATCGCACAATTCTTCATACCCTCTTCATCTGACATACCTCTTCGGTTGCCGGAAAAGCAAATCACGTTTTCGCAACCAACGTTGTGTGCATCGTTGATTTGCTTGGTATAAATCTCAACCAGTTTGTCGTGGTGCTCAATGCGATTCCAGCTGTTGCCAATACCGCCTACTTTTTTTCCTTTGGCCGTCTTGCCGGTTGGAAAACCAATGAGCGCGCACGTCATGTCATGCTTTTTCAATACTTCCAGATCCGCAGGCTGCAGCAGCTCCACTGACTGTAGACCAAACTTCTTTCCTGCCAGACATAGATCCTCAAGTGAGATGTCTTTGTAACACCACTTACACACCGAATGGTTGACGCTGCTCCCGGTTTCCTCTTGAACCAATTTGGTAGCAAACTCCGAAGCCGACAACCGATGCTCAAGCGAAATTGCTGAACCTGCAGCTGCGACGGCGTAAGAAGATTTCTTCAGAAATTCGCGGCGATGGTTTGAGCTGTTCATGATCTTTCCGATGTTCAAGATTGATTCAATTTATCAATTTGGTTTCCTTCAGGTTAACCGACCAAGCCACCGCTGCCAAACTCCCTCAAAGCAGATTCAGAATCCAAATTTGCGTAGCGGACGCAGTTACAAGTCCTGTTTTCTTCTTACCAATGAGCGGATTTTGAAGCAAAACTGCTGGCATCAGGATTCTGATTAGAGCGGTTGGAGCACGCAAATATGTTAAACAGTAACGCGCGTATCAGTCGTGCACACGACGATGAACTTCTCCTTTTCTTTTTTGCTCATTTGCTAAAGTTCATTCTTGCCGTTGAGTTTGAGCTTGATAAATTCAATCAAGGAATTTGAGTTGATGCAGATTTTCTCAACTCAAGTTTTTTGAACAAAGACGTTTACACTTTGAACAAATCATTACAAACCAAGTTTTACTGACGGCCCAGGCATGTCCGATCTTGACCTTCTAATGCAAAATGCTCGACTCCGGGATGAGATGGAACCATTTCTCGATGAGTCGGTTTATCTTGTCGATTTAGACAAAATGGATATCCGGAAGGAAAACGATTTTTTGAAGTCACTTCTGGCTTGGGAGAAAGCACCCGTCCTGCCGATCTCACAGTGGTTTCGCCCCGAATTGGTACTGCCTCGGCATACAGAGCTTTCGGATACCGAAGTCAAACACCAACTGCACCAGATCATTGGTCGGTTGTACGAGAAGAATATTCTACTGGTCCACACGAACCATCTCTCGGACCGCCAACTGTACTGCTTGATCGCTCGTGATATCTTGCCGGCTCAGGAAAAGAAAGTTGTCATCAAAGCCAAATTTCTAAAATGGCAATGCCTCGACATCGTTGAAGACGAAGAGTCCTGGTTGAGGTTCTATGCTTCAGTTGAAGAGCGCGACGCCTGGGCCGAAGAAACCGGCTTGAAGTTGCCTCCGCGCGAAAAGCTCCCTTTCCCACGCAGGCTGCCGCAGCACATCTAATTGGCGACCAACGCCAATCTTGCATTTATTTTCGTCTGGCGGCACATCTAAGCGCCGACAAAGCGAAAAGCCCTCAACGGAAACCCGTGTTCAAACAGATCGACGAAGTGGGAGCATACGTACGATCGACTGAGACATCGCAAACAAAAGTAGTTGTTGGGCGAAGGGAGATCATTCATATGCTGAGTCTCGAAACAGATTGTCGGAATCTGATATCGAGACTCGTATAGCAACTCCCAAGCCCAAGGGGGAATGATGTCGTGCCAGAGTGTCTTTACTGGATGCTCCGAACTGCAGGCCTCTTGCAATTCTTCCCGGTTGAGTTGCTAAATTAAAATTGGTTTTTGAACAAACGGCTGCCGCCTGTTCTAATGGTACAAACACTATCATCGGCGGAGCTGGTTGGCACCGTCCATTACCAAGGACAAACACGTGGATAACGAATCAAGCAAAGCAGAAGAAGAAATCCGTAGGGCGATGTCGCCCAATCCGGCGTCCGGTTGGATTCGCGGGATCATCGGTGCGATTGTCGGCGGAGCGATTGGGTTCGTGTTGTTCAAATGGCTTTGGTCTCAGGGGTTTTATGCGGGCATGCTTCCCGGCGGATTCATCGGAGCTGGATTCGGCATCGGTGCTGCTCGGCAGATGGGCTGGGCTGCTGCTATCGCGTGTGCCATCGTAGCTCTTGTTTTTGGATGCTGGGCCGACGCCGCGACCAACGAACCCGCCCAAACCTTGATGGAATACGTGGGGGATTATGCGAGAATACCAGACATCAACAAAATCATGATCGCACTGGGAACTCTTGCGTCAGGCTGGTTCGCCCGTGGACGCTGAGACATCTATGAATATCGCCGACCATCACTCCGAAATTAACAAGCATGGATTTTCTATCGTCGAGAATGTTCTCGATGTTGAAAGCACCGCGACATGGATTACCCAGCTCGATCTGCTTTTTGATCATTCCCAGAGCAACACGGCTGGCAGCGCGGCGATCAAGAATCGCAAAGGTGCCGTGTATGCAGCACGCAACATCCTTTCTGACTTACCCGATTGCTGCAGTATCGCCCGGCTTCCGATTCTGAATTCCCTTCTGAGCGAAGTTCTGGGCCCTGATTTTGGATTGGTTCGAGGGCTTTACTTTGACAAACACCCCGAGCGAACCTGGTCGCTTCCCTGGCACAAGGATCTGACGATTGCTGTCAAAAACAATTCGCTTCCGTCAAAAGAGTTTTCCAAGCCAACGAAAAAAAGCGGTATCGATCACGTCGAAGCGTCCCAAGAGGTCCTCGAATCGATGTTAACGCTACGAATCCATTTAGACCGGGTCACACAGGAAAACGGACCACTCGAAGTCGCCGTCGGCTCCCACCTCAATGGAAAACAACCAAGCGAGATCCATGAGTCGAAGCAGATTCTGGTCAACGCGGGTGATGTGTTGGCGATGCGACCAATGCTCAGCCACATGAGTGGAAGCTCGGATCCTGATTCAAAAATGCACCGGCGAATCTTGCATCTTGAGTTCGCCGCCAAACGGAATCTGCCCGACGGATACGCCTGGCATCAATTCCTGCAAAACCATTGAATCTGAAATCGTCACCGATCAGTTCAATGCAATGTTGTCTCCAGCGCGGTACTGAAATGTTTCCAAGTTAGATTGGACTGAGCGGCAAGGCGCTCAAATTTAACAGTGCCTAGATTGGCACTCGCTGATGGTCCCAATTCCTGAGGATTGCCATCACGACAATCACTGCCGCGAGGAGCAGGGCGATTCCGTTGAGCGTAACAGCCAGCTTCCACGGCCAAACGTGAAGAAACTGTTCAACCCCTCCTCCAAGAGGAATACTCGATACACCGTCGTCGATACCCAGTCGATCCAAAACCAGTTTGGTTGAAACGAAATTGACCATCGGAATCATCAACAGCATCACGAGTAAAAAACGACTCACCGAACCGAATCCTTGAATGACTTTTGGATCGCCCAGGAAAAGCGCCGCCAGAGGTATCCAAAGCAACAGGCAATCATAAGGCTGATGATAGATACAGGTCAGCAAAACAATGATCGCGAGCAAACCGGTTCGACTGTTGATGCCCGTCCGATGCTCGGGATCAATCTCCATCCAGATAAAAAACCCACCGATTGCCAACACTCCCAGCGGAATCAACAAGCCCAGGTGCTTAACCTCTGATACATCCAGCCATCTGGCAATGACCGAGTGTAAATCGATTCTGGACCAACTCGTACGCACTTCGGGAGTTTCAACTGGAGCCTCAACTTGAGAACCATAAACGACCTTGGCTTCTTCGACAAAGTTTTCAACGCCACCGTTTTGACTTGCGATTATCCAGACTGCTCCCACGTTGACGATCGCGCACACCATCACCCCCATTGCGAACGCGGAAAAGTTCCGCCGAAACAACATGATCACGGCCAACGGGACCGCATAGGTCGGCTTGCAACAAGCCAAGAGCAATCCAAACCCCGAAAGAATCGGGCTAGATTCAGAATATTCAAGCGCCAGCAAAGTCCCCACGACGAGCAACAACGTCATTTGCAGGCCGAGAAAATTCAATAGCCCAGGTCGAGAGATCACCATCAAACCTGCCATTAAAAAGACCGCACCAACCACATACGGATAGCTCGTCTTTCGCACGCAGAACCAGCAGATAAAGATTAGCAGGCAGATATTGAAAACCAGATAGGCAATCTCCGCAGCATTAACAGTCAAAAATCCCAACGGCGCATGCAGCAAAACACTAGCCGGAGCAAAAGGCGGAAAGCCAAGACTGTCAGGATGGTAAGACAACTCGTAAGCTTTTGAATAAGGATTGACTCCGGTAATCAAAGCTCGAACTGGGAAATAGATCGCGTTATGAAAGTCCCGATACCCCTGCTGGGTGTCGTACCGGGAACTAACAATTTCGCCTGGCTGGCTGCGGTTGTAGTCCGCTCGAGTGACAACAGCCGCTATTGCAGCTACGAAAAGAAGCGGACCGAAAACACTGATCCAACTGAAAGGGTACTGATTTGGAAGTCGGGTATTCATAAACCGGAGTCAACTGAGCAGTTAATCTGACGTGAACCGAAAGTCACAATCCACCATCATAAACAGTTGACGAAAATTTGGATACGCAAAGTGCGGGCCCGGCTTGTATTAGAGAACTTTTTTTCAGCAAAACAACGTTTTACCGTGGCAGCGAGAGGGCTCAGCCAGACCAGACCCGGTATGGAAAAATGCAATCGAACAAGTTAACTAACCTTCGGCCAATTCACCCGTCGCACCCATGGTCGCGGTGGTGACACAGCGGCATTTTCTCAGCTTGCCGTCAATTGCGGCAGCGTGCTCTTCCATCGTGACGACATCGAAATACCTGGTTAGCATCGCCATGCAATCAGACATCAAATCGACCTTTTTCTGGGCTGGCTGGTTCATCGCAGGAAAGAACGCCAGGTCTCCATCGTCTTCAGCGCCCATGAAATCCAAAGGGTGCAGCAAAATTGATGGCTGAACTCCAGCGACGCGACAAATTTGAAGCGCCGTCCAAAAATACATTTTTGCGACCGCAGTGCTGTACCCAGCAAGATACAAAACGTAGCTCAAGTGAATCGGGACTTTGAAAAATGGCATCGTGGTTACTGGTATCTCAGTCAACCTTTGCTGCCCATGGCTCCATTGAAAAGGCTGATTGGACTGAAAGCCATCTTTCCACGATCCGAACAATGACTTCCGCTCTTCTTTCTGACTGGCAGTCAGCTTGGCAGTGAAAAAGTAGTAAGCTCGAGCCAGCGGACCGAGGAATGTCGGAAACGTCGAGCAATCATACTTGTAGCCGCGACGAACAAGCGTCCGTAGTACCTCGTCACTCAAGCTGAAACCTGGCCCTCGGAACCCGATCGTAGATGCTCCAGTTGCCGATCGTATCGCGGCTTCTGATTGTTGGAACTCGTGCTCCAATTCGGCCGGCGTGTACAGGTGCAACCATGGCTCATGGTTGAACGAGTGATTGCCAATCTCGTGGCCGGCATCAGCGATCGAGCGCAGCGTACTGGTGTTTTTGGCAAGCGCCGCATCCTGACCAACGACGAAGACTGTGATCTTCAAATCGCGTTCTTCAAAGAATTGCAAAAATCGCGGAATGACCAAATCAAAATACGACGGAAAGGACTCCCAGTCGGGATCGCCATGTGTCTTGAGGTAGGACCACTTATTATCCAAATCCAGAGAAAGACTTGCTTTGGCTTTTTTGTTTTCTTGTGACATGACACGCCGTGATATTGACCGCTTCCCCCCAGACGCATTGCGCTTGGTTCAAAGCTAATAACTTGATGAGAAACTTGAAGTAAAAACTAAGCTAAGCAATTTCCGTGATCTGATTTTCTGGCCCGACGCGATATTCGCGCTGGCAGTGCGGACAAGCGTGAGGGTCCGACGAGACTTGCTTAATCTCTGCAAATTTTGCAACCAACTGACCGCAACGGCAAACGAAACCAATGCTTCGACACGGACTGCCAATGACCAAATGGAAATCAGGTACATCTCGCGTAACCACGCTGCCCATGCCGACCATCGCAAAACGGCCGATCTGCAGGTCGGAGCCAATGATGCAACCGGCGCCAATGGTTGCCCCGGCACAGACTCGGGTAAAGAACGTCTCCTCATCCGGATCTGAGCCTCGCAGCTGTTTCAAATCCGGCGTAGTTGCTCGAGGAAAACGATCGTTGGTAAAAATCGTTCCCGCACTCACCATGACGCCATCTTCAATGGTGACGCCATAGCAAATGTAAACGTTGGAATTGATCTTAACTCGATTTCCAATTTCGACTTCGTACGCAATCAACGACTTGCCGCCGACAATACACTCTTCACCCAACGTGGCATCGTGTCGAATGTGGACGTTGTCCCAGACACTCGACCCGCGTCCAATCTCAACGCCGTCTTCGATCGTTGCAGTGGGGTGTATTCGTACGTCAGTGGCAATGCTCATTGATTACTCGCAATCGCTATTGTTAATGGCTCCGCCCGTTCAGGATTTAACTGAAGCAGAATTCTCGAATCGGACTGGCTCCCACTCGCTTCGCTCCATCGCCTGATAGGCAGCCTCAACGGTGCAAACCGAAGCGATCCCGTCCTCAGGTGTAATCACGAGTTCTTCACCATGACGAATCGCGTTGGCAAAGTTAGACAACTGGTTCTGGAAACAAGCAATTTTGTCGTAGCCGGTTCCGAACTCAGTCCAGGCTTTGTCATCACTGAGCTTGAATCGTGATCCTTTCCAGCCGATTTGCAACGTTCCGTTGCTACCATAAAGACTGATAAAGTGATCCGATGGCTTGTGAATGCTCCATGAAAGATCGATACAGCCCATAGCACCCGACTTGGCCCGAACGAACACGTGTACCGTGTCTTCGACCGACATGCTTTGCACGCGACTACCTTCGACAACGCGGATCTCGCTCAGATCACCAAGCAGATATCGCATGATGTCAAGCGAGTGAGTCCCGTTGTCAATCAGAACTCCACCACCTGAAATCTCAGGATTAGAATTCCAACGCTCGGTCATGTCGACTTTGCCTGAAAAGCAGTTCTCATACAGAATGATTTCGCCAAACTTGCCTTCTTCGACGAACTTTCTGGCTTGCTGAATGTCGTCAACGAAACGAAACTTTGAAGCCATCGTGAAAATCGCTTTTCCTGCCTTGGCGGCATCGGCCATTGAAACTGCACTAGCAGAATCAATCGCAAGCGGTTTTTCGCACAACACGTGAATGCCTTTTTCAAGGAACGCATTGCAGTGCTCGGGATGGAAAAGTGGCGGAGTCGAAACAACAACCGCTTCTACCTGTCCGTCTGCAAGCATCGCTTCACACGAGTCGAACGCTTTCGCTCCGTGCTTGTCAGCCATCGCTTTGGCAGCCTCTGGGTTGACATCGGCAACGGCGACCAACTCAACGTTTTTCATTTCAGCAATTGCAGCAGAATATGCCTGAGCAATGCCACCGGCACCAACCAGACCAAACCGTACGGCAGATTCGGGATTTTTAATCATTGTTTCTCTCTTTGTAGTAGTGTCTCAAAACGCATTCAAAGTTTTATACAAGGGTTTCGAACCCAAGCTTAAAACCGGCTCAGATTGACCAACGTCAATCCAAGCCTCAAGAAATGCGAAACAAATCTTCATAACGGTTTACTAAACAGCCAGTTCTTCAACTGACTTACGAATTGCTGAAGCAATGTATTCAACGTGCTCGTCCGTGTATTTTTCGTTCCATGGCAACACGAGAATATCTTCCAAGCCATTCAACGTGCCTTGATAGTTGGCATCGTCGTAATCGTAAGCTTCCGGTCGTGCGTGCGTGAATGGAAACTTGCTGTTTCCGAAGGTACGTTGGTCACGGAAGACTTCACAACGGAAAGCAGGTTTTTGAACGTAACGTGGAGCCGAAAAGATTCCATACTCTTCTCGAAGCTTACCAGCCAATCCAACCGCTCCGCCCTTGATGACTTTACCGTCAACATTGAGGCAGTACTTCCAATACGTGTGAACCGAATTCTCAGCCACGCGAGGCGTTTTGATTCCAGCAATTCCAGCGAGCTTCTCCGAGATCACGTTCGCAGTAGCGATTCGAGACTCAACGGTGTTTGAAAGCTTCGAAAGCTGGGCCAACGCAACGGCTCCGCTAAGCTCGTTCATGCGGTAGTTAGGTGCCAGGAAGTAGTGATCCGGCTTGGAATCACCATATCCCCAAGCTTTGTTGACAAAGAGGAACATGCGGCGGGCATAGTGCTCGTTATCAGTAACGACAATACCGCCTTCACCAGTCGTGATGTGCTTTCCCTGCTGCATACTGAAGCAACCAATGTCGCCGATCGTTCCAATCCACTGATCATTTTGCTTGGCCATGAAGGCTTGAGCACAATCCTCAATAACGGGAATATTCTTCGACTTGGCCAGTTCCATGATTGGGCCCATTTCACATGGGTTGCCAAACAAGTGAGTCACGATGATCGCTTTGGTGCGTTCGCTGATCACTTTCTCAATCGTTTCCGCAGTCACGTTAAGCGTATCGGGATCGACATCGGCGAACACGGGAACAGCACTTTGGTAAATGATCGGTGTCAAAGCGCCCATGTCGGTGATCGAAGTCGTGATGAACTCATCACCTGGCTCGGGATCAACGGCCGCGTAAGCCGTGTGTAATGCGGCGGTACCATGTGAAGCACAATAGGCACTCTTGGAACCGACCAACTCAGCAAACTTGGCTTCGAACTCTTTTACGAACTTACCTTTGGTGCTGGTGAGGGTTCCGCTTTCGACAACTTCCTGAAGCATTTTCATTTCTTCAGCGCCGAGCGTTCGGCCAGAAGAATTTTGATCCGAAGGAAGAGAAAGAATGTCATTTTTTTGTATCATGTTTGGTACTCGAATTTTGTCAAAAAAGAAATGAAGGATGGAAATGAAAGGAAGTGGATCGTTCGATGTAGTTTTGTTTAGGACTTACCGGCGCTGCAGACAACTTTTTCCTGCTTAGCCGGAGGCCTGCGAAATTTTGAAAGTAAAATTCTCGCCATCATTTTGAGGTGATCAATTGTCACTTGAACAATTCGAATCTTTGACTGACCAAACTGCCTAACTGACAACACTGAAGGCACTTCCTTGATTTGCCAACCATTTTGCTCAAGCTTCCATAGTATTTCAGTGGTCCCTACGAATCCACTATTTTGCAACTCGATATCAGCGATTGCACTTTTACGATAGGCTCGAAACGAACTTGTGTAACAATAAATACGATTCTGCAGAATGTTCCGGTAAAGCCAGGATGCCGAATACGAAATCCAGACTCTCCATGTAGGCACATTAAGGATCGCACCCTCTGGATGATACGGCGAACCGGTCACCATCCCGACGCCTTCATCGAGATGAGGAAGCAAATCAACAAGCGTGGTCGGATCATAAGTGCAGTCCGAATCGATCGAACAGATGATCTCGCCTCGAGCCATTTTGGCGCCCGTCATCACCGCCGCCATCAACCCTTTGTTATGCTCGTGACCGACGATCCTGGCGTTATCCCAGCTACTGAAATAATCCGACAGAACGTCGAAGGTATCATCGGAGCTACCGTCATCAACAAAGACGAATTCGAGATCGTACCAATCCATTTCGCGCGCCGTCCGCACCAAATGATCTGCAAGATTTGGAATCGATTCGACCTCATTGAAACAAGGTACAACGATCGAAACTGAAACTGATTTGGCTGGTTCATCGAGCCCCATCTGTGACCCTGGGTCGGCCTGGCCAGTCTGGGAATTCAAATGAAAATTAGAAGAGTTCAAACGATCCGCCTTTTTGTTTGGAAATAGCACGGACTGCACTATCTCGCTAAATTTCTCCGCAGTTGTCTCAGCTGAAATATTGGCAACCGCCTTACGAGCACCAATGCCCATCTCAGCCAACTGTTTCTGATCGCAACTCAACGCCCGATCGATTCCATCGAACATTGAGTCATCGTCGTTGGGTTCAAATATCCAACCGTTGATGCCATCCTGGACGACGGCTTCCACCGATTGCGCAAACGCGCTACCGAGAACCGGCAACCCTGAGGCCATGGCTTCGATTGGAACCAGCCCCCACTCGTCAGCAAAGGATGGAAAGGCACAGATATTGGCCCTTTGGTATGCGCTTCTGAGTTCAATGGCATTACAATTGCCAAGCATCTCAATTTCCAGGTTGGACGACTGGAGCTTTAGAATCTCAGACTCAAGCTTGCCCGTTCCAGCGATTTCAATTTTGACCTGCCGTTGAGGGTTAAGCTGACACCAGCGATTGAGCGACTCAGTAAACTCAAGAATTCCTTTGCGCTGGCTCAACGCACCACAATAAAGCAATCGAGTCGGATCGGCTTTGTCGCGGTCAACCGCACGCGGCCCGTCGTAGACCGAGTCAGTATCGATGCAATAAGGCAGATGAAACAACTTGTCCTCGGAGATCGACAAGCTCTCCAGGTAGCGTTTACAGCTGGGGCCGTTGTAAGTGAAAAAGTCGACGCCTCTGCGAATCATCCACCGCAACATTCGGCGAAACACACCTCGCTCCCGCTCAATAAGCTCGGACATGTTGCCAACCATTACCAACGGTACTGATGGATGAAATCGGCGAAACCAACTCGAAAGCAGAGTTCGCATTCCCATCTCGTACGAAAATACGATATCGGGTTTGAGCCGCTTCAACTGGGAAGTCGTATCAACCGGAATGTGGATAAAATTGGGTTCGCTAAAGCCAGTCGAATGCTTCCAATTGGTGGTGAACATCAAATTCTTTTGAACACGAACGTCCAAATCAGACCACTGGGCTTCCCAATCACGATCAGGTTCCATTGGAGTTGACAACAGAACCGTAAGTTTCTTGACTCGCTTGGCCAACTCGCGATAGCTGTCGACGTGATGTTTGCGGATGTAATTATTAAGGATCACGACATGCGCATCGATGCAACCAACGTCCTGAATAACTTGGGGTTCAATGACACTCATTTGCTTCCCTCCATGGACAAACGCTGGGGGTCTTTTGAAATCTCATCGATCACCGGCATCGAAAGCGCGACAATCCAGACGATCGTTGGCAGACTACACAGAATCGAGAAAATCACGTTTTCAGCGATCCCATTGACCAATATAAACACGAGCAGTGCGTCGGCGATCGGATGCGGGCGCTCGAACAAACTCTTAATGCGTCCGATAACCATCGCCAAGCAAGCCAACCCGCCAAAGACTCCAGTTGAAAACGCAACGTTGAGTACCAGATTGTGAGTGTAAAGCGAGTAATCGCTCAAAAACCATTTGGAGGTCGCCGCACCGTATCCAAACAGCGGCTGCCTACTGATCAACTTGATCGCATAAGCCCAGATTTCAACGCGTCCTGTTCCCGTGGTCAATTCTTCGGTACTACCAGATTTGGAAACCGACTCAAGCTGGCTTTCGACAAGTGCTCCAAGATCGGTCATCGCGGCCAAGCCGAGTAGTCCGAACACGGACAAAAATCCAAACCCAAGCATGTAGGGTAGATTCTGGCGTCTTAGAAATTTCTCACGGTAGATGAATGAAAAGGCAATCAAAGTCGTCAAAAATGATGTTCGCGATACCGACGCAACCAACGCGCCTATCGCCAGAAAACAAATCACCCAACGCCACTTAGTCATGTCTCCATAGTTACGGTGAAGCAAGCCTGCAAAAATCAGGGTAAGCCCTGAAACCTGACCGAGCGTATTGGGGTGAGCCATTCCGCCCATTCGCCGAAACTTTTGCCCGTCAGTAATAGCTTCTTCGAAAACGCCAATCTCAGGGACGAACAAAAACAGAAACCATGACAAGACAACAAAGGCTGACATTGAATGAAACAAAGTTGTTAAGACAACTTTCACTCCAACCTGAACCAGCAATCGGGTGGTGCAGAGCAGCACACAGGCAATCGAAATGGCCGACACCAACGATTCTTTGGGCATGACTGAGCTAATGACTCCCAGGCAATAAAACCCAAACAGAAACCAAACCCAGACAACTGGAAACGAAAACATCAAGCGACGAACTTTTTCATCGGTCAAGCTTCCGATCAATCCGTATGCCCCGGCCACGCCAAGAAAACCGACTTTCATCAGGACGGTAAAATCAATACTGATCTTATCGACATCTCCGAATCCCAGATCCGATAGATTAAAAAATGCGACGCAGAACATGGCCGACAATCCAACCAACGTTGCCAACGGCAGTTCCAGAATCCCCGAGCCCACGGGCATTTGATTGAGTTTCTCGGCCCGGAGCAACTCCAGCCGCTCAGCCGAACTGAGCAAATGAGTATCGTTTTGATTGTTTGGGTTAAAACTAAACGTGGACATGACTCACCTCCACGTTTCCGCCACCTTCGAACTCATCAGGTCGATTGGCCATGACATCTTTGATGACGGCGATGGTAATAATTACCATGCTGATCGCCTGACCAAGACAAGCCGCCATCGGTATCGAGATCAGCTTTTGCTCAAATTGAAATACTTCGGCATAGACCAGCCCAACAAAAGCCAGCATCACAAAGATGCTCAGAAATCTGGCCCAAACGCCAATCATTGGTTTGTCGCGGCCTTTGAGGAAACCGTCGGCAGCCTGCAAATAGCCCTTGATGGCACAAGCGGGCAAGAGCCACATGGCAAAGATGATCGCTGGCGTGAACTTGGCGGTATAAAGCGTAACAATCAGCAGCGGCAGGATGAGCGCAAAGACCAAAGCGGAAAATGCCTGCAGCAATGCTGTTGCTGAGAGGACAGTGACCGCTTTTTTCAATGATACTTTGGATTTCTTGTCGGCACCGGCATTGAATGTAAATACCGCCAACGCATTTGGCGCGACCGTCAACATTTGAGCTGCCGGAACGGCAACGAAATAGAATCCAGATTCGGCAATTGATGCGATCGCGACGATCAAAAACATATCGAGCTTTTCAAACAACTCTGAAGCCAACATTGAAAGGGCGTAGAACCGTCCTTTTTTCAATAGCTCCCAAGGCCCGGGCACGGCATCGCCATCCTCATCCGCACCAAGGGTAAGTTGCGAGTTGACTGGCTGGTCGTCTACCTGACTTTCAGCGTTGCCCTTGAACTTACCTCTGAGCGTGCCAAGCACGTCCATGCCGCGGAGCGTCGGCAGGATACCGACAACACGAGCCAAGACGAAAAGAATACAAACCACTGTCAGCGAAGAAAGACTGGTCCAGGAATTGATCCCCAAGCCAAACACGACCACCACCAACATCAGGAACGAAGCCGCAAACAAGAGCCTGTTGAAGTTATAAAAGAAGAAATTCTTGGTACCTCGATCGACCGCCGAAATGGTCAACTGCATGTGCTCCCAGGGAACGAATAGGCAGCACAACAAACAAAACGGAATCAGATATGTCTTACCAACGACAATCAAAACTGAGACCGCAATAATCGCAGCAATCACGGCGGTGATGACACCGCTGATGAATCCTACCTTGGCGGCTGAATACTTCAGCGACCGCTCGTCCATCGTGCCTTTAACCGCGTAACTGTTGACGATCTCAATTCCACCGAGCAAACCGGCGTAGAGAAAAACATCGCGAGGGAAGAACATTGCTGTTCCAAACTCGCCGCGACCAACAACACCAAGAATCCTGGCAACGACGACACCCTGAACCAGATAGATCCCAAAAACTGACAGGGTCGTGAGAAAAGTCGCAATGACATTGCGAAACTCTGAATCTGCCAAAAGCCTCTGAACTAGCCCCCGATTTTTAGGCGCAACAAACCCAAGCCCGTCAACCGCCAGCGGCTGTGGGGAAATTGGGATCTGTTTTTCGGAGACTGCCATATTGATTCGATGTTTAACTTTCTGAACAAAGCTGTTGGTTAGGGTCGGTCGATACTTGTCGATGCTTGCTTGATCGACGGAAAGCCACAAAACTTTCGCCTGATTGAGGCTAGGCGGAACCTTTGTGTAAAATTGCGACAAACGCAGTATCAAAAATGAGCTTCAAATCATTTCCTAAACTGCGTGTCTCGATATATTCGAGATCCATTCGCATCCAGTCCGCAAATTTGGTGTCGCGGTCGGCGTAGGCTTGCCAAGTACAAGTCAAACCTGGCAGAACGGTTAGACGAGCCCGTTGCCAGGCAACACACTCCAGTGATTCATGAATCGGCAACGGTCGCGGGCCTACCAATGACATATCTCCGGTCAACACGTTGACCAGTTGCGGCAACTCATCGATACACGATTTGCGAAGGTACTTGCCAATCTTGGTAATCCGAGGATCATTCTTGAGCTTGAAGGCCGGTCCGTCTTGCTCGCTAAGCGATCTAAGCTCGGCCTGCTTGGCTTCGGCGTCGGTCACCATGGTTCGAAATTTGAGGATTCCAAAATGCTTGCCGTTCTTGCCTTCTCTCATCTGGCGAAAAAAAATCGGCCCTTTTGAAGTCGCTTTGATCCCAATCGCGGCCACCAGAAATAGCGGTGACAACAGTAGCAAACCGGTTCCAGCGCCGATGATATCAATCGTCCGCTTCCAAACGGGAGTCTCGCAAGTCTTGACAAAATCGTGCTTCGTCATCTTCACCCGGCAGGCGGCAGACAAATCCTGGCCTTTGCTGCACTCGCCGTTGGCTTCAACCTTTTTAAGATTGGAAGCCTTGGACCAGTCAGCATGCGAATGTTTGCCCGGGGATTCCCAATCCGAATCCGAATCTTCGGACCTGACTTCTTCGGCAAGCGAGATTAGTTCATCGTCATCCGGATAAATCGAAACTTCGGTATCGACTTTATACCCAAGCTCCAATGCGATCTCGGTCAAGCCATTGGCGCAAGCAAGCGTTCCTTCCTTCTCTGTTTCGGGCAACAAAAACCCCAGGTTAGATTCGTACCAACCAATCGAATCAGAGATTCGCAATCGCTTGCGGAGTTCATTGAGCAACGCCGGATCAAGCTCATTAGGCTCACTGGAATCCTCAAGATCTTTGAACATCAAGCGAATCAAGCCGAATCGGCGGCGAGTAACTCGACGGTCCGAGCGAAAAATTTCCTTCGCTAGTTCATGTCGAAACTGCCCTTCATTGAGGACTTGCGGGGAAAATTTACCTTTGCCAGAGCGGCCAAAAACCCTCTGAATTAAGGAACTATTCTTACGACGGGAGCGAATTATCATCCAAGTTATCCAATATCGGGGAGCTAGTCGTGGTGCAAATGGAGTTCAGATTATGAAACTTCAGTTGGTAATATGTTATTTGAAACGTTTACGCTTTGTTGAGAACTACGCCAATTATCTCAACTCCGTGAGCCTCAACTTGCTTACGGAACCGGTCAATCTCGTTATGGTCAATATGTGAAGACTCAACCGACAGGATTATCCCATCCAGGTGAGGCAAAATTGAATGGCAAGCCGTGAGATGATTAGCCAGAGGCAAGTCAAAAACAAGGAACCCAAATTCACCGAGCTGCTCATCGATCAAACGTGGAAGTAAATCAAAGGGTAACTCAAGTGACTCTTGTTCCGACTTTCTTCCGCAGCCCATTAGGGACAGTTCCGACAGTGGAGTTTGGAACACCGATTCCTCGATATCCGCGACCCCCAAAAGCAATTCACTCAGGCCCGGAGCGCGGGAGAACCCCAGACGCCGGGTAACAAAATGCTTTCCAAAATCGGCTTCGACCAACAACCCACGACTTCGCTTAAGCGACCCCAGCGCGGAGGCCAGGTTGAAGCTAACCGTGCTGCGGCCAGCACCTCGGGCCAATGAAGTCACACCAATGGAGTACTCAGGTCCGGTTGAACCACTATAAATTCCGGGGCGTTTTCGCAGCTTGGCCCATTGATCGACTTGTCGCGCCAACGCAAAAAAGTGACGACGAAGACTCGAACTTGGAGCGACGCCACGCCGCCGAGCTCGCTGTAATTCACGCTGATCCCGTTCCAGGTTATTTTCAATCATCAGTTCACCATGTTTCGGCTGGAGTAGACTCGTGGGAGGGTGACCAGAACAGGAAGATTCAGCACTTTCTCGACTTCGCTTTCGTTCAGGTCAGGGTTGAGATGGTTACGATCAAAGAACAGTGAAGTCACCAAGGCCGCCAACAGGCCAGCCAGGAAACCAAACGGAACAATCAAACTTCCTTTGGGACTAACGTGCTTGACCATAAAGTTTGGCTCTTGAGCAACCACAACGTCAGAAATGTTTCGGTCGTCCAACAGCGAGAGCCCTTTGGCTTCGCCGCGCTTTTGAGTGTAGATAGCCAGATACTGTCGACAGATTTCCACGTCACGCAACAATTGATCCGACTCAATTTGATCACGGTTGAGTCGCTGAGCTTTCTCCAATGCGGACTTACGCTTCTCTTGCAAACTCGCTAACTGAACTCGAACCGTGGCGGCCTGAGTTTTGGCTCGCATAAAATCGACTTGCATGTCTTCGAAAACCGGATTGGAGACTTTATTCGACTCGGTCCGGTCAGTTTTCATTCTTTTGACAGAACCCTTGAGGCCAGCCAGTCGTGCCACCGCCTGTCGATACTCGGGATGTTCCCTGGAATAGACCGCGCCAAGCCTCTCAACTTCAGATTCAAGTCGGAAAACCTCTGTTTTGGAATCTTCGTAGGAAAGTCGCTCTACGCCAGATCTGGGCATGTCAAGCATCGCCGAGGTATCAGCCATCATTTCGGCCAATTCATCAACGCGTTTTTCGGAGACTTGTAGATTAACCTCGGCCTGAAGAATGTCATTTTCAAGCATGGCAAGAATCCCCTGCCAGGTATCAATCTCAGCGCCGATCGACAACACACCGCGGTCGATTCGAAACTCAGCCAGCTTGTTGACCGCTTCGACCAGATCCTGTTCTTGCTCTTGAAATTGGTCGTCAAAAAAGACGGCTGAGCCTTCAACGGCATGAACTTTCAAATGAATCCGTCGAGTGTGTTCAAAAATCTTACTAACGATTTGCTGAGCCAACTTGGCAGAGTTCGCTTTCACGTAAACCGAAATGACGGACGTCTTTTTCTCTGAGTCCACCGTCATGTTTTCTTCAAGGCACTTCGCAGCCAGCTCAATATCGCGAAGTTCTTTGTACTCCTCGACCGACATCCCGCCCGAACTGCTCTTGGAAAGCAGGTTAGGGGCAGAGAGCTTGGGCATCCAATCGGACCACTTGGTACTCAGGATCCGTTCGGCTCCCAAGTCTTTGACTGCTGCCTCGAGCACCGCGCGACTTTTAATGATCTCCAATACCGATCGGATTTCTGTCTCGCGAGTATCTTGAATCGAAACCGACCCGGTACCCGAGGTCGGCGTAAGCGTGGTGTTGTTTCTACCCAACTGAATATAAAGTCGACCCTCTGACCCAAATTTTCGGGGCCAAAGAAGGAACATCACAATCACCGCTGAAAACACAATCAACCAAGCCAAAAACGATTTGAACTTGTGACGTTTCAGCGCCGAGAGAATCTGCCCAATTGTAAGTGGCGTACTATTCATCTTCTTTCCGGCTCAGTACTTAAAGCTGCAACTTGCTCTACTCAGGCACAATAGTTGCAATTTCAATAGACAATTTTTCAACGAGAAATAAGGCTCTCAAATCACCCCTTTCGCAATCGAAAATCGTTACGACTCAATGGCAAAAAATTTCCCGCTCTGATACACAACAATTGGGATTTTTGGATTGTCAAATTGAAAAGGCCAGTTTAGAGATGGGATGCCCTACTTTCAAGGATTTAAAATCCAGATGTAGCGGTTAAACCGATCGTTTCCAGCTCGCTAAGACTATGTCTCAACAAAGCCATACCAAAAGGCTGCCCCAGCTGTGTAGCAGCTCACTTCAGGAAACCACCTCTAGGTGCCTATTCTTGCCCTAGTGTATTTTCAGGAGGGGCGAACTCGCCGGTAGTTATTTCGAGTTCTTTCCCGATATCAATTCGTTGCACAAAGAGCAAAATTCGCAGATCCGATAATCAAGAACTTGAGCGAGAATTTTACTTGAAAAAAACTTCGCTTAGGCTCAACAAAAGCCGTTAAACGCGTCTTACGAGAAGATTGCATTAAGGAAATCTCCGGCTTGGCTAAGCGTAGCAAGCTGTAAGTCTGGACGGGAAGCTTGTAGCCCGATCGCTTCCGCCGGTTTCAACTGCGACCACTTTGGCACTGATCCAGCGGGCACAAACAACATCATTCACAGTGTCTCCGACAACCCACAATCGACTCGGATCGAAGGCATCGCCAATCGTGTTCTGAGCGGCTTGTTGAGCAAGCGTTGCGACATCATTTCGACTGGCATGGCAATCGCCATAGCCACCAAAGCTGAAGAACTTTTCAAGTCCAAAGTACTCCAATTTTATCTCAGCGGCGCGCTGGGCATTTCCAGTCAGAATGCCCAACTCAACTTCGGGTTCTGCTGCTAACCGAACCAACAAGTCCATCACCCCTGGCAGCAATTTACCGGGACCAGACGCTAGTGCCGAAGGCAACAATTCCCAGTAGCGACGACTGAACGCATCTCGATGCTCGTCAAATGAAAGCTCGTGGGCAGCAAATAGATCAGTCAGAATCCCCTGATCAGTTCGCCCGTGGACGGGAACTTTACCGACACTCTCAAGCTGAAACATCTCATTCATCGTCTGGGTAATCGCAGTCATCCCAGCCCCACCGGTACGAATCAGAGTTCCGTCGATATCGAATAGAACAGTAACCACAGCATCTTTCGTAAAAAAATAGAACCGTGCGTCGGTAGGTGCACCCGTCGTTGCCAGCGCCGCAATCCATCTCCGAGGCTCCAAAAAAACATCCAACCCAAGCCTGTCGCCGTCGATTCTAAGACTTCAGGTAAAGAACCTCCATGCGACGATTAGGTGCGCCAAAAACCCAGATAGCCGATTCAGATTGAGTCGCTAAGTCGCGGCCAACATACGCTGGCTCGCCAAACCCACAGTTGCGATCTTGGCACACTCTTATCGACAATCAAACTCAACAAAAACGACTATTGAGCTGAAATAGTGCTGCTGAGACCGCCCAAAACTGCTAAAATTGTTCAAAGAAGCTGAAAACACGTAGGTGAAGAGAGGATCTCCTTTGAGCCTTCCGAACATTTCTGACCAGCTGAGAAAAGACCGATTCCATCGGTGTCGTCGGTTCGTAGAGATCTGTATTTACGTCGCATTGTTCTACCTTGTGACTCTGGTACCAACGTGCCACGCTCAACCAGCAACCCCCGCCAAAACCCAACCAGAGCAGGCCAAAGCATCGGTTCAGACGTCTGAAAGTCCTGCGGAAATTGCAGACTTAATCGCGCAACTGGGCGATGCGGATCATCTTGTTCGAACTCAATCCCAAGCCGAATTGCTCAAGATCGGTCCACCGGCAATTGCTCCACTTCAGGCGGTCCTCAACTTCGAGGACTCAACGATCGCTCTGGACAACGAAATCCGTCTACGTGCCAACCGTCTATTGATCTTGATTCAGCGAGAAGTCCGTAAACGGAACCTTGCCCAATTCCTCGATGGCCAGCGTAACGAGATTGATTTGGCAGGGTGGGACGAATTTCGAAACGTGGTTGGGGATCAGGGAACCGCCCGTCGCTTGTTTGTCAAACTCCACAAATCAGTTACAAGCCTTCTCGAAGCTCCCAAGCTGGGAAAATTGGAAACCGAAAACGTGCTTCACAAAACGATTTCTCGCAAGATCCGTTTGAGCAAAACAGGAAATGCCGGGTCAGTGACCGGAAATCTTGGAGCAGTTCTCTTTGCGGCTTCGTTAAAAACAAAGTGGGACCCCGACAAAGAGGCCTCCACACCTCTGGTCCCAATTTCAGACACCAGGAAAATTCAAAGCGTACTTGTTCAGCCGCATATGGTCACAACGCTGAAAAGCCATTTCGCCAAAGCTGAATTTAGAGCTCTCATTTCAACTTGGCTCCAATCACTTCCGTATCAATCTGATGACTCCGCGAAGTACGCTGCAACTGCGATCAAGGTGATCGACGCTTACCAACTGCGAGACAAAACCGAGCTTTTGTTACAGTTTGCGATTGAGCAAAAGCTTCCCGCCAATGTTCGCTCACAAGCAATAAAAACACTGAGCCAAACGGGAGATGCGAATTCAATACCGAAACTAGTTCCCTTGCTTGACGACAAAACGGTTGTCGGAAATTATCTGCTGGCTCGCCCCATCCCCAAGCTCGACAAAACCCTGGAGACCGCCTCACCCCAGCCTCAATCACAACCGCTGCTGGATGTCCAGATACGCGACCTGGCGCTAGCGGCGTTGATCATTTTGAACGGAAATTCACCCGTAGAATTTGGGTTTTGCCCGCAGGCTTGGTGGGAGAACAAACTGGTGATTAACCAAGCCGGATTCTGTACGCAGCAGGAGCGGGATAAAGCATTTTCAAGATGGGAAGAGCTCAAATCTGAAAAACAATAGTGGACGCCAAAGCGCCCCAGTAGAAGCGTCCCACTAGATTCATTTAATAAAAAAACGACAAACGATAACCCAAGAACAAATTTACTGACCAATATCAACACTGAGGAACACTTACAAAGAGCCGAAATAACATCGCGAGAACGACAACCTGAAATCTGCCCGATATGGATCATTTAAAGAATGGACTGAGCTTATTCCACTAACAATTTCATGAAGGGTTACGGTGATGGCCACTACTTCCAAACAACCTCTCGCACCTTTGCGCCCTAAACCGAATCTAAACACTCAAAAACCGCTTTTGAAGTTGGTGATGAGTGAGATCGTGGCAGCAAACTTCCTCGTCCCGCCCGATATTCTCAAGAAGTACGTTCCCAAAGGCGTCGAGCTCGATTTTTTTGGCGATGAAACCTACGTCAGTTTAGTCTGCATGGTCGTCAGCAAGCCCGGGTTGCTGGGAATCTCTTTTACCCCCAAATCTCCCCACCTTAGTCTTCGATTTTATGTCCGCCGTTCCAACGATCCACTTCACAGGCGGGGGACTTGCTCTATTCGAAACTATGTTTCCAGTCCAACGATGGCGTGGATGCTTGGTTCGAAACTTGAAGGCGACTATCAAAAGATGAGAATGAAGAAGCAGAGCTCCGGCTTTGACTCCAAATCCGCGATCCCTGAAGCGGTTTATGAGTGGAAAGTTGGCGACCACTGGAACAAGCTTCGAATCCGCGGACGCAATCGAATCAAAAACGCAGGTCCCGAAACAAAAATTGGATTCATCCTTAGTCATCCCAACGTATATAGGAAGGTCAAAGGAAAAACGTCAGAGTTCCAAGTCCAACGTCCTGCCTGGAAGGCTTGGGATGTTGGGCAAGCAAATTTCTCTTGCGATGTTGAGAAGTTATTCGGCAAGGCGTTCGTGAAACCACTCGCCAGACGTCCAGCCTCAGTGTTCGTCTCTTCAGGCAGTGAAGCTTCGTTTCTCAAACGGGAACTGTTTTGAATTCAATCACAAATCCATCAACCCATAAGCATCAATCAGGAGTAGCTGCTCTTGAACTTAGTTGAACGAGTGTTCGTTTGAAATTATTTTCCCAAAGCATATACTCAAGGTATATACTTTAGCCTGCCAGAAATTGTGTACGGAAATCCGCTTTGATCCTGTGCTTGAACTGGTCCGGTTGTTTTGTTGGCCCAAACCGCAAATGGAAACACAGAGATGCTCTTGAATCAGCTTTTCCAACTCGCTCTCTTTTTTACCCTTACAGTGGTGGCTTTTCTTGCCCCCGCGGTGACACAGGCTCAAGTTGCCACGGCTCCAGAAACTGAAACTACACAGGAATCTGAAGCAGCAACCGCCCAACAAGACGACGAAAAAGCAAAAACTCGGCCCAAGAAAAAAAAGGGCTCAGCCGACTTCATGCGGATTCGCAAAGACCATCGAGGACGCGATGTCGCGTTAGAGACTTCCATTACGCGTTACGAGTTGGTGACCGAAAAGGGGGATCGAATCACAGTCGACTTGATAGGCGCCGTCCACATCGGTGAAAAAGAGTATTTTCAAAAGCTCAACAAACGATTCG
>CAYSQZ010000040.1:0-28982 GCA_964433035.1 uncultured Pirellulaceae bacterium | reverse complement strand
TTTCGAGCGATCGGATCGCGAAACAACACTTACCCACTAAATACGACGAAGGGCCCCCAGAGGGAGGGTGACTAAAAACAAACTCAGATCTCATACACTCAACAAAACTCTCAACCAGAAAACGATGTCGGATTTGAAAGCGTATCTTCTTTGTCGGTTTGCCCACAACAGCGGTGTTTACACCAGCTGGTCGGCCGACTCTCCGATTCCGACCGTTGTGGTTGATGAATTTCTTCCTGATTGGACCGTTCCAGATGATGCCGGGATCATCATTACCCACATGCACTATCGCTGGGAGGAACTAGCGGCGCTGCGGAAAGTTTTAGTGCAGGACCGAGTTCCTGTTTTGATTCTGTCCGATGGAATTCTTGAGTATCGAAACGCCTGGGAGCATCCGAACTTGGCTGAGGGATCCATGTTTCAACCAGTGCTGGGACACAAGTTGGCATGTATCGGCCGAGGACAAGCTCGCGTCCTGGAGTCGTGGGGTAATCCGGGACGATGCGAAGTCGTTGGGCTGCCGCGTCTGGATTCAATTCAACCTACTGCTGTAGCTTCCTCCGGTACCTCTGGCTCGTTCCGGGTACTGGTGGCAACCGCCAACACGCCCGCGTTTGACTCGGGCCAGCGAGAAACAGTTGTCCAATCGTTGAGGCAGTTGAAAGACTGGTTTTCAAACAATCCTCTGGTTCCAGCTGACAAGGGGCGCAGGCCAATCGAAGTCGTTTGGCGATTGAGCGATGGATTGGAAGCTGAAATTGGGCTGGAGGCGACAATTCAAGACGACGAAGCAGATGCCGCCGCGCCTCCGCCTATCGGGGAAGTGATTGAGTCCGTCGATGCGGTAATCACGACCGCTTCGACAATGATACTTGAGAGTATGTTACGACAGCGGCCCACAGCGGTGTTGGACTTCCATTGCTCTCCTGCTTACTTCTCGACACCTTGGATGATCAAGACCGCTGAGCAATTTGAATTTGTCATCAGCGAACTTGCCGATCCACCCAAACCCAAGATGATGTTTCAGGAGTTTGTGCTTCACGATCAATTGGAATGCCGGACGCCGGCCAAACCAAGGATGCTGCGGCTAATCAACGAAATGACTGCTGCCGGAATTGAAGCGCGAAACACCGAGAGTCCAATCCAGCTTCCCGCCCGAATGCTGCCTGATCCACAGGCTGGTTTTTCACTGGTGCCTGAAAGTTTTGAGCTTCAGTCGCTTTACAGCAACAATAAAGCCTTCGCCAACCGCGAGGTCGATCAATTAAAAATTGAGTTGGCCGCCGCGATCAAACGGCTTGACCAACTCCCTGCTGAGCTTGTGAAAAAGAACCACCACATCGTTGCGCTAAACGAACGACTCGATCGTGCTCGAGCGAGAATTCTTGAGTTGCGTGAGCGAATGGCCGCGATTCGAAAGCACTTTGGCGTTTAGTTGACTGAATTGAGCGATGTTCAGGTTTATTGGCAAGCCGACGCGTAAGCGAGGAAAATGGGGGTCAGCGATGCTCCTCGCTGACGCTTCGGGTTACCATTTGCGCTTATTATTGGCCCGAGCGTTGATCAACGATCCTGTTTTAGTTTTGGCCGTTCCAAGAGTTTGAAAAATCGCAGCCGAAGCCAAAGGCGACTGTGGGTCGGTTTTAAGTGTTTCACTCGGGTAAATCGGGGCAATTTTAAATGCCCTTTTCTCCGATTCTCGGTTTGGTTCAAATAGGAAACTGAAAGGCGCGAATCATGAAGCAGTACGACCCCTCCAAACCACTCATCTACACCCACATTCCCAAGTGTGCTGGGAGCAGTGTTGTTCGACTGTTGCGAAGCTGGTTTGGCAATCGGTATCACAAACTCAACCAGGACGAGTATCGCGATATCGTCCTACCACGAGTCGAGACTCAGGACACCAAAGGGAGATGGCTGCCTGATGTGAGCTGCATCCACGGGCACTTCAATCATGGTCGCGGGTACGGGCTGCCTTACTTTTATCCTGAGTTGGACCAGTATTTCACGATCTTGCGTGATCCGTTTGACTTGGCCGTTTCGATGTACTTTTTTGCCAAAGGAAAAAGCCAAGCCGGGAAGTTCTGGTTTCGCGGCAAGTCGGTAAACATCAACGATCAGTTTCCCGATGTGGAGAGTTACGTTAAATCTTATCCTTACTGGATTTTTGATCACCTGCCTCAGGACGTCACCTTGGAGAATTACCAACAGAAACTGAGTTCGAGATTCGTCTACATGGGCGTTTTTGAAGACATGGAAACCTCGATCCACAACCTTGGCCGGATTCTGGGCATGCCCGAGTCGACGCTGCCTCGGGTCAATGCCTCAATTTACGACGAGAAAATTCCTGAGCATCTGCGAGAGCAGTTTTATGCTGACTATCCGCTATTAAAAAAGGTCTATGATTTTGCGGCCCGGAACTATCAGCTTGAAGGATATGAGTTTCCCGCTGATGGAGGATTGGCGATACCGCCAGATAATTCCGTGGCTCATCATGGTGTTGAGTTAAAATCGAATCATTCTCGCTCGGGCAAGAACAAGGCGCATGCTGGGGTAACTTAGAATCGGGACAATTCCTGGACAAGATTTGGTTTTTCAATTTTGGCCGCCAGCCAGTCGGTCCACACAATCAGCGGCTGATGGTCGCTGGCTCGCTTGCAGATGTAAAGGACGACCTCGGTGAAATTTGGATTCTATTCCTGCATGAGCGGAATGCCCTGGGGTGGCAGCGAAGTCCTGTGGGCGAGGACCGCAAGGTTGTTGCAACTGGACGGGCACGAGATCACCGCAAATTACAAATGGTGGTCTTACAAAGCCGAACCGCTGGAGCATCTGGAACAGCACGGCGCAACGATTTTTTATCGCGACCCACCGGCTAAGCCATTTTTCAAACGAATCTTTTCATCCAACGGCTCTAGCAAAAACTGGCTTGAGTCTGAGCGGCCAGATGCGGTCCTGGTGACCCTTGGCTATCATCCTGATCAAATATTTATCGCCGATCAATGCCGGAAATTGGGCATTCCCTACGGTATCAATATTCAGTGCGCAAGTAACTCTTTTTTTATTCACAGTGATCGACTCGATGAATACCGGCAGTGGTACCGGGAAGCCGAGCGAGTTTTCTTTGTCTCCGAAGAGAATCAGCTGAAGCTTGAAAACAATATCGCGATGAAATTTGAGAATGCGGAGATCATCGCCAACCCATTCAATGTCGATTTCGATGCTTCTCCGGCTTGGCCCTCGACTGAAAAAGAGTTTTGTATCGCGTTGGTTGGTCGAGTGCACTTTCAATCCAAAGGCCACGACATCATTGTCGATGTAATGAAGCAGGATAAGTGGCGAAAGCGCAACCTGAAGGTCAGGTTTTACGGCCATGATCAAGGTAACAAACTCCAGTTGGCCGAGCTGATCAAGATGCACGGGCTGGAAGATCAACTGGAATTCGCTGGTTTCAAAGACAAAGTCGAGTCAATCTGGGAAGACAATCACGCATTGCTGTTACCATCGCGTTATGAAGGAGCACCGCTGGTTGTGATCGAGGCGATGTTGTGCAATCGGATCGCAATCACGACCGCCATTGGACGCAACCGGGAATTGATCGACGACAATGAGTCGGGTTTCATTGCCAGTGGAGCAACGATTGATTTACTCGATGATGCAATGGAGCGAGCTTGGCAAAAACGGGACCAGTGGGAGCAGATGGGACGCTTGGCGGGCAAACAAATCCGCGCACGCTATCCCCAAGATCCAATTCGCGAATTTGCTGACAAGATAACGTCGCTGGCCAAAGCGCCAGTTGGATAGTTCGCTTTTTCCAGTTGCCAAACAAACCGGGGAACGGGGCACTTTGCCTGTCAATATATTCAACGCAGGCAAGTTGCCTGTCCCGCGATAGGGGTTAGTATGTCAGCCAACGAAGTTCGAACAGTCGACATCGCGGTTTGTACCTGGAATCGCTCTGATCTTTTGACCAACACGTTGGCCAGTTTCTCGAACCTGTCAATTGATCCCTCAGTTCGCCTCCGCGTTATTATCGTCGACAACAACTCTACCGACGCCACGCCTGAAGTGATTCAGGCTTTTCAAGAATCAGAATTTGCTAGTTCCAATTTTGTCGTTGATCTGACTGAAACGCGCCAGGGCCACACCTTTAGCCGGAACCGCGCGATCGACGCGGCTGAGTCGGAGCTAATAATTTGGACTGACGATGACGTGGAAGTTCCCACCGACTGGGTTACCAAATACGTCGAGGCCGCCAATCAAAATCCGGAGGTTGCCTTTTGGGGTGGTGAGATTGTTCCCAAGTTTGAAACCGAAGTGCCAAAATGGATTCAGGAAAATTGGGATGCGGTCAAAGGTTGCTTTGCCATTCGAGAATTCTCAGGAGACTTGGAGCTCGATGCCACTCGGTTGCCCTACGGAGCCAATTTTGCAGTTCGAACTGAAGTGCAGAAGCAACATCGCTTTGATGAATCGCTGGGGCGACGCGGCCAGGAGGTGCTGGGGGAAGACGAATTGGATTTGTTTCGCCGCTTGTTGGCTGCCGGATTGCGCGGGCAATGGGTGCCCGATACCAGTGTCAATCACTTCATCCCGGCAACTCGAGTCAGCGAGAAGTATGTCTTTGATTATTTTGTCGGCCAGGGCCGGGCGCTAGTCGCCAAGGGCAACCCATGGCACGAGGATCGTGAGTTGCTAATCAAGGAAGCCAAATCGGAACGCCAGAAATATAAGCTGAAGCGTTTGGTTTCCGGTTCGCAGGTTTGGGTGTCTCACATGCTTCGCAGTGCGTTAGCTCGGGGGCAAGCGGACTGGCTCAAAGAGAATTCGACTTAGCTCCGGTAGATTTTTTCGTCAAAATGTTGACAGTTCATCATCTACCGGATTCCAGTGCCCGCAAGTCACGCCGCTTGATCTTGTTCGATGCCGTGCGAGGAAGTTGGTCCATCGTTCGAATTGAAGAGATTTTGATCAGCGGGTTAAGTTGTTTGCGGATGTCCGAGTTGATCACTTTAAGTAGCTGGTCCTCGTTGGCTTCTCCGTTCGAGACAACGAAAGCCACCAATTGATCTGGACCGTTGCCATTTTCGGGAACTGCGATGACCGCTGATTCGTCGACTCCCTCCACGCGGTTGATAATGGTCTCGATTTCAGCAGAACCAACTTTGATACCGCCCGGATTCATTGTATCGTCCACTCGGCCGCAAGCGCGAAAGTATCCACCAGCCAGTTTTTGCATTCTGTCGCCATGTCGACGCAGTGGCAGATCGTTTTTGGGAACCTCAGCGTAGTAGGTCTCGAAGTGGTCTCGGTTAAGCAACTTTTGTGAGAGCCCAATCGTAGGCGGCACCAGATAGAGTTCTCCTTCATCGGTGGGTTGTCCGTCGTCGTCAAGAATCACAAATCGGCTCCCAATCGCGGTCGTCGAAAACGCGGCAGGAACATTGGGCTCGATGATTGTGCTGCTGATGTAACCACCACCGATCTCCGTGCCACCGCAGTATTCAATGACTGGTCGAAACCCGGCCAAGGCCGACAAGTAGATCATGTCTTCTTCATTGGAAGCTTCTCCGGTAGAGCTAAAGCACCGAATCGAAGACCAGTCCAACGACTCCATGCAGCTCGTTTGCTTCCAATGACGGACCAGCGCTGGAACGACTCCGAGCATGGTTGTCTCTGCATCCTGTACAAACTTGCCGAAGGCAGCGTTCGTCGGCGCGTCTTCATACAGCCCAATCGTGCCGCCATTGATCATGGTCGCGAAAATCAGCCACGGCCCCATCATCCAGCCCAAGTTGGTAGGCCAAACGACAACCTCACCGGAGCGAATGTCTTGATGGTACTTTCCGTCGAGCGCACATTTGATCGGTGTCGTCTGGTCCCAGGGGATCGCTTTGGGATCGCCTGTTGTTCCTGAGGAGAAGAGGATGTTGATGATATGGTCAGCGCTGCCAACAAAGGCACTCGTCAGCGGCGCAACGTTTGGCCATGAGTGGTCGCTGGAAAAGAGCTGAACTTCCTGGCCCTGATCGGCGCAAAGCTTCTGAGCGGCATTGACGTTCTTACCAAGCGAAATAGTTTTGCCGGCTCGTTGGTAGCTATCGCAGTAAAACACGCCTTTGGCTTGGCTAATTCTAAGTCGCTTGGCAATCTCTCCTGCGGCAAAGGAGTCTGCGATGGAAACCGCAGCGCAGCCTGCGTACAGGATGCCCAAGTAGATCACGACCGACATCGCGTTCATTGGCATCACGATTGCCAGTCGGTCACCAGGCTCAAAGCCGACTTTTCGGATACGGGCTGCCAGGAGCTGGACCTGGTCCCGTAATTCCAAATCGGAAAGTTCGTGAATCAGTCCGTCAGCCCCTGCATACTTGATCGCCGGATTGGCCTGAGTCAAAGATTGCAAGCAGCAGTCTGCGATGTTCAGTTTGGCTTTGGGAAACCAGTTCGGCTTACGAGGGTCGTCATACTCGAGAACGCACTGGGGGCGTTGGTCAAAAAGATCAAACACCTCATGGCAAACTTCAGACCAAAATTCCTGCGGTGACGATTGCCACCAGTTTCGCAGCGACTCAAAATCCGTGTGCCCCGTCCGCTTCATTAAAGCCTGAAGATTCGAGCTGGCAATTTCGCTTTCGGTAGGAAAGTAAATCGGTGCCGGCCCGCGTGAGTCCGAGTCCCAGTCGGCAAACATTTTTGTATGCAACGCGATTCTCTGGTCGACCGATAAGGATCGAAGCTCGCTCCACCGCGATGCGTCTTGCCATTTTTTGATAAAAGCGAGGTCAGTCATTGCGGCGCCGGTGGACGATCGAGTTCAAATCGGTTAGTCGTTTTGGTGTAGGCTTTGCCGCCCAGCCGCCCCACGTTGTCCAGCTTTGCCGGATCGATGATGCCATCGTCGATGATCGAATCCGCAACATGCATCATCACGATCTCGCCGATGACTACATTAGATCCTGCGGGCCCATCAGACAGTTCAATGTGCTTCAATAAACGGCACTCAAATTGAGCAAGTGACGAAGCGACTCGCAATGGAGCGATCTTTTTCGAACTGAGTGTTTGGATTCCCAAGGCTTCAAATTCGCTAACCTCCGCAGCAAAATCCGCAGACGAATTGTTCATCGTTTCTGCGTCCGCAGCAGAGACTACGTTCACCACGAATTCTTTCGTGTCGAGCACGTTTAACAGCGAGTCTTTGCGGCTTCCATCGCGCCGATTGACAGGGCAGAACAGCATCGACGGTGGATTGGCACCAACGCCGTTGAAAAAACTATACGGCGCGAGATTGTTGACGCCAGCTTTGGAAACGCTCGAAACCCAAGCGATTGGTCTCGGGGTGATCAATTGCACCATCAACGTGTAAACGTCACGGATGCCCATATTGGATGGGTCAAAATGCATAGTGAGTGTCAGGGTTGGGGTTGAGGTTTAAAAAAATTGGTCGCAGCGAAGCATCACTCGTCAATCCAGCTCAGCGGATATTCAGGATCGTCCATCGCCATGGCTTCTTGGGTAATGATGAGTGGCCGATCAGTGTCGAACATGACCGCCATTTCTTCGGTACGATCATGCTGGTCACTGGCAACAATCGTGCCCGGGTGGGGCCCATGTGGAATACCGCCGGGATGGAATGAAATCGAACAGGCTTCGACGCCTTTGCGCGAACCAAACTGGCCCTCAACATAGAACAGCACTTCGTCGGCCTGCGTGTTGGAGTGAGCGTAGGGCACTTTCACAGCTTGGGGGTGATGATCCAGATGACGTGGAGCAAACGTGCAGATCACAAAGCCGTCGCACTCAAACGTTTGTTGGAATGGAGGTGGTAAGTGCACCGTTCCGGTAAGCGGCTCAAAATCCCATGCGTTGAACGTAAACGGATACAGGTAGCCGTCCCAGCCGACAACGTCCAGCGGGTGGTTTGCCATTTCGACTTTTGTCAAGCGGTGCCGCTCTTTGACGATGATGGTTGTCGTTTGGTTGATGTCGATTGGATTCAACTCTGTCGGCGCGTGCAAGTCACGTTCGTAGTACGGAGCCCCCAACATCAACTGGGCGTCTTCATTGAGGTATTGCTTTGGTACGCGACACGGACTGTTACTTTCGAGAATCAGATAGTCTTCTTTTTCGATGTCGTCGGCAATAACTTGAAACGTTGTGGTGCGAGGAATCACGATGTAGTCACCGCGTTTGTAAGGAAGCGTTCCATAAGTCGTTTCGACAACGCCGCTTCCTTGTTGAACGAAAATGATTTCGTCCGCTCCCGAGTTCCGAAATAAGTTGGTTTGTTGTTCAGCTGGGCGGCAACGATAGGCAACAAGATCGTCGTTAAACATCAGCGGCACACGGCCTCCGACAAAATCGCCACTGCGCGGCATCTTGGCCGTCATGAAATGGTGTACTCGTAGCGGTAAATCTTCGGCCGCTTGCAGGTCGATCGTTTTTATCAATGTTGTTCCAACGACTCTGGTTGGCGGTCGTAGGTGATAGGCAATGGAGTAACTGCGATCGAAACCTTCGGTTGTCAGAACGTGCTCGTAGTAAATACCTTCGCCGAGGTGACTATTTTCATCGCGATTATGCTTGATGTGGCGTTTTGATGGGACGTCTCCCAGTTTTCGATAGAAAGGCATTACTGACTCCGGTCCGATGAGATTGTATTTTTAAGCGTGCCGAGTTCTTCGATCGTCAGTTCGACGACATCGCCAGACTTGAGCCAGCCATCAGTATTCTCTGGGCCTAGTTCCAGAATACAGCCAGTGCCGACAGTTCCGCTTCCCAGCAATTCGCCTTGGACAAGTGTAACGTCGCGCGAGGCATGGGCAATGATTTGAGGCCATGTGAAGTACTGCGTTTTGGCATTTCCCTGACTCAGGGCTTTTCCGTTGACCGTCGCGGTCATCGCAAGGTCAATTCGGTTCTCTGGATCAATTCGGTGCTGCAATGCTTCGACGCTTACCAGATTGGGGCCAACTGCGGTCGCAAAGTCCTTTCCCTTGGATGGACCCAGACCAACAGCCATTTCGTTCCGTTGAAGGTCGCGTGCACTGAAGTCGTTGATGATCGTAAAGCCAGCAATGTGGTCCCAAGCGTCTTCAACCGAAATGTTTCGCCCCGGCTTTCCGATCACGACTCCAACTTCAAGTTCGTAATCCAGTTCCTGACAACCAGACGGGGCAACGATGTCGGCCCCGTCGTGTACCAGTGACTGGGCGTTGGAAAAGTAAAATACAGGCTGGTCATACCACTGAGGGATCATTTCCAAACCACGCTTGGCACGGCAGGTTTTGACATGCTCTTCGAAGGTATAAAAATCCCGAAACGATACGATAGAAATCGCATTTTCATCGGGAGCATGTTGATCAGAAGGTAGATGAAGTTTCATGGGTGTGGTGAACCTGGGCGAAGCGTCCGTTTAAGAGCAGCTTTGGCGTAAGAATTTTTTAACAGCTGGAAATCCAATCGGGAACGCTTGCGACAATTTTTGCAAGATTTTAATAATCGCCCCTGATCATATCTTCGGCTTCAATTGATTCAAACAATGCTTTGAAATTGCCCTCGCCAAACCCATCGTCTCCTTTGCGCTGAATGAATTCAAAAAAGATCGGTCCAATTTCGGTCTTGGAGAATATCTGTAAGAGAATCTTGGTCTGACCTCCATCGACGACCCCTTCGCCATCGATCAAGATGCCATGTTTCTTCATCCGGTCGATTGGTTCAGTATGACCGGTGACTCGGTCATGCGACATCGCGTAATAGGTATCTGGCGGTCCTGGCATAAACCGCACGCCTCGATCTGCGATTGTATCTACTGAGCCATAGATATCTCGCGCCCCAACTGCGATGTGCTGGATACCTTCTCCTTTATACTTCTTGAGATAGTTAACGATTTGGCCTTTCTCACCACGGTCCTCATTGATCGGAATGCGAATTCGATTGCAGGGCGAGGTCAGGGCGCGGCTCAGGAGGCCAGTGTGCTTGCCGGAAATATTGAAAAACCGAATCTGGCGGAAGTTGAACAAATCGCCATAGAACTGAAACCATTTTTCCATGTTCCCTTTGAACACATTGTGCGTCAGGTGGTCAAGATAATGGAACCCGACGCCTTCAGGATGGGCGCTTGCAATCCAGTCGAATTCTGAGTTGTAAGGACTTGTTTGGAAGTATTGATCGACAAAGTAAATCAGCGATCCGCCGATTCCGACAATCGCAGGCACATCGATTACCTTGCCGGTTCCCTCATACGGCTCAGCCCCCTTTGCTACCGCATGCTTCAATGCATGCTCCGCATCGACCACTCGCCAGCCCATCGATGGTGCGCAAGGACCATGGGCTTCGATAAATTCGGATGCATGAGTTTGCGGTTGAGCGTTGATCAAATAGGAGATATCGCCTTGCTGCCACAGTTCAATGGCTTTGGTCTTGTGCGTTGCGACATGGGTGTAGCCCATCGACGTAAACAGGTCACGCAAAACTTGCGGTTCTGGGTGTGCGAATTCTACAAACTCAAAACCATCGGTTCCTGCGGGATTCTGCTCAGTGATGGTGGCACGAGGGGCTTGATGCGGAAAAGGTCCCAAAGTTATCTCCTGATTTTGATCGGTGAGAGTTGATTCCTTTTTGATCGGCTTAAGACCGGCAGCTGCTTGTCTCAGAAGCAGATGGTTTTGCAAAAAAAGCGATCATTCTGAGTCGTTAGAGGCGATTAGGAAAACAAATCGCTTGCTGAATCATAGAAAAATAATATCATTTGGCTAGTGAATTTGATGTGGCTGTACAATTTGTATGATTCTGTGTGGGTGAGTGTTGCATGGCTGAACAATCTGGCTTCAAAATCGACGATTTAGACGCATCTCTTCTTGGGGAGCTACAAAGCGACTCTCGAACCGGCGTTTTGGAATTGTCCCGCCGTTTGGGAGTTGCCAGGGGCACAGTGCAAGCGAGATTAGATCGTCTGGTCGAAGCCGGAATAATTCGAAGCTTCTCCGCAAACCTGAATCTGGATGCCTTGGGTTTTCAGGTGAAGGCATACGTAACGGTCGAAGTGAAGGAAGGCCAGATCGGTTCGGTCGTCGAGCCCTTGTCGAAAATCAATGAAGTTCTCGAAGTTCACTCGGTCGCGGCGCAGGGGGACTTACTTTGTTTAGTCGCGGCTCGATCGAATCAGCACATGATGGACGTTCTGGAGAAGGTGTTGGCCATCTCTGACATCGCGCGAACTTCGACTGCGATTGTTTTGAAAACACAAGTCGAAAACCGCAGTCGCCAGTTGCTCGCGTCAATGGGCGACCGTTGAAGTTTGCTTTCGTTTTTCGGGAAATGGTAACCCGACACGTTAGCGTGCGAGAACCGGTAATTGACTTCCGCTGCTAGAAACACTGCAGCTTCAAAACTCACGCATCGGGTTTCCATTTGATGTCTAACTGGAGATTGAGCTGTTACGCAAGTAGCGTCTAGAGTTCCGATGAGGATCAGCGCAATAAAAAACACTAGTCGTAACGTTTCGAATGAGCTGACCAGAGCCCCACCGTCTACGTTTCGAACTAGTGTTTTTTGGAAGCTCTAAAGTTAACCTTGATGGAATCGAAGAAACCAAATTCGTTTTTTATAGAACTTCGTACACAAGGACTTGCGATTCACTTATCGTGATCCGCAACGGGATGTCCTTGGTATGTTCATCGCACAAAACAACGGATTGGGTGAAACGATTTCCGTTATTTTGGAATTTTTTTCGTAAGGAATTTTGCTTAGTAGTTTTTTCTCATCGAAAACCCGTGAAGGAATACGACGGTTCCCAAAAACAGAACTGGCCAACAAATCCAATTTGGCGGTCGGATTACTTTGGGTGGCCCGTAAGTGGAAACTAGTGCTTGTTGGGGCAGCAATGAACCATTGTTGCCATTTGGAAAAGAGGCTTGTGAGAAGGGGGAATTGTTTTGGTTAAAATTTTGATTTTGAAATCCGAGATTGGAATTAGCTTGATTTGGCTGAACTAGTCCGTTTCCGTTGTTGAAGATCTGGTTGTTTGGACGTGGCCTCACGAGTCGTTGCGAGGAGAGGAAATTCGAGAATCTGGGCGTCAGTGTGTATGTTTCAACGAGGTACAACTGGATCCCAATGAAGATCAAGACAAATCCTGCGGCCATAATTGAAGTGCGTCGCATTGCGGTTTCCGATCAAAGAAAATTATGACGAGTAATTGCGTCGCGACTTGAACTCCCTTTCAAATATCACTGACGGTTGGGTGATTGGCTGCCCCATCATCTTTTGTATCGTTTCAACCTCGATTTCTTCTTGAGTGCTGCAATAACAAATGCTGGCAACAGTGCAATTAAGCGCCGCATCTATCGATTCTCATGACAACTCAAATTCCGTGGACTAGAACAGCAACGCTTCCTAAGCTCGCCAAAATCGGCTCTCTCGGAGAGCTTGATTGGGACGATGCCGATGAGTTTACGGTTTGAAAAACGGATAGCGGTTGGTTTGCTTTGGTCAATGCCATTTTGGTCGGCGTCCCAGGATCATTAATGCCAGATTGGTAAAGTGAGATAGTGGTAGCGATTAATTCTGCAAATCTCGTTATCCTATGTAGATAGCAAAGTTATTGGCCTCGATGTTATCACCACGCCATTGAATCGTATGAACTCAGAAACGAATTCGAAAGAAATTGACCTCGGGAAAACTCCCAACGTCGAAGCTGTCAATCAAGATCAAACTGTGGGTAGCGGCAAGCTAATGTCGCCCGCATTTCAGGGGCTGCTATGGACACAGTGGTTGACCTCGATCAACGATAACGTGTTTCGCTGGTACGTCATCGGTGTCGGCAAAGACCAGTTCGCTCCTGAGGATCAAGCGTTTTTGCTGATCGTTGGTTCGGCTTTTTTCATCGTGCCTTACATTATTTTCAGCTCGGTAGCGGGCTGGTTGGCTGACCGGTTCGAAAAGAGCAAGGTCATCATGGGGTGTAAGTTCGCTGAGATAGTCATCATGACGATCGGCGTTTTTTCTGTCACGTTGATGGGAAAGCCCAACCCTTCAGTAGCTGTCGATCCGTTCTTTTACCTTCTCCTGGCCGCCGTGTTTTTGATGGGGCTTCAAAGTGCGCTCTTTGCTCCGGCCAAGGTGGGCACGATACCCGAGCTATTGACCGAGAAAACGATTGCCGCGGGCAACGGGATTTTCAATCTTGCCACGCTTTCGGCCACCGTGATCGGAATGGCGCTTGGCGGTTGGCTTTCTGATATCACCAGCAGAGGTCAGGAGCAAGTCTGGATTGCGGCGGTTGTCCTGATTGGAATTGCGGTGGTTGGAACGGTCCTGAGCTTTTTGGTGCGGTCGCTTCCGGCAGCCAATAAGACGGTTAAATTTCCCGCCACGATCCTGGGAGAAACGATTCGGGATATTCGCTTGTTGTTTAGTTTTAAATTCCTGTTTCGAATCGCGCTGGGCATCTCTTTCTTCTGGGCGATCGCGGCGTTTGCCCAGTTGAATATTGACTTCTTTTCTGAGGAGAGCGGAGGGTTTTTGGAGTCGCACCGAACGCCGCTATTGATCGCGGTGGTGATGGGAATCGGTTTGGGTAGTGTGCTGGCGGGAATTATTTCGGCTGGTCGCATTGAGCTTGGGCTGGTTCCGCTGGGCGCGATCGGATTGGCCGTTTTTGCGGTTTTGCTTTACTTTTCTCCAGCGGGCTTCATTGAAGAAGATTTGTTTACCTGGAAGAAGACTTTGGTTTGTTTGTTGTTGGTCGGACTGGGAATGAGCGCTGGTATTTTTGATGTGCCGTTGGCTTCATACCTGCAGCACAATAGCCCGATTGAATCTCGCGGATCGCTGTTGTCGGCAACCAACTGTATTGCCTTCAGCGGAATCTTGATGATGTTTGGAGTTCTCCTGGTTTGCCGAGGCGCATCGAGCCAGGGCTCGTTGGCAAACCTTCCGCCCCAAATGACTGCGGCGGGACTTGGCGAAGCAGACCAGGCGAAACTAAGTGCCTTGGTTGAGGAGTTCAAAGCCACTGAGATTTCCGAAAATACGTCAGGCGTCGCAGAGTTTGTAAATCGCGCCGATTCAACAATTCGTAGTGCTGCGTTATCCGAGTTGGTCTTCGCTGACTCACAGCGTCGCAGTGAAGCCAAGGTATCCTATTCGCTTGATCAATACCGTCATGAGTTTGCCTCGGGTCTGGGCGCGAAGATCACCCCGGAAATAAAAAGCGAACAATTTCAAACCGGTCAACAGATTAAACAGGCGATTCTTCAAAGCGGTAAACTGCCGCGATTGAACTCCAGGCAAATATTTCTGTTGATGGGAATTCTTGCGATCCCGGTTGTCATTTATTCACTGTTTCGATTGATCAAACCTACGATTCGCTTATTGTTTCTACTGGGATTGCAGCTTTTTTACCGAATCAAAGTCACGGGCACCGAGAATCTTCCGGCTCAGGGACCAGCTGTCGTTGTTGCCAATCACACTTCGTGGTTGGACGGAGTTTTCATGCTTGTCCTGGTGCCCAGGTTGCCGCGAGTCATTGCTTGGGCGGGTAACTTCAAAAGCAAGATCATGAAAATGTGGGCAGATTTCTGTGGGATGATTTTGATTGCCGGCGGTCCCAAATCGATTCGCAAAGGCTTGCAAACCGCTCGTGATGCTCTCGACAGCGGTGAAGTGGTAGCGTTGTTTCCAGAAGGAGGCATTTCGCGCGAGAATCAAATCAAGTCGTTCAAACCTGGGTTGTCGAAAATACTTGAGAACGGCAAGCCCGTCCCAGTGGTCCCGGTTTACTTTGACGAAATCTGGGGTAGCTTATTCAGCTATTCCGAGGGAAAAGCAATTTTTAAACGCCCCAGTCGCTGGCGACATCCATTGTCGCTTCACATTGGTAAGCCGATTGAGAACACGGATGAGTTGTTTTCGATTCGGCAAGGTTTACAGGAGCTAAGCACTCAAACCATGGAAAATCACGCCGCAAAATTTGTCGCGCCTATCGCGATGTTCGTCAAGCGTTGCAAGCAAGCCAAGTTCCGATCCAAAATCGCTGACTCGATGAATCAGGAAGAGACCGGGGGCAAATTGCTTACTCGGACTCTGGTGCTTCGTAAACTGTTGCGAAAGTTTGTTCTGGATCCAGAGGAAACCAATGTTGCCGTTTTAATTCCGCCTACCGTTGGCGGCGCGATTGTGAATCTTGCCTTGGCAATCGACAAGCGAGTTGCGGTCAATTTGAACTATTCGCTTTCTCAAAAGTTGATCGACCACTGCATCAAAGACGCAAATATTAAAACGGTTTTGACGACCAAAAAGGTTGCCGAAAAATTCAATTTTGAATTTGATTGCAAAGTTTTCTACCTCGACGATTTGAAAGACAAGGTGACTGGTGGTGACAAAGCGATTGGTGCATTTCAGGCATTTGCGGTCCCGAATTTTATGCTTACCCGGATGTTGGGCTTAAATAAAATCAAACCTCAGGATCTGCTCACCATCGTCTATACCTCCGGCTCAACCGGAGTTCCCAAGGGCGTCATGCTTTCTCAATCCAACGTGGCCAGCAATGCCAAAGGAATCGAGAAAGTCGCTGCCTTGGTCCCGTCGGATACGATCATCGGAGTTCTGCCATTTTTTCATTCGATGGGTTACACGGTGACATTGTGGGTTCCGATGATGTCGACGATTCGAGTTGCCTATCATTTCAATCCGCTTGATTCAAAAATCATTGGCAAGATCACTGAAAAATTCAAAGGAACGATCATCGTCGCGACCCCGACATTCTTGCGCTCTTATTTACGTCGCTGTACCGTGGAGCAATTTCAATCATTGGAGATGGCGATTGCCGGCGCCGAGCGTGTTCCACCGGAACTCTGTGAAGCGTTTGAACAGAAGTTTGGCGTCCGGCCAGTCGAGGGCTATGGGACAACTGAACTTGCGCCCGTGGCTGCTGTCAACGTTCCGTACGCCAGACAGTCGGGAAAGAAATTTCAGATCGACGCCAAGGAAGGAACCGTTGGCCGCCCAATGCCCAATGTTGCTGCCCGGGTGATGGACTTGGATACCGGGGAACTACTTGGCCCCAACCAATCTGGAATGCTTTGGATCAAAGGCCCCAACGTCATGCTTGGATATATGAACAAGCCCGAAGCAACTGCCGAGGTGTTGGTCGATGGATGGTACAAGACAGGCGATGTTGCAATTATTGATGACGACGGCTTCATCAAAATCACCGGGCGGATGAGCCGGTTTTCCAAGATTGGTGGCGAAATGGTGCCGCACATGCAAGTTGAAGAGGTGCTGACAGAGCTTCTCGACTCGACTCCTGACGATGATTCGGATGATCATTTGATGTGTGCTGTAACGGCGGTACCAAGCGAAAAGAAAGGCGAGCGACTGGTTGTATTGCACGCCAAAACGCCGAAGACGGCCGAAGACATGCAAGCCGCCCTCAAAGACGCAGGTCTGCCCAATATCTTCATCCCCTCGGCGGACAGCTTCTTTGAAGTAGAAGCCTTACCGGTTCTGGGGACGGGAAAAATTGACCTGCGTGGCATCAAGGAAGTGGCGCTCGAAAAGTGTAAGCAGCAAGGCAGTTGAGTTGATTTGCGGCCTGCCTGGATTGATCGCTTAGTCATGCCATTCACACGCCGCCCGTTGGGGGAGAAGCCCTTCTGCGGAGTCGCTCAGAGGCCAACCAAACGTTAATTATCAGTATCTGCATTGCCAGCAACATTCGGTTCTCATGGCCGGACCAAGCAAAATACCCATCTGGGGATTTTAAGGACCAGAGCGTTTGCTAGAAGACCGGAGCCTGTCTATACTTTTCCTTTGTATTTCTGGTCGCAATGGCCAGTTTATCCCAACAAACAAAGTAATGATTAGTTAGAGATCGGGTAATGGCCGTGGCTACAATGCTCACCCGTCAGCAAGACGACGTTTTGATTGCATGTTTTCGAGACGTTCGAATTATTGATGAGTCGACAATCACCCAGCTTGGGCAGGAGTTGACTGAACTGGTAAACGACCCTAGCAATAAAAAAATCCTCTTGAACTTTGAGAATGTCAACTTCATGTCGTCTGCGATGATCGGCAAGTTGGTTCTGTTTGGCAATAAGTGCAAGTCGGCATCAGTCAGCTTGCGGATGTGCAACATCAATCAAAATATTGATGAAGTTTTTCAATTGATGAAGCTTGGCAAAGTCTTTTCGATCGATGCGGACGAAGAGACAGCGTTGAGCAATATCGATAATTGAACAGACAGTGTAGGTGAGCTACCGCAAGTTGAATGCTTCAGCTTAGGTTTTGAATGCTTCAACTAAGGTTGTCTTCTTCTTTCTATAGTTGATGCCTTTTCTATAGTTGATGCCAAGCCCTTGCTCTATGAGATCAGCTTGATTTGGGAACAGTAACATAAATAAGTGATATTAGAATTGGATGCAGTAGAGTAACGATGAGCAGCAACATGAAGCATAAGCATATTTCGAGAGTAGTGACAGGTAGAACTAACGGTTGGCAGGTCCGGTTGATGAGAAACGGGATCAAGCACTCGAAGTTCTTTTCGATCAAGCGATTTGGCGGCATCGAGGAAGCGCTAACGGTTGCCATTAATTACCGAGATTCGCTTTTATCCATCGCACCGCCGAGTGCTTCAGGCGCGGTCAACCTTTCTCCAGATGCAGGTTTGCGATTTGAAACAGTTGGGTCATACAAAGCCTGGGTAGCTAGTTGGGTAGATGAAAATGGGGCACGTAAGTCGCGCAGATTCAACATCCGAAAACATGGCAACCTCAGGGCCAAGCAGATGGCCAGAAAAGCTCGCCAGTTGGGAGTCGCTCGCTTGTACAAGCCCGAACCCAAGAAAGTTCCCTCGCTTTCACAGCTTATCGATTAACTGTGTCCGTTAGAGGTTTCGAGCTACTTGCTTTTACTAACTGGCTGGTGCTGCGCCCGAAATTGCTCCCCCTCTCCTAGTTGGTGCCGTCACGCGTATGGGATGCCGAAATTGTTCTATCGCAAACTCAATTTCGAATCTGGAAAATGCCGACGTGATAGTGGTGCTCGGCGACAGCTATTCCAGGTGATGAAGTTGCGGACTAAAACGCCTTAGAAAACGCGTTAGTAAGCATCCCCGAGGGGGTTCCTCTTTCAAGTCTTGGCACCAAGGCTGCGTTTTTGACAAGCACGTTCTTAATGCAATAGAATTTAGTCCTCGTCTCCTTCCAACGCTTCCAACTAAATCTGGAATACCACTGGTAAATCAAAGGGAGGCAATTATGACCGCACGTTACTTAACCGTTTTCATGATCTCGGTTTTTCTTGTTGTAACGGACCTCAATGCACAGTCACGCGAAGGCGAGATTAAGTCAGGTTCAATTCAGCTTTTTGATGGTTCGGAACTCGGTGGTTGGGAATTCGATAATGAAAAGGCGACTTTTAGCTTTGCGTTGGGGATTCGAGACGATCCTACTGGCGCTGCTAGTGACGATTGGGAACTCCGTTACTTGGGATCGCGTTTTGATGTCCGAATGGTCGTGAACGACAAAAGCGTGATCCTGGATTTAGGGGATGTTGAGTTCGCAGATTTGAAAGAACTTCCAACCATTCCCAAATGGATTGCCAGGAAAAATGATCGTGCGCCTGCGATCGTTGGACACACTTACCTTGTCCACACAAAAGATCATAATTCGGATCATATTAGCCTGTTTCGGGTCACGAAAATGGAACCGGGAAAGACCTGTTCGATCGACTGGATTCACTGGATGCCTAGTTTACCTCCCAAACAACTTGAACTCAGCGACCAAACGAAAGACCGACTGTCGGACCTGCTCCACAATATTGTCCTCGACAAACGTGCAGCCGAGCGGAAACGTGTTGGTTTCGTAGAACCGACTAAAGGCATCGTTATGCAAATAAAAACTGGTGCTCGTGGTGGAAATTCGGCGTGTCTTAATATGAAGGGCGAAACTTATCGCCTCGACGAAGCAGAATCAAGCGACGAATTGGATTTTAAAATTCGCCCTAATATCAGAAGTGAGCATCAATATTATCTCAAAGGTGGTTACATTCCCGAAGGAAAGGCGTTGGTGATTAGCTCCATTGATGTTTTTGGAAGTGCAGCGGGGGATAGCAATGGTCATGGAGAGGCGATCCTCAAAGTTGGTAAACGAAAATTATTTTCCGTCAGTGATGTTCCAAACGCATTTCGAATTTGGTTCGAAGGAAAGGTCGTCGTTTATCCAGGAGAAGAAGAGAGAATAGGCATCGAAGTGGCGAATTCGAGCGCATTGGATGTCCGTATCAAAGGTGATTTGATCGCACTTAATGAAGCCAAAACCCTTGAAGAAGTCGAACTCACTGAAGGCGAAGCCCCCAAAGACACCAAACGCGCTGGCGACGGCGCGGAAGCTGGAAGCCTTTTTCTCGATGGTCAATCTGATATCGTTTTGCAAATCAAGACAGGCGCCCAAGGTGGAAATCGAAGTCGTATAGACATTCAAGGCGGTACATATCGAATCGATGAGCCTTCAATAAAGGGCGGTCTGGACTTTACCGCGGCTGCGAAGATGGACGACAACGCAATTCATTTTTTTCAGGGCGGGAAAATCCCTCCTAACAAAGTCCTTGTTATCAAGGCAATTGATGTGTACGCAACTGCCAAGGGCGACACCAATGGTCATGGAGAAGTGAGTTTGAAAATCAATCACTTTGACATTTTCAAGATCAGAGACAACCCTAAACCCGTTCGGCAATGGCTGAAAGGTCAGGTCATGATTCTTCCCGGTCAAGAAGACCGCGTGCAACTTGAAGTCGGCAACAGCAGTGCTGCTGATGTTCGAATAAAGGGTGAGCTGGTCGACCTTAAAGGGTGGCGCAGCATCAAAACGGTTCCGCTCAAGAAAGGTGAAGCCCCAAAAGGTATTGAGCGAGCCGGGGGAGAAAGAAAAGTTTTCTGAGAACTCTGGCTTCCCAGTCAGTCACATGTCCCAAACAAGAAACGGGAACAGATCCGGAACTTCCAGTTTAAGGCTGGGATTGAAAGCGCTCTGGCTACTTGACCGGATCTCTTTCTCGATGGCTTGCTAAATATCTTCCTCAAAGCTCCTGTTCGTCTCTGCCACCAATTAGCGAAACGCCAATCGTGATCGCAAAACCGATTGCAACAAGCCCCAGCGAGCTACCGATTTGCATCGGTGTGGGGTTGAATGCTTCAGTAGGCCAATCCTCCTGGTCGATCTCTGGCAGGGATTCCGCAGTAACCACTCTTCCCTTGACCCTATCTCCAATCTCGGGCATCTGGCCGACTCGAAACGGCCACAAACCGGCAACTGAACCAATCAACAATCCCAGCAGGAAACCGAGAGTAGCTTTTCGATATCGGTTCAATAAAAACTTGAGTAGATTGCCGACCAGCACCACACCCACGACGACCCCCAGACCTACAGGTAAAAGAACGCCAATCGCAGGCTCCATCGCAGCCCCGACATCACGGGCTGAAAGCGCATCTTTGAACTTATCAATTGCATCAAGAATCGGAACATACTGACCCATCAACAGCAGCAGGTATCCGCCCGATAGTCCGGGAAGAATCATGGCACTTGCACCGGCCAAGCCAGCCAGAAACAAAGTCAGAAAATTCGCGCCGCTCGAACCTACCACGCCAGTGGTTTGCAGGTAGGCAAGCAGCACCATGGCGGCGAAAGCCAAAATGGCGGCTGCGATCAGGCTGCCCGAAGCAGGCCGGGCCATCTTCCAGACTACCGGCAATCCTCCCAACGTCAGCCCAATGAACAAACTGTACATCACCCACCGATGGTCAATGACCAGACCCTTGAGCGTTCCTGCCAAAAGCAGAATTCCGATTCCGGCGGCAGCCACCACACAGCCCAAAGTTAACAAGGAACTGAATCGAAATTTAAACCGAGTCACATCAGATAATGATTCGATGAATTTGGGATAGATTCCGGCGGCCAACAACATTGTTCCGCCGCTAATTCCAGGAACCAGATTCGCCAGCCCCATCAACACACCTCCAAATGAAGATCGCATGATCAGTGTTGGAGTCGAAATTTCGGCAGCCCCTTGCAGAGAACCGGAGGAATCCTTCTGGTCTTTGGATTTCGAAATGTCATTGGCGGCCGCAGATTCATATGGGTTCGCTTCGGTCATCTTTTTCAACTTTGCTTTCTTCTGATTACGCGTCGACTGGTCCGGTTTAGACAAGCAGTTTAATTGGGGCAATCTAAGAAATCGCTTCGATCAATCAGCATTGAACGTTTTTTTCCTTGGATGCCGAACTACCGGATCCAAACTGAACTTCAATGCCCTGTTTGCCTGTGTTGCCAAGCTTTACATTCTTCGGCTTATCTTACACTCTGATAGAAAAAATCTCTAAGGTTAGACAACTCTCATTGTTCGGATTACTTGCCAACCGCTTCGGATTCTGTAGCTTCTCCATAGCACGAAAACGGAGGAGTAGATTGGTTTAGTAAGCTTTGCCGCCTTTATTGTTTGGCGCGTTGAAAGGTGCCATTGGAGCAATTGAAATCGAAAACTAATCAACTTGGTTGCTGGTGAAACCTTGGAACCCTGATAAATTATTCATTTAAGACAAGCCATTTTTGGAAGACAAGATGTTTTCTGATCCCAAATTCAACTGTGAATAATATTCAATGAGTAAACGTTGGCTACGTTAACTGATCGATGAGACGCGATCTTTGTTTGTGGCAAGATGAAATTAGTAGTAAGGGAAAATCTACTCGAGATTGCAACACCAGCCAAGGTAAACCTGTTCCTTGAGCTGCATGGTCGCAGAGACGACGGTTTCCATGAAATTGAAACTGTTATGTCCAGTGTTGCGTTATGGGACCGGCTAAGATTTTTGCCACGCTCTGATTCGGAATTTCGATTGAGGATCGACTATGGTTCGCAGGGCAACTTGCCTAAAGAGCAGGACTACATACCAACGGACGGTCGAAACCTGATTTGCCGAACGTTGGAACTTGTCCGCGAGGTTGCCCAAGGGCTTGGACAAGCCAGGAATTGCGAACAGGGGATGGATATCTACCTTCAGAAGAATATCCCTTCGGCAGCTGGATTGGGTGGGGCTTCGAGTGATTCTGCGGCGGCTTTGGTTGCCGCTAATCGTGTCTGGAAACTGAATTGGTGTAAGCAACAACTTGTCGAGATCGCAGCCAAGCTCGGAAGCGACATCGTATTTTTCCTGACTGGGGGAACTGCAATTTGTCGAGGCCGTGGCGAAATTGTTTGTCCGTTGAGTGTTCCAGCGGGGCTTCCCGTTGTCATTGCTAAACCAGCCGTTTCATTTTCCACAAAATCAGTTTTTAGTAACGTCGCTCTGGGCAACCAAACCAGACGATCTTCATCCCTGATCCGGTCTGCCCAGGCTGGATCGTTGAAGGCGCTCGGCAAGCAACTATTTAACCGATTGCAAGAGTTTGCCCTGCCACTTTCCAATCAGATTTCCGTTCTACAAAAAGAGTTTGAAAAGTTGAATTGTCTTGGACACCAGATGAGTGGAAGTGGCTCAAGCTACTTTGGCGTTTTTGATAGCGCCAAGACCGCTCGACTGGCTGCCCGTAATTTGTCTTCTCGCCTTCCCGCCGCAAGGATTTTTTGCACCCATACTACTAATCAATTTGAAAGATGACGTATCGCTTGGACGCGTCAAGGAGAATCGTTATGGAAATAACGGAAGTAAGAATCAAACTCATGGAAAGTACCGAAGACCGCTTACGCGGATTCTGTAGCATCACTTTTGATGACTGCTTTGTTGTTCGCGATTTGAAAATCATCGAAGGAAACAACGGGCCGTTTGTGGCCATGCCAAGTCGAAAACTCACGTCGAATTGTAATAAATGCCGATCCAAGAATCATCTACGTGCCGCTTATTGCAATCATTGCGGTACCCGTCTTAAGGCTGGTAACATTCAGCATGATACCGGCGGCCGGGCAAAGCTGTACGCAGATATCGCTCATCCGGTTAACGCGAGCTGTCGTGAGATGATTCAAAATCGAGTTGTCGAAGAGTTGAACCGCGAGCTCGAACTATCTTCCCAGCCGGGATACTGCTCGCGATATGACGACGAGTACTTCGATGGAGTATCGAAGAAATCTCGGTCGTCAAAATCTTCTCCCGAACCCAAGCCCGAATCGAACAAGCCCGAATCTGACAAGCCAGAATCTGACGAGCCAGAATCGGACAAGACCGAACGAACTGATGCTGCTGCTAATACTCTGCCCACTCCTCACAATCCTAAGCCGGACGTGAGTTCAGGCCGATCCAAGCCCACAAATGAAGGTTTCGGAGAAGGTATTTTTGACTAATTGTCGATTAGAGATTTCGCCGAAATACGTAACGTCCGCGGTTGTTTTGAATTCAACCTCGGGCGTTTTGTAATTTAGGGCTAGGTGCCAAAACGTCAATTTCGCTTGGTTTATTGCGGTGCAAGGCCCCGAGATTTTCGCGACGCCTGATTTTCAGCTTGATGAGCATTTGATCGCTCAACTGTCTTCCGAGCTGCGAATCATCTGGGCGGCGTTGGAACACGATTATCCAGTAGAATCGGCAGCGAAAGTCGGGTTAATTTCCAGCCAATAACCTCTGCGAAATCGTTAAAATTTAACCGGGATAATTCCTGCCGACTATACTTGAACACCTGTTTTCCCAGCCGATTCCAGGAGCCGTCGTGACGCCCGTCCGATCAGATCTGGCTGGTGGCGGAGCTTGACGGAGAGTCGTAGGGCCAAAAAATTCCAATTACAGGCTTGGCGACTTTCTACACAACCGGATTCATACTTTACTGGCAATCAAATGCATCGTCACTTTTCTATTTCGGGTCTTGCAATCTTACTTGCTTCGGCAACCGCTACGTTTTTGAGCGGTAGCGCGACCGCCCAAGTAGAGGGGCTGCAGGTTTATGAGCCTCCGGCGCCAGCGTTTCAGAACCAGCTGCCTGATCAATCCGTGCTCCAGCCAGCAATTGTTCAGCCAGAGATTGTTCCATCCAATCAGATAGCTCCATCCAATCCGCAATTTGGCCAACCTCAACTCTTGCCTCCTATCATCCAGTCAGAATCAGCTCAGCCAGAGTTGATTCAGCCGCAGTTCATTGGACCACAATACATTGAACAACAGCACATTGAGCCTCAGCTTGCTGAACCTGGATTCATCGTGCCCGAATTCACGCAGCCGGGGATTGTACTTCCCGAAGTATCATTGCCTGAATTGTTTGAACAGCCGGTGATTGCTCAGCCAAATCGAACTCTCAGACCGGGAAAGCCGAAGAAGTTGGCGCCGGGTGTGTTGAAGGAGATTCCGATCGACCTTAATCCACGCGATATGTTTTCGATCCAGCGTCCACTTCCCGGGCTCAAGGCCAACCCGTTCACCCCCAAGAGCATTCCCAAACAGCAGACACTTTATGGTCAATCTCGTCGGGTAATGTTGTTACGCGACAATGTTTGGCAATACGAGTTCGCATTTACGGGATTACGTCAAGCCAATTTGAAAATGCCATTGGCTGACGGAAGTCTGGTTGAACGTAACGTTTGGTACATGGTTTATCGGATTCGTGATACTGGCAAAACGATGACCTTCGAACAGGTGAAACTGAAACCGGAATTTGAACACATCAAGAACGAACTTCGTCGCGACCGACCCATTGCTGCGGACTCCAAAAAGTTCTTGCCAAGATTTTCGCTTGAGGGCTGGGTAGCTTCCGATGAATTTCGTCGAACCCGAAAAGACAGGTATCGAAAAGTCACTTATCGTGACGAGATTGCTCCTGCAGTTCTTGCTCAGATCAGGCGTCGTGAAGACCGTAATCAAAGGTTGCTGGACGGGCATCAGATGTCACAAGCTAAAATTCCGGTCGCCAACAATAATTCCGATCCTGGCTTGTGGGGAGTCGCGATTTGGACTGACGTGGATCCTCGGATCGACTATGTAAGCGTTTATGTTAAGGGATTGACCAATGCGTATCGTCTGGGTAGCGACTTCGACGATCCAACTCGGAAAAAAACGTTGCAATTGAATTTCTGGCGTCCCGGCGACCTGGTTCGGGAAAATGATGACGAAGTTGATTTTGGAATTCCGCTTGTCGACAATCCTACAGAGCAAGCGACGATCTGCCGGCGATACGATCTTCCAGGTCCTCTGCTTCGCGGTTATCATGTGAACGAGGTTGCCAAGCGCAATGTTCTGGTCATGGAAGCCGATGCCGACGTCAGCCTCGTTGATTTTCAGTCGCGGTTGACTCCAACTCTCGATCAGGGCAAATTGCCCAAGCAAATTGGCCAGGCGTTCGCCCGATCAGGGATCAACCTAAATCCGGGCACGCCGTTGACAACGATCATCGAGGGGAAGCGATGGAGCTTCGAAGAAGGCGAAAACCAGTACATCTTGGCCCTCGAGCCGCAGTTCTGGGAATCCGATTTCGGGTCAATCCGTTTCATAAAAAGTCTTGATCATATCTGGATCTACCGCTAGAATACCGCGTTCCAAATTGCAATTCTGAGATTGATAGAGAGATAGACTAATGGCCCATAAGAAGGGACAGGGTTCCAGCCGCAACGGTCGCGATTCAAACGCCCAGCGTCGTGGAATCAAAAAATTCGGTGGCGAGCGCGTTATCGCCGGAAACATCCTTGCTCGCCAAGTCGGCAACAAGTGGCATCCTGGAAAAGGTGTCGGCCAAGGCAAAGATTACACCTTGTTCGCGTTGGTCGATGGTCACGTTATGTTTGACCGCAAAGGCCGACGGATCAACATCGTCGCCGAGAACAACTGAGCTGAGCCAACTAGCCTGGACTGACATCGTCTTTGCTTAGTTCTCAAGTTCTCAGTTGATGCTAATAGTATTGAATCAAGGATGCCACGATATGGCATCCTTATTTTTTTGTTTTTACGAACACAAATTTTGCAGTCGGAATTTCTGTCGATCACCCCATGTTTGTTGACCAGGTAAAAATTCAAGTCACCGGTGGACGAGGTGGACACGGATGCATGAGCTTTCGGCGCGAAAAGTACGTCCCCAAAGGCGGTCCCGATGGTGGGGACGGCGGAGATGGCGGGAGCATTATTCTTGTCGCTCGTGAAGGTGTTGACAGTCTGATGGCTCTGGCTAATCGGCAACACATTCGTGCTGAAAAAGGAGTTGGAGGGCAAGGTTCAAAACGACATGGTAAATCGGCCGACGACCTGACGATTGCAGTTCCGCCCGGGACGATCGTTATCGATGCCGAAACACAATTGGTGATCAAGGATCTTGCTGTCGTCGGCGACACGGTTGTTGCGGCCCACGGTGGACGAGGGGGGCGCGGGAATACGAGGTTCAAATCGGCGACCAACCAGGCGCCCCGTGAGACGACCCAGGGAGGTGTAGGCGAGTCACGAACGCTAATCCTCGAGCTCAAAGTTATCGCGGACGTCGGATTGATTGGAAAACCCAATGCGGGCAAAAGCACTTTGCTAAGCCGACTTTCAAGCGCCAAGCCAGAAATCGCAAACTATCCCTTCACGACCAAGTTTCCCAACCTTGGCCGAGTTGAAATTGATATCTCTCGGTCTTTTGTGATGGCTGATATTCCGGGGCTGATTGAGGGTGCTTCGCAAGGAGTCGGGCTGGGGCATGACTTTTTGAAGCATATTGAACGAGCCGGTATTCTCGTGCATCTGGTCGAGCCAAGTCCAATGGACCAAACCGAACCAATCGAGAACTACCATTCGATCCGCAAGGAGCTGGAACAGTACAGTGAAGAGCTCAAAGAACGCCCTGAGATTGTTGTGGTTACCAAATCTGAACTGCCCACCGCCGAGTCGGTACGTGACAGCTTGGCCGAATCAACTGGTGGCGAAGTCTTTTTGATTTCAGCGGTCACCGGTTCGGGATTGCCGCCGCTGCTTAATCGAATCAACGAAGTTTTGGAACAGCATAAAGCATGCAGCTAATCGCCGTCGATATCGGAAACAGCTCTACCAAAATCGGCGTCTTGCGAAAATCCGTTGGTTCATTGGGTGGTGATCTTTGGAGCAGGCGGATCAGGTTGGAGAACGAGCGCCCCATCGTGTTCGCTCCAAAAGATTTCGAGCTTCCAAGCGAGCCTGCCCTTTGGGCGGTTTCGAGCGTCAATTCGGTTCGATCAAAGGAACTTGAGAGTTGGGTCTCGAAGCACCGGCCAGACGATCAATTTTATTTGATCGGCGAATCTGAAGTTGACCTTAGTTCTGATGTAGAGTCGAGGAAGCAATTGGGACGTGACCGGTTGATCGCGGCTTGGATGGCGGTTGAGCTCAACGACGGAGTCGGTCCGATCATTGTCGTTGACGCCGGAACTGCCGTGACCATTGACTTGGTTGACGACCAGTTGGTATTCCAAGGGGGACACATTTTCCCGGGCGCCGATTCCAATTTTCAGCAATTGGTTCAAAACACCGATGCCCTGCCCTCGCTTTCTCAGACCCAGCGAGACAAGTTACTCAAAAACCTCGATTACGGAAGTGTCGGTAAATCGACGCAAGAAGCGATCTTCAACGGCGTTTATCAATCTCAAATCGGCGGTATCATCGGGGTCGTTGCGGCGATGTCCGAGAGAATCAACAGCTCGCCAGCCGTTTATCTGACTGGCGGAGGCATTGATGCGGTTTCTCGATTCCTTCCCGAGTCGTGGATTCGCGTTCCCGATCTCGTGCTTCGTGGAGCCGCGGGGATCGGTCGAGCGCGAGACTAACCGCGTTTGTTTTCAACAGTCAAGAAGTTGTCAGCTTACTATGGTCGATCATCCTAAAACGACGTGCGCCCTTCTGACTCCACCGGGACGGGGAGCCGTTGCGGTCATCGCGCTTCATGGATCAGATGCTCAGAAAGCTCTTGAAGCCAACTTTCAACCTGCCAATGGGAAACCTTATTCGGCTCAGCAATCTCGCAAGATCATGTATGGCGTTTGGAGCTCCACCGGCGAGGACTTAATCGTTTACAGACGACCATCTGGTTCAGCCGCGAGTTTCGAGGTTCATTGCCACGGGGGAAGCATGGCTTCTCAAGCGATCATCGGCGATTTGGAATCCGCCGGTCTCCAGCAGGTCTCCGCCGCGCAATTCATTCATCATTGGCAAAACCAATTGGCTGAGACAAACGCTGGGGCAAGCTGGAAATCAGATATCCTGGTTGCACTTTCTCAAGCGACAACCAATCGGACGGCGGAAATATTGCTGCGGCAACTCACCCTCGTTCCTCAGGAGATAGATGCCGTTGTCTCGGAGATTGGCGCTAGTGATTTTAATTCGGCCAAGACGCGAATCGAGACGATGCTCAACTGGACAGCTTTTGGAACCCAGCTGACTCAGCCTCGGGTCGTAGTGTTCTGTGGTAAACCCAATGTTGGCAAAAGCAGTCTCGTCAACGCGATCGTTGGTTTTCAAAGGGCGATCGTCAACGAAGTTGCTGGAACGACCCGAGATGTTGTCTCGCAGTCAACGGCGATTGACGGGTGGCCAGTTGAGCTGCGGGATACCGCCGGTTTGAGAGAGTCTGAAAATGTGATTGAAACGATCGGGGTTCAAAAGGCCCACGCTGAAATCGCTGCGGCAGATTTGCGGATCTGTGTTTTTGATGGTTCGCGGAATTGGGACGAACATGATCAAGAGCTTCTGGAAGCAATCGAGCCAGATTTGGTCGTGTTCAACAAGTCGGATCTGGCTGACCAAACTGAAATCGGGAATCGGCTGAATCAAATACCTGACTCAGTGGTGACGTCGGTTGAATCTGGCGCCGGGATTGATTCTCTGATCCAGCAGATCGGAATTCGCTTGGCTCCAGAACTTCCCGAGTCTGACCAAGCAGTTCCTGTTTCGACTCAGCAGGTTGCCAGGTTGGAAGCAGCTGTTGAGATTCTCAAGGGTGGTTTAACCCAAAAAAATCTTGGTCAATCGGAACGGCTTTCAATCGCCGCAGAGGCACTGGAGCACTTTACTGGAA
>CAYSQZ010000039.1:5544-29020 GCA_964433035.1 uncultured Pirellulaceae bacterium | reverse complement strand
TCATCACACGTGACCTTGGAAGAGCAAAAGCTTGGCTAAAAAATAAGGCGAGTGGTTCGGAGCGATACGGCATCGTTGTGTCATCGCAGGCAAACCGCCTTAAACCTTTAGCAATCGACGTCCGCTTAAAACCCAATCCAATTCATTGGTTCCTTGCCGGCAAAGAAGATGTGCGTTCGTCCTACTATTTGGAAGATGTCGCGACCGAGTTTGACATTCAAGGACTCGAATTGGATTGGGTTTGCGTAACTTGGGATGCTGACCTGAGGTACGAGAAAGATGGCTGGATGCACCGTTCATTTCGCGGCAATAAGTGGCAAAGAATCAATAAATCGGAGCGGCAGACCTATCTCAAGAACGCTTATCGCGTTTTGCTAACTCGAGCACGGCAAGGAATGGTAGTTGTCGTTCCGGAGGGTGACGAAAAAGACCCAACGCGGCTACCAGAGTTTTACGACCCAACTTTTGCATACCTTCAGGGTTTAGGCTTCCATTCGCTTGATTGATTTGATCTGGCCGTTTGCGAATGTAGCTCCACGCTCTCGCACTCTAGTTTGTTCGAGAGTTCAGGTTGGCTGGCGAGTGGCTGGCCTGGCAATTTGCATAAGTGGATATTGGAACGACGAAGAAGCCGAAAACGAAAAAATGCCCGCCAAACATTACGTTAAGTGGGCTTTTGAAAGCTCCCCCGGTAGGGCTCGAACCTACGACAAACGGATTAACAGTCCGTTGCTCTACCAACTGAGCTACAGGGGAATGTTGATATTCTTGACCGCGAAACCGAAATTCATGCGGTGCAAGGGAAGAAGAGTTTAGAAAATGTTAGCCCATGATTCAAGGGCTTTTTGACTCCAAATTCTCTTGTTTCGACGATTTCTTGCCTCAACTTAGGCCTGTTCAATGACCGGCCTGCGACACGCTTCTTGACACCAGGCACGTGGTGGTAGCGATGGCTAACCGCTCGCTCGACCAACTGGAACTGGAACGAACGAATCAACACCCAAGTGCAAATGGCTGCCTGCTGTCATCTGCGCTTCGCCTACAGGGCCGAACTGGCCATGAGGCGGTTGCGTATTCCCAATCACATACATAATACGCTGCCGACCCGAAAACTACGGTGGAAACCAAACCACATCACCATGGCTGGCGGTGACAGTTATTCTGCTTACAAGACTCAAATCTCGCTTGCTGGTTCACCGCTTCGTTCACTGCTGGATGGCTACCAGCCAATACAAATTCAGATCATGTGTCCTTGGTCGGGGAGGTTTGTTGGCACTCGGATTTTTCAGGCTTCTGTGTGAAACAATTGTCCCGCCTCTTCTTTGCTGATGTTTGGGTATACGATTGAGCTTTACTTTTACCGTCAAACCGAGAGTCGCTCAATTATGGAACTTCTTGATTCGCTTCGCTGGCGTTATGCTACCAAACAATTTGATTCCCAGCGGAAACTGAGCGAAGCGCAGGTCACCCAGCTGCTCGAAGCCGCCAATCTCACGGCGACGTCATACGGTTTGCAGCCATTCAAATTTCTCGTTTTGCAGGATCAAGCCAAACAGGATCAACTTGTGGCCTCGTCCTACGGCCAGACCCAAGTCGCTGAAGCATCCCACGTCATCGTGGTCGCCACCCGGACTGACGTGGATGCTGATTATATCGGCGACTATGTGAAACTGATGGAATCCCAACGCGGCTTGCCCGAGGGAGCACTGGACCAATACAAAACGGTCATGATCGGCTCGCTCAACTCGATGGACGAACAAGCGATCGATGCCTGGGCGACCAAACAGGCTTACCTCGCCCTGAGCACGCTGCTCGTCGCATGCGCTGTGGCCAAAATCGATGCCTGTCCGATGGAGGGATTTGTGGCTTCGGAGTACGACGAAATGCTTGGCTTGTCCGCGATGAATTTACACGCTGCCGTGGTTCTGCCCATCGGCTATCGAGCCGCAGACGACAAACACCAAAACTATAAAAAGGTCCGCCGAGAATTAGATGACATCGTGGTCAGGCTTTAACGGCTTCGTGCAAACGCTTTGGATTGTGCAAAATTTGTCCGATCCCATTTCTCTGTTCCGTTTTCCAGGCTCCTTCGCCGCCGAGATAGTTTAAAATTCAACTACTATGAAAAATCTATTTGCCAAGTTCGTACCAGTAGTTTTGTTGCTCGCAGTCATCCTTTGTCTGATCGGACATCGGCAAGCGTCAGCACAACAGTCTCCCGATCGTATCATTCTCTTTATCATCGACGGCCTGGCTACCAAGGCTCCCGATCGCATTGAGATGCCGAACTTCAATGCGTTGAAGGAAAAAGGCGTTTACTACCAGGAGATGCATCTACCATTGCCGGGGCATCCTGAAAAAGGGCCGGACTATCCTTGGAGTTGCTCACTGCCCAACCCGATGCTGATGTCGGGAACGCCGTTTGTGGGAATGGACGGAATTACCAAGAACATGATTCAGCATTCGTTCGAGAAACAGGAGACGGCTTTCATCGTCAACGCACGGTCGTACCTGGATGTCAGCGGTGGTTTTGGAACGTATGTGTCCAAGCCCAAAAATCCGGACTCATTGGTGATCGACATCACGACTGAACAGATGAAGGCCAGCGATTTTAAGTTCATGCGAGTGCATTTGCAGCGAGCAGGGATTGAGGGGATGAAAGTCAGCAAGGAGAAATACAAGGACAAGCCTTACTACAAAAATATCTGGCACGAAGAATCACGCTATCGGGATGCCATCGAAATCGCCGATGGGCAGCTGGGGCGTTTTGTTGAGTGGCTTAAATCCGAAAAGATGTGGGATGCAACCTTGATGATGATCTGCGGCGACCATGGCCAAGCTGATGAAGGCTGGCATGAACCTTACACTCCAGCCGCCAATGTGACGCCGCTGCTGATCGTTGGTGCCGGTGTGAGTGCCCCGCGAACTTTTGAGTATTGTGAAATATTCGATATCGCAACCACGATCGCGCAAATTGCCGACAAGAAAAAGCCAGCGCTGTCTCAAGGTCGATTTTTGAAAGAAGCGTTTGACGCAACCGAGGAGGCTCCCAAGGTCGACCAGAATGTCAAACGTCTCAACAAAGTGCTCATCGAAGCAAACGCAATGTCCGATGCCGATAAGAAGTTGCTGTCCCAGGACGGGTTCATGACGCTTGATGATTTGGGCAAGTGGCATACAGCCCAGTCCGGTGCTGATTTCAGTCAGTTCGTTCGGCAGCAAGAGACCGTGTTGGCCAAACGAACCGGTGACAAATCCAAATAGTCCGGTACTGCTTGAAACTGACGTTCCATAACTGTTAGTGCTCGAGCAGTATTTTCAGAGATAACCAATGAATCAGATTCCTATTTTCGACTTGCAAGGTAATCAAGTCCGCTTTGATTCGCTCTGGAGTGACTCACCTGTATTGATCACTTGGCTGCGGCACTATGGTTGAATGTTCTGTCGCGAACAGGCTGTTCGCATCGCAGGGTTCCAAGATCAACTGCGCAATGCTGGTGGCCGGCTGGTTGGAATTGGAAATGGTGCGCCGGCGATGGCGGAAGAGTTCTCCAGGAAGTTCAAAATCTCATACCCTCTGTTTACCGATCCTCAACGCGAAACTTACCAAGCGCTCGGGATGAAGACCAAACTTGGTTTTAGTTTAAAAACGCCGCTGTATGTTGGGCGTGCCCTAAGAAACGGGTTCCTGCAAGGAGGAGTTCAAGGAAGCCCATTTCAGCAGGGTGGCGAAGCATTAATCTCGAGCCAAGCCGAAATTCTCTGGTCACGGATCAGCAACGAAGCCGGATCGCATGCCAGCGACGAAGAAATTCGCCATGCCATCAAACTGGTTGAAGCACTTCCTTAAGACGTCTGACCTAACTTACTTCTGGCATCGCTCGCAGGCGTACATGGTTCTAGCGCCCAGTTTCCACTTTCGAATTTTTGAACCGCAGGCGATGCAGCGGGTTTTCTTGTAGCAGACCAAGCGCTGGTGAGAATCAAGGCGGCTCAGCGGTTTGTCCACCGATGCTCGATCGGCGGTGATGATTCGATTGTATTTGACCCCAACTCGCAGCAGCTTGATTGTCAGATCCCAAAGTTTGTCAAACTCCTCCGGTTGGAGACTATTGGCCAGACGCTCAGGATGGATCCCAAGCAGAAACAAAATCTCGGCGCGATATACATTTCCGACTCCGGCGATCACTGACTGATTGAGCAGCAAAGAACCGATCGCTGAACGGCTTCGACTAAATCGCTTTTTGACTACTTCCGGGTCTGCATCGTCATGAAGCGGATCTTGCCCAAGCCGGGCCATCAGCGTTTTGTAATTGGTTTTCGAAAGCAGTTCGCAGCAATTGGGGCCGTTGAGATCGAAGGACTTTCTGGTGCCGATCATCCGCATCCGCACGGCACCGCGAGGTTCAGGGGCAGGATTGTTATGAACGCGAAACTTTCCGTACAAACCCAGATGGACATGAACCAGCAGTCGATCCGCAGCTCGACGAGCCGCAAAACGGTAGAACAAGTGTTTGCCATGAGCCTCCGCTGCGATCAGTTTTTTGCCACTGAGCTTTTTTGCTTCTTTTTCGAATCGTCCCTGGGGAGAAGTCACGACTAGCGTTTGACCAGCGAACCATTTGGTATGATCAATGGCCAAGCGGTGGATCGTGTGGCCTTCTGGCATATTGGGCTTAACCTGTTTTTGTTTGTCCAGTTTTAGCCGACCAATATTGCAGCCGACAAGCATAAACCGTTTTGCTGCCAGAGACTTATCAGACTATAATTTGGATCCAGCTTAGTATCCAACGTCCAACTGATGCTGATGTTTACGGCTGTCTGTCGCTTCGCCGATCGCTTGGACCGCACTTGGTTTTACCATTTCGTAATTTTTCTGATAGATCCAACGATGAAACTCAATCGAAGACAATTTTGCACTACCGCGACCTCTGCAATGGCCTGTGCCGCGAGCGCTTCACTGACCACCAACTTGTTCGCAAATTCGTATTCGCCGAATCAGGAAAAGCAAAAGTTTCACATTTGTGGTTTCATCAAGTTCATTCAGGAGCTTTCATACGACAAAATCGCCGAGACAATGGCGGGGCAGGGCTACCAGGGTGCCGAAGCGACAATTCGTCCCGGCGGTCTGATTGAACCAAAAGATGCTCCCGAGCAACTTCCTAAATTGGTTGCGGCCCTCAAAAAGCAGAACCTCGATATCCCGGTGATGACAACCAGGATCAATCAAGTGGGCGATCCGGTCAACGATGCTTTACTTAAGACCGCAGTCGATCAAGGTATCAAACGATATCGTATGGACTATTACCGCTACGACAAGAAAAAACCTATCGCACCCCAAGTCGATTTGTTTCGCAAACAAGCCAACGAGCTTGCCGAGCTAAACGAGAAACTGGGAATCACAGCGGTATACCAGAACCATGCCGGATCAAAGTACCTTGGTTCGACGATGTGGGATCTTTGTGCAATGCTTAAGGATATCAACCCCGATCACATGGGGATTGCATTTGACATTCGGCATGCGACTGCGGCATCGGGAGAGAGCTGGCCCATTTATTGGAGCATTGCACAGCCCTATCTGCGAGCGATTTATGTCAAGGACTTTGTTTTTGAGATGCAGGAAAAGGGAATTAAAAGTAAGCACGTTGCTCTGGGCGAAGGTGCGGTGAATCCCAAGTTCTGCAAGATGGTTGCCGATTCGGATCTCGATCTGCCAATTTCGTTGCATGTGGAATACTTGCCCAAAGCAGGTCTTGAAGAAAACATCAAAGCGATGGGGACGGATCTGAAGAAGCTGCACCAATGGCTCGGCGTTGCATCGTAGTTTCGGTTTCAATCGAGTTGTAGCGATGTTCCGACTGCAAATGTCAGCCCAATCTTAATGGCCGCGAATTCAAATCAAGAATTGACCACGCTGGTTGGTCAGACGGCAGCCCTGTTCCTGGAGCGATACGACATCCAACCGACGTGGATTGCAGTTGCTCCTGGTCGCGTGAATCTGATTGGCGACCACGTTGATTACAACGATGGGTTTGTGCTTCCAGTTGCCATTGGGAAGTATTCAGTCGCTGCCGGAGCGATTGCAGAGTCGGAGACGGCTGTTTCGACAATCTACAGTGTTCAAGAGGACGCGTCTTTTGAACTTGATTCCAGTATGGAGCTGACACCAACTGACTCTGGTTGGGAGGAATATGTAAAAGGTGTTATCCATGGGTTTCAATCACTCGGGGCCAGCGTTCCACCGTTACAAGTGATAGTCAACTCATCGGTGCCAATGGGAAGCGGTCTTTCCAGCAGCGCCGCGCTCGAAGTTTCATTGGCTACTTTGCTGGCGGTGGCTTGTGATCAACCGTTGGACAAAAAGCAACTCGGGCTTCTTTGTCAAAAAGCCGAACATGATTTTGCTGGCGTTCCCTGTGGGGCAATGGATCAATTTATTTCTGTGTTTGGGAAAGAGAACCACGCGCTGCTACTCGATTGCCGTGATCTGAGTTTTCGCCAGATTCCGTTGGATCAATCAGAGGTTGCCCTGTTAATCATCGATAGTAACGCGTCCCATCGACTAGGTGAGAGTCAGTACGCAATGCGGCGCAAATGCTGCGAGTCAGCATGTCAGAAACTGGGCGTTGATAGTTTGCGATCACTGGACATGGAGACGCTTCAGGCGAATCGTAACATGCTTAGTCCAGTGGAGTTCAAACGCTGTCTACATGTTGTGTCAGAGAATGCGAGAACGATTTCATTTGCGGCACATATGCAAAACAAACGGTGGCAGTTGGCCGGTCAACTGATGTTTCAAAGCCACGATTCGCTGCGGGATGACTACGAAGTAAGCTGTCTCGAATTAGATGTGCTGGTTGATCTTGCAACAATGATCGGGCTCTCTGGCGGCGTTTACGGCTCGCGAATGACCGGTGGTGGGTTTGGCGGATCTACCGTCTCTCTAGTTCAACGTGAGGTGGTCGATCAGGTTGCGCAGAGAATTGTTGAGCACTATGATTCCGATCCGAGAATCCATCACCAAGCCACCGCATTTCACACAACTCCAGCGACCGGTGCTTATCTAATTGAAAACGCCGTTGACTATTGAGTTAATGGCTGACCAACGGAACTCAATAGGCAACAGCTGGGGGAGAGATTTCCAAGCTTGCAGAGGTACGCACGGTTTTAAATTCAAGATTATTTGGAGTGGTAGTATGAGCTGGTAATGCGTTTTAACTTGAGATCCAATAGACTTTGAGAAGCCAGAGAGAGTTTGAGTTTTAGAAATGGAATTGGTTGGTTCAAGAAGTCGTATGAATATTGCCTGTTTTAAATCCTGGTTTTCGGCGTTCTTGCTGATCCTGCTTGCTTTTCCTGCCATCTCGCTTGCTGGTGGAGGACCAGAGAATGTTCTCTTAGTCGTTAATTCCAATTCGGATTCATCGAAAATGATCGCGAACTGGTACATCGATGGCCGTGGGATTCCCGGTCGAAATGTGGTTTACCTCGAAGGCGTGCCAATGCGCGAGAGGATTAGTCTGGGAGACTTTACTGACACGATTCTCAAGCCAGTTATGAAGGCCATAGCGGAACGAAAATTGGCTTCGATTGACTACATCGTTTACTCGTCCGATTTTCCCACTGCAATAAAAATTCATTCGCATCGCAAGGCGCTTTTGAAGCTAAATGAGAAAATACCCAAGCAGTTTTTTCTGCCTGAGGCATCGATTAGCTCTTTGACTTACTTTGCTTTTTCAGTGCTCAATGACAGTCCAACATATATGGGTTTGGGCTCCAACAACTACTACAGAAAACCGGCTCAGGTTATTTTAAGTGAGCCTTTTGTGGGGCCACGACAAGTTGAGTATCGAGATGCAGTCAAAGTTTTTGACAGCGGCTCAGAAGATCAGTTGCAGGAATCGATAGATGTGCTGATTGAAATTGCTAAGAGCAATCCGCGGCAGCCTGCCATTACGTACTGGCTCGCAAAGTTTCATGCGAAAAAAGGCGAATCAAAATTGGCGGCCAAGTGGTTGCAGCGTTCGATTCAGCTTGGCTGGCGTTTTAAGCAAGAGACATTGGCGGACCCTGCGTTTAGATCCGCGTTGAGAGATCCGCTCTTCAAGGGGTTTGCGGATCGAATCCCTGACGATCCTTTTGTTTTTATTCCGACGCGGGGATTCAGGAGAATCTACGCGTTTGGCCCAAATGGATTTCCAAACAATGAACCCAGACAGGGAAACCAGCATTTCCTGTCTACAGTCTTAGCTGTAACTCGGAATTTGGGAACCACCGAGGAAGAAGCCCTGCGTCAACTCAAATCCTCGATGGCTGCCGATGGCTCGCAACCACAAGGCACGTTTTATTTTAGTGACAATGGTGATGTCCGTACCAAAACTCGTATCCCGAATTACGCAGCTTCGATTTCGGCGTTGGAAGCGATGGGGCACAAGGCCGTGATCTATAAAGGACACTTGCCAAAAAACGTCAGTGACATTGTTGGTTTGTCTTGCGGGCAAAGATCATTCAAATTTGGAGAGTCAGGTAGCAAAATCACTCCCGGAGCGATCTGTGAAAACTTGACCAGTTGGGGTGGAATAATGGCGGGAAAGGCACATTCGGGAATCAGCGAATTGATCCGATATGGTGCGGCAGGTTCCAGCGGAACGGTAATCGAACCGTACGCGATTCAAGCCAAATTTCCACATCCTATGATTCAAGTGCACTACGCTAAAGGTTGTTCGTTGGCGGAGTCGTTTTACCAGTCCGTTGCCGGGCCATTTCAGCTGTTGATCGTTGGCGATGCGCTGTGCCAGCCTTGGGCTTTCAAGCCCAAGTTTACCGTTGAGGGGCTCCGATCAGGTGAAACGATAAGTGGCAAACAAGAGCTAAAGCTCGACATCTCAAATTCGCCAGCTCCAATCCGGGGAATGGAGCTCTATATCGATGGCTCGTTGGTTGCACGTACACAATACAAGGAGACCATTAAATTTGATTCTACGGCAATGACCGATGGGTTCCATGAAGCTCGAATTGTTCTTGTCGCCGAAGGTCTAATCGAAACGGTCGGCAACCTGATTATACCGTTCCAAGTTGACAATTTTGGGAAGCAGGCAACATTGACGGGCGAGCCCAATAGTTACCTTATGTCCAAAAGGATTACCTTTGAAGCGAAATCGAATTTTGGAACTGCGATCGAATTGTTGCAAAACAGCCGATCCCTTGGAAAGAAGAAAGGCCGGGCAGTCGAGTTTACGGTGTCGGCCTCCAAGCTGGGCAGGGGACCGGTAAAACTGGTTGCCGTTGCGATTTCGGATAAAGGAAACAGAGTTTCCAGCGTACCGTTGGAGTTTGAAATCAGTGGGCCAATTTCGACCACCAGGGTCAAGACGGAACCCGAGCCCAAGCCAAAGCCCAAACCTCCTACCAAACCCAAGTTAGCCAAGTAGATAGATCGCAGTCGAGTTTGGGAACGAACTTGAAGGCAGCTTGAAGTCGCGTTCTGAACGCTACCCTCCTGTTTGCCGGTGTTTGTGGGAGGATCGGACGCCAAGCGACCGGGAAGGGCTTACAAGTGACGCCATCAACCCTCCCCGATCAAAGCCGATTTCATCGTCTTTTCTCGACCCTCCCAATTTTGGGAGGGTGACTTTGTTTCGTTAAACCGCACGGTTTGAGTACCTATCAACAGCTTCCGAATTGCTTTCTCTTGCTGACAGGTTCTCCGATTCATCCCACAATGAACCTTCTTTTCGAATCTCGGTAGACAGCCGTCGAACGTTGCCAATGCGTTGGTCAGCTATTCGCTACCGACCTTGCGGTTTACAATCGCGTCGAAGAATGGAATTGGCCCAGTGGGTTGGCTTGGTCTGGTGGCCATGTCTTTGCTCCATCGAATCTAACTCGAGAATATGAATCAGTTTGGAAAACGAACCACAATCCGATCGCGACCTGCTGGATGAGTTTGCTTGCTTGTGGAGTGAAGCCGACAAAATTTGGGAACGTGAGGACAACTCACCTTGCTTTGCGGCCTATGTCAGTGCCGACTACATGGCCGTTTACGAGCAGCTAAAATCGCTTCGTGGTCGAGTCGAAACTTTTCTTGAATGGGGCTCTGGGCTGGGCGTTGTCACCATCATGGCCAGTCGAATGGGTTTTGTTGCCAGCGGGATCGAAGCCGAGTTGACGTTGGTTGACTACTCCAATGACTTGGCCGCTGCGTTCGACTCCCCAGTTCAGTTTGCTCATGGCAGTTTTATTCCCGATGAGTTTGTCTGGGATCCGTCCCAAGGCGATGAGTCGGAGCGAACTGCGATCGACTTGCCCGACGGTTACGGGCAGTTGGATCTAGAGCTTGAGGATATGGACTTAATTTATGCCTATCCGTGGCCGACTGAGCATCCGCTTTACCACAATATTCTCAACCAGTTTGGCGCGCCCAACGTAAAGCTGCTGACTTACGATGCTCGAGAAGGAATGGGCATCGTCAATTTAAACGAGAGTTGAGCAAGAGGCGAAGCAATGTCGCAGGACTCGTTGCCTCGTCACTACCGAAATCGTTCTCTCGAGTCGTTTCAACGCACACGGCGTTGGAGAGCTAAGTTCCTCAGCAAGTCGTTTTCGGTAATGCGAACGGATTGAAATTCGGTTGAAACTCTGAAAGCGGTCTTTGAAAACCAACTCCAAAAATCCCGCGAGAACCGCTACCTGAATTGGTTGGAAAACTGGTGCCGGAACCGCCTTGGTTAAACTGCGCGGGATAGGGTTGAAAACTGGTTCCCGATCCTCCTTGGTTAAACTGTCCGCCCGGATTGAAAAACTGCCCTTGTCCTTGGAAATTTCCCTGCGGCGAGCCAAAGTTGGCTGGCGGGCTGAAAACTTGATGCGTTGGCGAGGAGCCAGTGGAGGAGCAGCCAAGCTGGAGGGCTGCGATTAACCCAACCGCCAGCAAGGCAATTGATCGAGCGATGGTGTTTGATTGCTTGTTTGGCGAAACTGATTTTTGATCTGACTTCATTGTTGGCCTCTGGTTCCACTTGTTTGGCGTACTTTGCCAGTCGCACAGTACGTGTTTCTGCCGTAAGTGTTCGTGATGGAATTCAAGAAGTTGACCAAAAACCGAGATGTTGGCCGTTTTCGATCAATAGTCCCAAGCGTTGTCGCTATGGTCGGAAAAGTTTACCAAGGGTTTTTCCGGCAAAGTAATCGATCCTACAACTTGCCTGCTCAGGCAGTACGCGAGCAGTTCGTTAACTCAGTTGCATGCAATTTGCACACATGCAGTTGGTGTCGCAGTCTTGGGTAAATTGGCTTGCGCGAATCGTAGAGATTTGCTCTGGAGTCAGTCCGGTACCCTGACCAAGCAAGTTTGTTTCGCTATCAACATGTCCCAACCCGAGGTTATGAGCAATTTCGTGTGCTGTAACGGTTGCAATAGTATTTAGCCCTGGACCTGAGTCAAGCAAATCGTCGCCAACGTGTATCGTCGTTCCTCCGGCACCAATCAAAGCCAAGCCGTTAACGATACCTTCTCCAACGTCGCCAAACCCCGACGCAACTTCAACGAAATACGCGTCAATTACCAGTGGATCGGCGCTACCGACGCGAGCTGCATCGCCCTCGGGTTGGAGCGTCCTTAGATCAGCACGCGAACGTATTTCGCCAGCCGAGATGTTTCCAGTGTTGGCGGCGGTGTTGTTGTAGAAATTGGCATCCAGGAAATCGATATCAACACCTGCAACGGAAAAGATTCTCTCGATCTCCGCTTCGATTATTGCTTGTTGAACTTCAGTTCCGAAAAACTCAGCTTGATTTGAGCCGTCACTGTTGGCGACCACGATCGGTTGAACAAACACACGATACTGGATTGAATTTGAAGTTGCCTGTTGCCCATCGGAAAAGCGAAGCGTTTCAGAGTTGTCGACGGTGTCTCGTCCGTCTACGACGTGTTGGGAATTGAGCCGCGTGTCAGATGCGTTGAGCGTGTAGTTACTGGAATCAAAACCGAACACCACGAAATCCTGTCCCAACCCGGCATCGACGAAGTCGTTTCCTTGTCCCGGAATAATGAAATCGTTGCCAGCGTTGCCGATTAGCGTATCGTGGCCCAAGTTGCCTGCGATGAAGTCGTTACTCGAACCGCCGGTGAGTTGGTCATTTCCGTTTTGGCCATGCAGACGGTTCTCACCGCTTCCGCCGTCGATTGTGTCGTTGCCATTGCCACCATACAACACGTTAAGCCCATCGCCACCGATGATCCTGTCGTCACCGCCGAGGCCCAGAATAAAATCGGCTTGAGCGATACCAGCGGATCCAGCGACACCGCCATCACCGGCCGAGAGAATATCGTTTCCATCGAGTCCAAAAATCGAATCGATTCCGTTACCGCCAAAAATCCTGTCGACATCGTTGCCGCCAAAAATAAAGTCATCACCTTCGTTGCCTTGAATCAAATTGGCGCCGTCACCGCCAAAAATTTGATCGTTGCCATCACCTCCCTCAATTCTATCGGCACCTGATCCGCCAACAATTCGGTCCATGCCGCCGCTACCGAATAGCTCGTCTGCTCCCGTTCCACCATTGATTACATCTCGTTGGCTTCCACCGCGAAGCGTATCGTCGCCGCTTCCGCCCAACAGTAATCCTTCTACATCGGACCCATTGTTGAATGTGTCGTCGCCTCCAAAGCCAATAAATATGACCCGGTCAACCTCGGAGGTTGAGAAATCGCGTTGGCCGGCGGTACTCAGTATTGCCCGGTAGGTTGTTGAGTCGACTTGGAGGAAGCTTCCAGCATCATTGGCCGAGCCCCCGGCGATCGTGACTGTCGCTGAGGGAGCGTCAAAGAATATCCCAGCCAGTAATCGTCTGGGTTCAAGCGTCTCAAAACCCAGTTGCCTTGTTTGGTTTGAAAGCGACGATTGGCGCGTCTTTCGAGTGAGGGAGTTGTGGTTGTTGCAGTTAAAAAGATTCTTAAAGAGGTTTTTGAACATGCGTGGGCCTTGAAGCTTGAGTCTCGAAGAAGAGCTACAAGCCATTAGGCAAACACCGTGCCCCATCAATTTCCAGCCGCCTTGGGCGCCTCTACGCGTTCCAATGGAAGCGCCTTTGAGCCGGTGAAAATGGGAAAACGCGCGGGGCAATGCTTCAACGCAGACGAAGCACACCGTCATTGAGCGCGGGTTCGATGTTGAGAAAAGTCAACGGCGATGATTAGCAATCGCAACGTTGTTGACTTGGTGGAGTTTCAGCCTCGCCCACGTTTTGAGGCGAGTCATCGGGGTTCCTGAAGCGGCTTTGAATTTTGACCACAAGATCTACAGGATTCTAATTGGCATTTGCTTATCGAAACGAATCCTGTCGATCCAGTGATCTTGGCCTTCCAGTGATCCCGTCCTTATTTGAAGCGACGAGAATCAACCAATAGAAACTGAAAAGCCATCGATCGCAGCTGAGGCCAACCGGTTTTTGATGTCTTCGATTTGCTCAGGACTGTACTTCTGCATTGGCTGCACGCCCCAGATAGGGCCTGGCCAAGCCGCGTCGGCAGCGAAGCGGACGACATGGTGTAAGTGAAGTTGAGGAGTGATATTCCCAAGGGCGGCAACGTTCAGCTTCTCGCCTTCAAACAGCTTCATGATGGCGGAACTCAACGCCCGAGACTCGGCCCACAGTGTTTCATAATCCGATGTTGAAAGATCGATCGTATCCCGAATGTTTTCGCGCTGGGGAACCAGCACAAACCAGGGATAAGCAGAATCGTTGATCAACAGTAACTGGCACAGCGGAAAACTACCCAGATAGATTCCGTCTCTCGAGAGATCGGGATGAAGCGAAAAAACCAAGTTCTAATTCCTTGCCAGATGTCGAAAAAAAGTGACTTAATATTTGAGCAGTAGATGAGACTGGTAGTGGACGAGATTACGAGTCCTGACTTACAGAAAACGCCGCAGGACTTGTCGCCTGGTCGACTACCGAGAAGCCACTTCCAAATTATTTACTCGCCTCATCATCAGAGTCCGGTAGTCGCCAAACGGGCCGGGCATTCTCGGTGATCTCATCGTCGACCGCGATCATACGAGATTTGAGTTTGCCAGCTAACTCAAGATTTGATTCATACAGATTGTGTTGTTCGCCAATATCCTCGGCAAGATTGAATAGAAGCTTTTCGGGCTTGGGATCGGGTTGTTTTTTTGTTTTCCTGGCGACCAATTCAAGGTATTTCCAATCACCCTGACGAATTCCTTCCAGTTTTCCATGGGGCGAATAGAAGATCAGTTCGTTGCGCGGTGATTCATTGGTTGTCAGGGTCTTTGAGATATCAAGGCCATCAATTTTTGTCTCTGGAAGTTGCGTTTTGGTAAGCGACGCAAACGTTGGCAAAAGGTCAAGTGTCGATGTGAATGCGTCCGTCGATGTTCCCGCAGGAATCCTGCCGGGTGCCCACATGATACAAGGCACGCGCTGTCCGCCTTCGAACGTCGTACCTTTGCCGCTTCGCAGCGGGTCGGCGCAGCCGCCATGATGCTTAAACCAAAGCCACGGACCATTGTCAGAGGTATAAACGACGTACGTCTTTTCGGATAAACCCAAATCGCGAACGGTCTGGATCAACCGCCCGACTTCGGCGTCGATATGTTCGATCACACATTTGTAAGCGTTCTTTGGATCGTCGTCGTAAACATCGTCAGGTACATAAAGCGGAATGTGCGGCATCGAGTGCGGAAGGTACAGAAAAAACGGCTTATCTTTATTGCTTGTCACAAACTTGATCGCCTGGTCGGTGTACCTGCGCGTGATGGTCCGCTGATCGACGGGGACTTCAATGACTTCCTCGTTCCGCATCAGCGGCGTATTCCACAGCGTGATTGCCGATTCCTGATTCAGCCATAATTCGTCGCTGGGCTTTTTAGGTCGGTTCTTATTGTCTGGGTGATTCATGTCGTTGGAATAGGGAATTCCAAAATACGAATCAAACCCGTTTGACGTTGGCAATGTCTCTTTGTGGTGTCCCAGATGCCATTTGCCCACGCATGCGGTAGCATAGCCAATCGATTTAAGGTGATCGGCGATCGTGTGTTCGCTGCTGTTCAATCCGTATTTGGTTTTTGGAAACAAGACATGCTTGTGCATTCCATTCCGTTTTGGGTAACAACCGGTTAACAACGCCGCCCGCGATGGCGAGCAAACAGAGCAGGGCACATAGAAGCTGGTAAACTTACGCCCTTGGGCTGCCAACTGATCGATATTGGGCGTCTTGATTGTCTTGGAGCCAAAACAACCAAGATCATTGTAGCCCTGGTCGTCAGTGAAGATGACGATAAAGTTTGGCTTGTCTTCTCCACCCTCAAACGCAGATAGCGATTCAGGGACCAGCATATGCCAGAGACAACAGGCGAGAAACAGAAGTGCGTTAGTCGCCAATCGGCCCATTTGCTTCGACATCGTAGTCCCGCTTAAATATTACATTTTAGCGACTACAGCACAGATCTCAACAAGATTCAAACGTTAGTCGCTGACGACTGATCAACTGCAACCTGAGAAGCGCTAGGTTCGCGAAAACGGTAGCCGACACCGCGGACCGTTTGGATCATTTCCGCGTGGGCTCCAAGTTTCTTTCGCAGTGACCGAATGTGAACGTCAATCGTACGTTCAAGAACCAGCGTGTCAGCACCCAACGCAGAGTTGATTAATTCGGAACGGTCAAACGCTCGGCCAGGGTTTCGAATCAAAGTATCAAGCAAGCGGAATTCACTGGGTGTCAACTCAAGCTGTTTTTGGTTGACCGAAGCACGGTGTCGTCCCCGGTCAACGGCGATAGGGCCGCTGGAAATGATGTCCAAGCCAGGCCCTTGTGAGCGAGTATGGCGACGAAGCAGCGTTTTTACTTTTTCCTGTAACACGCGGACACTGAATGGCTTGATGACATAATCGTCGGCACCAACTGAAAATCCGATCAGCTGATCCGTTTCTTCCGACTTGGCCGTTACCATGATGATCGGAGTTTCTCGCGTGGCCGATTCGGCGCGGAGTTGACGACAAACTTCCACCCCGTCAACGACCGGAATCATCAAGTCAAGCAAAATGATATCGGGCAATTTGTTTCTGGCCTGATTGATTCCGTCTTGCCCATCATGGGCACAGAAAACATCGTATCCAGCGTTGGAAAAATTGTACTCCACCACGCCGGCAAGCGCCCGGTCGTCCTCGATAATGAGTAGCTTCTTTCTTGACACTGTAAAACCCAATCTCAATTTTAAGAAATAATGTCAGTTCCGACTTCAAAATTTTCATGTCGGTGACGAACGATATCTCCGTCGACAAGATAGATTACGTCTTCAGCGATGTTCTCTGCGTGATCGGCGATACGCTCAACGTGCCGAGAAGCTGAAAAACAATGCAAGGCTGGTTCGACATAATCCCGATTCTCCTGCATCAACTGCTTGAGTTCATTGATCACCGCGAGGTTGTAGTCGTCCACCGACTGGTCAAGTTGAATGACCTGGTTGGCGAGGTTGACGTCAGAATTGACGAACGAATCGAGCGCCATTTGGACCATCAAGGTTGATTGCCTGACCATCGGTGTGAGTTGGTCGGGGATGGGGAAGTAAGCGTGCTGGTGCATGCAGCGGGCTCGTTCAGCGATATTGCAAGCCAGATCCGCAATCCGTTCCAGGTCGGAATTAATCTTTAAGACCGTTGCCACTCGACGCAGATCTGCGGCCACGGGTTGATGCAGTGCCAAAATCTTCAAGCAGTCTTCTTCGAGCTCGACTTCGGTTTGATTGACCTGCGGGTCGGTGTTAATAACCTCTTGGGCCAGTTCGAGCTGATTTTCGCACAAGGCGCGAACAGCCTTATCGGCCATTTGCTCGACGACTCCGAACAACGCCATCAGGCGGCGGTGCAACTGGTCGACGTCATTTTGAAGATGCTTTGACATATATGGTTAACCAAACTTTCCAGTGACGTAGTCTTCGGTCTGTTTTTCTTTAGGCCGTGTGAATACGTCTTCGGTGGCTCCTTCTTCCACAATGCGGCCCTCGAAGAAGAAAGCTGTTCGATCGCTACAACGTGCCGCTTGTTGCATATTATGCGTGACGATCACAATTGAGTACTGTTCTCGAAGCTCAAAAATGAGATCTTCGATGCGAGAAGTCGAAGCCGGGTCCAGCGCCGAGCATGGTTCATCCATCAATAAAATGTCTGGGCCAACCGCGATTGCCCTCGCAATACACAGTCTTTGCTGTTGTCCACCGGACAACCCGAGGGCCGATTTGTTGAGTCTGTCTTTGACCTCATTCCAGAGCGCAGCTTTTTTCAAAGCCCACTCAACTAAATCCTCCAAATCTGACTTGGGCAGTTTGGCAAAGTGCAATCTGGGGCCAAATGCAATGTTGTCAAAAATTGACTTGGGGAATGGATTGGGTTTTTGAAAGACGATTCCAATTCGCCGTCGCAGTGCGACGACGTCAGTGGAGCGGGAAAGAATGTCAATATCGGGCAGCACAAGTTTCCCGGATGCCCGGGCGGTGGGCACGATGTCGTTCATCCGGTTGATCCACTTGAGCAGCGTACTTTTTCCACAACCGCTGGGGCCAATGAACGCAGTGACTCGGTTCTCTGGAATCTCAAGTTTGAGATTGTGCAGTGCCTGGAAATCTCCATACCACGCACAGAAGTCTTCCATCGAGATGATGCTCGGTGGCGGATTAGAAGACTCGGATTCAGGCTTGCAAAGAAATTTGGATTCCAGTTTAGGCTGCATCGTTTGCCGAGTTTTTGTTTGAACAGATTGATTGGTCAATTTGGTACACCTGATTTTAACTAATATGTGCGTCAAGAGAGTTGTTTTTGTGCAATCTGTCGTAGCAAAATTGCTATCGAATTGAACGCGAACAATACTAACAGCAGAACAATAATGGCTCCGGCAGCGACGTGCTGGAAATTGAAAGGGTCGGCTTCGTTGACCGGTTGCCCGGCCCAATAATAAATCTGCAACGGAAGGATTGAGAAATCATCCATCAAATGCTGTGGGCCCTGGGAGATAGCCACGATTCCCGAGATCATCAAGATTGGAGCAGCTTCGCCAATCGCGCGGCTCATTGACAAAATGGACCCAGTCATGATGCCTGGAATCGCAGCTGGTAACGTGACGTTGCGCACAGTTTGCCAAGGCGTGCAGCCAAGACCTTGAGCGCCTTGGCGAAGCGAAGTCGGAACCGCTCGGAGTGCTTCCTGAGTCGAAATGATCACCACGGGAAGAATCACCAGCATCAACGTCAGACTTGCAGCCAGTACCGAACGCCCAAAGGGTAACCGAAAAGAATACCAGGCGTTGTCGGCGACCACGCCACCATCGGAGTCACTGAATAAAGAAACGTTCAGCGTCGCATCGTCTTCCGGGAAATCATCGTCATCGCCGATGATGTTAAGTTGGACTTCAGAGCCATCGGATTTATACGCCGTCATGCCATCAGTCAGAGTCGGTACCTCTTCGCGGCCGTCGACCGGGACGAACACGACTTGCATTCCTTCGGTTACGTATTGTCGTTTAAACTTGGTTCCCAATTCAAGAAACGGTTCGTTGGGGCTTCCAAACAACCCAAACATCGTAGCAAACACCGTCAGGCCCAGGATCCCATACACGATCGATGGAACGCCCGCGAGATTGTTGATGTTGAGCTGAAGTAAACTTGAAAGCCCACGGAGGACTTTGTTTTTTGGTTTAAATTCTTCAAGGAAGACCGCAGTTCCGACGCCAAGTGGCAAAAAGAAAACGGTACAACCAATACAAACCCAAATCGATCCCATCAGCGAGGGGCCAATGCCGGCTTCGCGTGCGCGGGGGGCTGGAGGTTTGGTAAAGAACGACTTGTCGATCGTTTCTTCCAGCTCTTGCAATTCGTCTTTTCTGGAATTCAACTCCGTGGCTTCAGAGGAATCAGCTGCAAACTTGGGCAGCTCATCGTCGATCTCAGCCAGCTCGACCACCAAGTCATCCTTAGGTGGACTGAATGCCGAGATGCCCTGAAAAAAGATCGAAAGCAACAGCACCAGCAGAATGACTACAGACGACGTTGATGTCAGCACGCAAAGCAACCAAAACCAGCGATTGGCTCTGGCGCGTTTGTTGGGTGAAGTCGTTGGGAATTCACTGAAATTGGGCGGTGGTGTTCTGTTAATCGTACGCCTCCTGGAACCGGCGGCGAACAATGTTGCCGAGCATGGTTAAAGTCAACGTGATAAAGAAGAGTACCAGCGCCACAGCGTAGATCGAGTAGTAACGAACATCAAAATTCGAAATATCGCCGGTGGCAGTTGAAGCCATGTGTCCGGTCATTGTTTGAATCTGTTGCCGTGGGTCGGCCGTTAAATTGGCCAGTGCTCCAGCGGCCATCGCCACGATCATCGTTTCACCGATCGCTCGAGCGACTGCCAGAAGAAACGCAGATATGATTCCTGACAAAGCCGCCGGTACGACGACTTTGAGAGAGACATCGAACTTCGTGCCCCCCAGACCATAAGCGGCTTCTCGAAGTCGTCGCGGAACCGCCCGCAACGCGTCTTCGGAAAGCGACGCCACTGTCGGCAAGCATAAAATCCCGACTGCAATCCCGGCACTGATCGCGTTATAAAAATCGACTTGAATCCCAACCCATTGAAGTGCTGGTGTGATTACAACAAGTGCGAAAAATCCGTAAACGACCGTAGGAATACCAGCCAGTAATTCGAGAATTGGCTTGAGCACATTGCGCAACCCATGGGGCGCATATTCGCTGAGGTAAATCGCTGTCACCAACCCAAGCGGCAGGGCAACGCACATTGCGATAACGGTGACCCACATCGTACCGCAGATCAGCGGCCAGATTCCAAAGAGTTTTTCGTTGCCCAACGTTGGACTCCATTTGAGTCCGAACAGGAAATCGGTAACGCTGGTCTCGGGCATGCTGAAGAACTGGATCGTTTGTCCAACCAGCAGGCAAACAATCGTCACCGTGATCAGTACGGTAAAGAGTGTGCAACAGGCCAGCGCCGCCAGAATGAACCATTCACGAAACCGCGTCGCCGCCAAAGAACGAAACTGGCGGCGTTCAAGTACGGCCGGTTTCCGACTGGCAGTATTAGGGGCAGTTGCCATGAATTTCCATTTGAAAAGAGAGTGCAATGAACGCACTCAAACTGGATCAGGGAGGGCTCCGAGCAGATTCGAAACAGCGGTGCCACGAATGCACCGCTGATTCTACTGGGAGTATCGTCCCAAACAATTAACTATTTGAGCAAATTTTCGACGGTGTAAACTTCCGTCAAAGCCCCCTCTTTTTTGTGGGGTTCTCCCTCTTTAAGTTCCCAGAAATGCGTCCCGGTTTTTCGCTTTTTGAAGTGTTCTTTGGCCGCATCACTGATGGATTTGGGCAAACCGACATATTTGACCTTAGACGCCAATTCGGCCGCATTATCGAGATAGTAGTTCACGAACACTTTAACCTCAGGTCGTCGAGCTGATTTCGCGTTGACGTAGATGAATAGAGGTCGTGAGAACGGGGCGTAAGCTCCAGACTCAATGTTCTCGGCAGAGACTTCGACCGCTTTGCCGGACTCAGGGTTAATAATTTTTACGCCTTTGAGCTTATCCTGATTAGCGAAATAGTATGACGCTCCAAAGAATCCGATCGCGCCCTCAGTCTTGGCGATCCCCTGAACCAAAACGTTGTCGTCTTCACTGACCGACATGTCATCACGCATCGAGGACTTTGATTTGCCAACCACGACTTCTTTGAAGTAATCGAAGGTTCCAGAATCAGTTCCAGGTGAGAAGATCTTGATTTCGGTGTCAGGCCAGGCGTCGTTAAGATCTTTCCACTTCTTGGCGTTGACGAAGCTTTTGTCTTTCGAGTCAGCCAGAAAAATCTTCTTGAGTTGGTCGACTGATAGTTCTTCGACAAAGTCATTTGATTTTCCAACTGCAATCGTCAATCCGTCATAAGCAACTGGAAGTTCAATGAACGAAACACCATTAGTTTTGCAGCCTTCAAACTCCTTGTACTTGATCGGCCGAGAAGCATCGGAGATGTCCGTTTCGCCTTTGGTGAATCGTTTGAAGCCACCACCGGTGCCCGAAACACCAACGGGAACTTTGACTTTGGGTGCGATCTTTCGAAACCCTGCATCGGCCTCAATTGTGATTGGGGCCACAGTGCTTGAGCCATCGATGTTAATTGTCCCTTCAAGGTCCTTTAAACCGGACTGAGCGTTGACGTTATTGGTGAAGAAGCAAGCGACAACGGTGAGTACAAAAAACGGTAAGATCTTTTTCATGTTTTGCGCCGTAATTGGTTCGTATATGTGGTTGGTTAAAACAAGCAATGACAGTCAGTTGGAGCAAGCCAAGCGTTGCCTTGCCCAAGCTGTCTGAGGGAAAGATACGAAGCGATTGTTAAGAAACTGTGAAGAAATCTTTAAAATCGAATTAAATAGTCTTTCCCCGGCAAAACCGGCCAAATCTGCCCCTAAGCCATCTTCTGGGGAGAATTGCTCGGCGTTCCAAATTGGCTTTGCCAGTCATTGAAACATGCTGTCAGGACTCTTGGTTGACTCGAGGCAGAACCATCATTTTTGAAGATGATATTCTTATTGATCCGGAATTTCCAAGCAATTAACTATTGAGCGGGACGGGCGCGATCGGCGCACTGTCGCGGACAACCAATCGTATAGACGGGATCGAGGACTTGGCCGGACTGGTGCGCTTTATTGATCACCCTCCCTTTGGGAGGGTCGGAGAATTCGCTTGCGAATTGGACGGGGAGGGTAAACAAACGGTCGTTAATATATTGAGCAAACGGTCGTTAATATATTGAACCAACAAGATTCCTAAACCCTCCCCGACCTGCGCCATCATGAATGACGGCCACCTCATAGTTCGACCCTCCCAGAGGGAGGGTGACTTATTCCATTAGATTCAGTTACAAGATTTGAGAAGAACCCCAGCTGGAAGGGCCGGCCCGGGCGCACCGGGGGCAAGCTAGTACGTGAGTGCACTGCACCGCTGTCCAAGGCAACATGTTTGCGGCCGCTGAAGAAATGGTTGCTGAATCTCTTGACCTACTTGTCAAGCAAGACGCCGCAAAATGGACTGATGTCAAAAAAGTTCACGGAACCATTAAGGTCAACATCCGCTTCGATTTGGAAGCTTCGAGTGAATAGAACTTGGATGAATGGCATGATGTCGAACATATTGACACTGCCATCCAAATTTACGTCTCCCAAAGTAATCGATCCAACGGATGTTAATGTTGAAGATCCAAGTGACGGAATCACCACGGTCGCGGGCATCTCAAAGACGCCTTGGGGGCCCAAGCTGAATTCAAAACCTGCGTTCCCCTCCCCGATGATTTCGAAGTCCACTCGGGCAAGTAAGACGGCCCCGTTAGGACCAACTCCAGGATCGAATCCTGGATCGAAATTTGTTTCGAAGGAAGGGTCAACTCCATTTTGAAAAATGCTGAATGCAGTTAAATTCCCCGAGCTACCATCAGAGTCAACTGTTATGTTTGCCGAATCAAAGCGCAGACCGCCGATCAAATCAAACGTTGGATTGAAAATTTCTCCACCTGTCAATTGAACTACATTTGAGTCGCTTACCATAAAATCAAGATCAATGGCGTCAAACCCCAATAGCCCATCAGAAAAAATGTAGGCAGATCCTGTATCCCCAGGTCCTAAAGATATCTCACTTGAAGCTTCCGTTTGACTAAAGGACCAAAAGATATCCTGAGCCGAAGCCAGCGAGGAACTTGCGACAAGAACGACCGCAGCTAGAAGAACTTTTTTAAACATTGGAATTCTCTGACAAGAAGACTGATGGATTTTGCGAAAATGCAGAGTTTCACGAGGTGCCGTCTAATTCCATAATAGTTCCACTACACTGGTCAATCAAATATTTTAAGCCTTGCGCGTAGAACAGAGGGAATCTGTAAACCATGTTTTTGATGCTATGGTTTGTAGCGGTTATTTTTCCTGTGCGTTTGGTCGGTTTAAGTGAACCGACTCGCCCAACGACGGAGGCAAGTGTTTTGGAAACCCGCCGCTATGGTAACCCGAAACGTTAGTGAGGGACGGATCCTCGCTGACGCTTCGGGTTACCAAATAGGATGAAATTTCCTGTGATGCTTTGGGTTACCTGGCCGGCAGCCAGTCACAGGTCTCGATGGGGGAAACCATGAGTGAAGCAGCAATCTCAGATGCGGCGGTGAATCTGACCACCCAAACATGAAATGTCAGCGAGGAAACCGGCTGTTCCGCTTACTTACTTGCGCCGCGGGTTACGATTGCTGTACTGACCTCAATTAGTTCTTGGCGGCGGGAAGACGGATTTCGAATTGGCTGGCCTTGCCGGGTTGGCTTTCCAAATGAACCGACCCGCCCAACGACTGGGACAATTGTTTTGGAAACCCGCCGCTATGGTAACCCGAAACGTTAGTGAGGGACGGATCCT
>CAYSQZ010000039.1:0-5444 GCA_964433035.1 uncultured Pirellulaceae bacterium | reverse complement strand
CGCTGACGCTTCGGGTTACCAAATAGGATGAAATTTTCTGTGATGCTTTGGGTTACCAAACATGAAATGCCAGCGAGGAAACCGCCTGTTCCGCTTACTTACAGGCGCCGCGGGTTACGATTGCTGTACTCTGTACTGACTTCAATTAGTTCTTCTTGGCGGCGGGAAGGCGGATTTCGAATTGGCTGCCCTTGCCGGGTTGGCTTTCCAAATGAACCGACCCGCCCAACGACTGAGACAAGTGTTTTACAATCGCCAGCCCAAGTCCCGTTCCACCCATATCACGAGACCTCGACTTGTCGACACGGTAAAACCTTTCGAAAACTCGAGCTTGCTGATCTTTGGCGATTCCAATACCCGTATCCGACACTCCAATGATTACTTCATTGCTTTCAGGCACTGCGCTTTTTCTTGTGGAAAGCGTAATCATGCCGTCTTTAAGTGTGTAATGAATTGCGTTGACAACCAGATTTTTAAGCATCGTTTCAACCGCTGCTGTATCAGCTCGGGCGATCGGAGCAGGGGTCATTAAATCAAGTTTTAATTCGATTCCACTCTCTTGGGCCAACATCGAAAATTGCCCGATGATGTTGTGGCAGATCTGATTCAGGTCAACATCGGAAATCGAGACCTCAAGCTCTCCTGATTCAACTTTGGCCAGTTCAAGCAAGTCCTGGATTTGTTGGTTCAGGAGTTCTGCATGAAATTCGATTTGCTTGACGAACTCTAAATTCTTTTCCTGGTCATTGATGGCTCCAGTCCGAAGCGTTTCCGAATAGGCTTTGATTGATGCCAGCGGTGTTTTGAGTTCGTGAGAGACATTGGCGACGAAATCTCGCCGCATCGTTTCGAGTTTTCGCAACGAAGTAATATCGTTGAGGACAACAACGACGCCGGGTCGATTTTCGTCAGCCAGAACTGAAACACGAGCGCTGAGTCTTTTTTGAAGTTCCCCAAATGTGTTGAATTCGGTTTTTGAAAATGTACGATCGGTTTGCGTTTTTTCGATCGCGGCCTGCAACTCAGGAATGCGAATAATCTCAAACAGTTTTTTTCTGATAATCTCCGGTCGTGTCAACGAGAGCATCTTGCAGGCGGCCCCGTTGGCCAGCAGGACTTGTCCATTGGGTTGGATCGCGATCACGCCTTCGATCATGCTCGAAAGAACCGCTTCCAAACGTTGGCTGTTCTCAACGAGTCGTTCTTCGCGGACGGCGAGTTCCTTCTTCATGTGTTCAAACGCGTCGCCCAGTTCTCCCCATTCATCAGGTCGGCGAGCAAGGCTGGTTGAAGTTTGATAATCTCCCACGGCAATCTTCTGAGCCGCACCGGTAAAAAAGGCCAGCGGCTGCATGAACCTGGCAGAGAATATCGACATCAGCAACGCTGTCAGGGCACCGAGCAAAATTGCGAACGACCAGGCAGATCTTTGGATCGCGGCAATGGACGCCTTGATCGCGGCGGCTGGAGTAGCGACTCTGACATAGCCCGTGATCGCCCCAGTGTTAGATTCACTATTGGATTGGACCCGGCGAGCGAAATACATCATCGGTTTCTCAATTGTCGAGCTGTAGCGCTCGGAAAACCCGGTGCCGTTATTTTGGGCTGACAGGATTTCCTGGCGCGTTGCATGTGGACCGATGTCCTGATCCATCTTAACCGAGTCCACGACAACCGAGCCGTCTGACTTGATCAGAGTCACCCGCAACCCGGATTTTTCACCGACCCTCTTGACGTGGGCTGGCAGTCCCGGGTTTTCAAATCCATCGTCGAGCTCTTCAATATGCTCGGCTAGCACAAGTGTCATTGCACTCATTTTGGATTTGGTCGCGGCAATCATTTGATTACGCGTTATCCGGCTGAGCACGATCACAAAGATCACCGCAGCAAGCATGTGCAGGATTAAATAACCGATTAGGAATCGCCTAACGGTACGAGGAAGCTTCATGGAATTGAATATCCGACGTGTTTCGGCTGCCTAAAAATCCAAGCGCTGGAGCCAAGCTTTGCCAGCGCGACAACAAAGTCTAACAGATTACTCAATTCAATAGCATTACACTAAAATTCCTTTTCGCGTTTTGGCGGGATATACTTTGCAGACCGCTTGGCCCGATGCATCCTTGGACTATTTTTAACGCTCCGCGTCAGCTCGATGGATTCCTGATAAGATGGATTTCACGCAACGCACACAACTTTTATGCTCATGCAAATAGCAATTAAGCCAAAACAATTTCTCCGGCGGCACCCGATCACACCAAGCCGGGCGTTAAAACTGTCTGTAGTCTTGGTCGTGTTGGCTGCCCTGATGTCGACGTCGTTTGTCAGTGCGACGATTGCGATGATAAGGCCCAGTTGTCAGGACGCTGGTGATGATGCTCAGCCTGTTTCCCGGACCGGGACGTCGATACGCATTGACTTGCCAATTGACAGTAGAGTCAGCTCGCGAGTCAGGCGGATACTTCAGGAGGTTGCCGAGCGAGCTCCAGACGTTGCACCTGCGGGGGGAAAGCCGGTTGTGGTGTTGGAATTTGAAGTCGGCTCTCAGACGGGGCGCGGCAGTGAGATCGGAGCTTGTATCGATTTGGCGCGAGCCCTTGGTAGTCCTGAACTTCATCGAATTCACACCGTTGCTTATTTGCCTTCTCGGCCTTCACCCAAGCAGGACGCAACCACTCAACTCAATGGTCATGCGGTCCTGGTTGCGATTGCCGCTAACCAACTGGCACTCGAGCCTGGAACCGCGATCGGCGCAGCAGGCATTGACGATCAAGCGCCTGCCCAATGGATCCATGGAGCTTATCGTGATGTCGCACAACAGCGATTGACCGAGTTGCCTGTCGAAGTCGTATTGAGCATGCTCGATTCCGGCCAAGGGTTACATCGCGTCACCAAGTCCGACGGCGGAGTGGTTTATGTCAACAGTCAACAACGGGACAAGCTCGAATTGGACGGAGCTTCCAGCAGCGATGAAATCGCCGCCCCGGGATCCTTCGCGGTCTTGTCGCGCAAACAACTCGAAACCTTCGGGCTGGTGCGCTTGACTCCGGCAACGCGCGCCGATCTGGCTCGCCAACTGGACTTGTTGCCGATCGCGTTGGAACGCAAAGTCGCCGCAGGCGAAAGCCGCAAAGCGATTCAATTCAATCTGCCTTCGTTGATCGACGAAAAATCGGCACAGTGGTTGTCGCTGGAGATGAGCAATCAAGTTGCCAGGGAAAAAGCCAATTTGATCATCTTGAATATTGATGCCAATCAAGGAGAAGTCGACGCGTGTTTGCGAATCGCTCAGCGGCTGGTCGATTTTGATCAGGACAAAGTTCGCACCGTTGCCTACGTCCGCGAAGCAGCCGCTGGCCCAGTTGGTTTGATTGCTTTGTCTTGTAGTCACTTGATCATGGCACCCAACTCAAGGCTGGGAGGTCGCGCTGGCATAGGCGAGGACATTGACGATCAGGTTCCAGAATTGTCCGAAGCCGAGTTGCTTAAGCTCAAGCCGTTGATTGAAGCGGTCGCCAGCAAGAGGCAAACAGACTGGTCGTTGATGATGTCGATGCTCGATCCGAACCTCACCCTGACGCGATACCGGCAAAAGGGGAAGCAGTCAGAGTTGATCCGGATTTTAAGTAACCAGGAGTTTGAATTGCTTGAAGATCGCGAAACCTGGGTGCCACTTCGTCCCATCGGTGGCGCTGGTGGAATCGATGCGGTGTCGGCAGAACGGGCTTCGATCGCGAGAACGATCGCAGAAGACATGGGTCAGATTCAAACGATGTATCAACTTCAAGGCGTTCCAAAAACGGTACAGCCAACGGTGACCGATCGCTGGATTGAGCGTCTGGCGAGATTTTTGACTTCGCCGTTCGTTGCTCCGTGGCTGTTGTTTGGTGCGATGTTCTTCTTTTCAACTGAGATGTCAGCTCCCGGGCTTGGGTTGCCCGGCTTTCTGGCGACGCTGTGTTTTGTGTTGTTCTTTTGGAGTCAAAGTCTTGGGGGCAACGCCGATTGGCTTGAGATCATCATGTTCGTTGTCGGTGTTATCTTTGTATTCCTGGAGATCTTCGCACTGCCCGGGTTTGGCATTTTTGGAATCGGCGGATTGCTGATGATCATCGTCTCGGTTGTGTTGGCTTCGCAGTCGTTTTTGATTCCCAGAACTTCCGAAGAGCTCGCACAGATTCCGTTTTCACTATTGCCAGTTCTGGGAGCCGGTTTTGGTGTGATCGCCGGTGCGTTTGCGATTCGAAAAATTTTGCCCAATTCTCCATATCTGCGGCGGATGATGCTCGAACCTCGCCAGCGAATTGATACGGGTTTGGAATCGAATTCAGATCCTGAAGCGGTGGTTGATTGGAGTCACCTTGCCGGAGAAAAAGGCGTGACCGTCACGAAGTTGTATCCGGCCGGAAAAGCCAGGATTGCCGGGCGAATTTATGATGTGGTTTCCAACGGGCCAATGGTCGACAAAGGTGAAGAGGTTTTCGTCATTGAGGCGCAGGGCAACCGGATCGTCGTTAGGTCTACTAACACTGAGCAAGAGAACACTTAGGAGCGTTTGGCAATGTTTTGGGCCGTGATTCTTTTGTTAGCCGGATTGTGTGCCGTGGCGCTGGAGCTGTTTGTTCCTTCGGCTGGAATCATTGGCATCATCGCGGCCACGTTGATCGTTGCGGGAATTGTTGTTGGGTTTCTCGACAGCCTGACCACCGGAGCATTAATGTTGTTGATTGCTGTCGTCGCCTTGCCGGTGTTGCTGACGGTAATGTTCAAGCTCTGGCCTCACACTCCCCTGGGAAAGCGAATTCTGCTCAAGGATCTCAAGCCAGAAGACGTGTTGCCCAAATCGTCTCACTACAAAAAGCGTAACAACTCAATGGTGGGAAAACTCGGAATCGCCAAAACAAAAATGCTACCCAGCGGGATTGTGGTGATCGACGGCGAAAAATTCGACGCCATCAGCGAAGGGTTTGCCATCGATGAGGGCGATGCGGTAAAAGTTATTGATGTCCGGGAGCATAGAATTTACGTTCAGCCTTATGACGGAGAGGTAGGCGACACCGCTGATCTGCCAGTTCGCGACGGCGACATTCTTTCGACGCCAATCGAGGAACTCGGGATCGATTCGATCGACGATCCACTGGGGTAAAAGTGGCATAGGCTTCCAGTTTGTGAACAGCAAAAGCCCTTCTCACCAGTCTCTTTCACCAGAAGTTCAGGACGCACAGGCTGACATTTTGTTGGTAACCCGACGCGTCAGCGAGGCGGATTCAGCTCGCCATCATTCCGACCCTCCCAGAGAGGGCTCTTCGCACAATTTAGTGGTTATGTACGCATATATGTCGCCACCCTCCCTCTGGGGGCACTTCGCCGAATTTAGTGGGTGATCGAGAATAATGAAGCCACCCTCCCTCTGGGAGGGTCGAGCTGTCACCGCTAGGTGACACGCT
>CAYSQZ010000038.1:27240-31053 GCA_964433035.1 uncultured Pirellulaceae bacterium | reverse complement strand
CAAAAACCAAACAACCTGCTTACCGGACGATGGTTGTTGACGTTAGAAGATTCTCCCAATGCGATGCGGTTTGTGGAGGTCTCGCCCAGTGGAAATGTGACTTGTTACAAAATGGACGGGAAAACGATCGACGCGGTCCCCGGGTACCAAGAGAACTGGACGGTGAAGGGCAATATAATCGAGAGCATTTCTCAAGGGCCTACACCTCCAAAACCGCTACTTACCATGATGACACAAGCAACGTCAAAAATGATCTCAGGAGACCGAAATCCGTTAGAACGAGCGCGTTACGGATATAAAATGAAGGACGATTCGACACTGCAATTAGAATTGCTTGATTCGCCAACGCCACAGTGCGTCACTCTGACGCGAGTTTCTGCCTCGAACGAACAGCACGACATGACATCTAACAAAGCGAATGAACACCAAAGCCTGGAGAAATAAGCTCACCATCGTAAATTGGAAAACAAAAAAGCCCGTGCTCATGACTGAGTTCGGGCTTTGTTTCTTGATGCTCATCCACGCTCATCGTGCGTTGACTATCGCCGCCTGCAAGCACTCAAACGAGACCCAGCCAGCTACGCTTAAGTCATTTTCAGACAAATGCGAAGTCAATCGGTGGTCCCAGGCTGCCATTCAAATCGATACCGGGAATAAGGTCGAACTTACCATCCCGTTTTGACTTTCGTTGCTTTGGCTGGTTCAAATTGCCTCTGGCCTTATTTTTCTGTCGCAACTCATCAGTTGTTTTAGTCCAGAACTCCCGCAAATCAGGATCACTTTCCTGAAATCTCAAATCACGAAAACCTTCGTCCCAAGCTTTGAGAATCCACTCGCCAGCTTTGTTGGAGTTTTCTTCAAATTTAAACTCGTGACGAATGATGCGGCGATAAAGCGTGTCTCGATCGTCCATCAACCAATGCCGCCCAGGCTCGATTGGGTCGCTCTTGTCCAACAGCGTTTTGTAGCTCTTGATGGCAGCGATCTGCTGCTTAGTGTCATTTGACTCCCACATCGCATGAGCCTTTTCGAGAGCTTTTTCAGGAGAATAGTTGTGACGATAAAGAAACCAACCGCCAACGAGCGCGCCGATGATCAACAGCGGAATGATCGCTCCGCCTCGCCGTGAACCGAACAGAATCTGCATACTGGCGATCAAGTGAATCAATCGCTCGATCTCGGTCATATTACCGTTGTTGCGCCGGCCACCAGGACGCCATTGTCCATGCCGATATTGTCGAGGGCCGCCGTATCCAATTCGGATTCGCATCGTCTGCTACCTGTTCTACCTTTTTCGCGACATTGCTATGAGTTCCCGAAACCACCAAGAAGCGGGAAACCCATTATTGGCTAAATAGCTTCGACAACAAAGCCGTCTTGCGAGTTCGTTGTCGAAGCTGAACTAGACAGCTTAGCGAGGTCAAGGTGTAGCAAGCCAACGGCAGCCAACCATCGTCGATCGACATTATGAGCAGGCAGACTCTGGCACTAGCTACTCAAAATGACGATAAACGGACTGATGTCAAAGAAATCTACATCGCCATCTCGATCAACGTCAGCCTCCTCTAAAAATCCGTCACGTGAAAGAAGCGAAATGAACGGACTGATATCAAAAAAGTCTACTTCGCCATCCAGGTTGACATCGCCCAAGAGAATTTCAGTTTCATCTACTGCAGTCGCATGCACCGTATACGACAAACCGATGCCGCTATTAAAAGAAAAAGCACTGCTAATAGATCCGTTATTTGCTCCATCACGATAATTGCGGAAGCTGGTACCTCCCACTGAAGGTGCGGCCGATGGCCCGTTATTGCGATAGCCTATAGAGAGCAGACCAAGCTCCGTTGCTCCTGTTGAGTCAGAAAGCCTGAACATAATTCCAGTGCCGATACCATCACCGATATTGATCGGATTGGTGAAATTAACCGTTTGCGAGAACTGTGTCGTTTGTAAAATGAAAAAAGTCCCAGTGCTTCCAAGAGTGAATATCTCACTGCCCAATACGCTCGCGTTCGAAAAATCTGCAGCTGTGTAATTCGGATTGCCCAAGGCGTCGAATACCGAAGAATCGCCTAAATCTACTAGGCTCACTTCTACTTCGATGTCATCGTAAGCCGAGGTTTCTCCAGGGGTTTCGGGAAACAGGATCGCAGTAAAGTCGATAGAGCTAACGAGCCAACTATCGCCTGGATCGGGTGTCGGAATTGTATCGAAGTCATCCCCGACAACAGTTCGAGACTGAGGAAATCCAGTTCCGCCACCAAAAGATGTGACGGTACCACCAACCGCTTGATTATCAAAGATGATGGTCTGAGCCTGTAGTTCACTTGCAATCAAAGCAATTGACAGCGCGAAAATTGAAAGAAGTCTGGACTTCATGTTGTTGTTCGATTTCTGATTTAGGGTCGGTAGGAGTAAATGTGAGTGATAGATACACGGCAATAGATGCGTTACTAAAGCGACAGCCCAGTATACCAGAGTGCATTGACTTTTGTAAGAAACTTAACGCAATTGCGTCAGGTTTTGATTGCCAAATACGGCACGAAAAAAGCGGACAACATCCATTGTTGTCCGCTCTTGAAATTTCTCTGATCGAAAAATGTGTGCGACGACCGTCGACGATCAGCCGCAATGTTTAGGTCCCATCTTCTTGGGGAGCCATCTTTTTCTTAGGCGACATTTTCTTTTCTTCGGAATCATCAGGACTTGGTGTTTTCACCTCGGTTTCTGCAACAGGTGTTGGAGGAGAAACCGAATCACCAACAGTCTCGCCAGTGGTCGGCGTCGAAACCACAACTGTTTCGCCAATAACCGTACCACCATCGATGACTGCTCCTACTTGAACCGGCCACCCTGAAGACACAACTGGAAGCGTTGCACTATCGTAGATCGGTTGGCCAACGACACCTTGGCTGACGATACCTCCGCCACAGCAACCACCACCTTCCAAAATCGGATAGTCAATAACCGGCGTAACCGGCGAGCCATATTGGATTGGTTCGGAATATGAAACCGGTGCAGGCGCTGAATCGTAGACAGGAACTGACGAAGCTCCAAAGACAGGAGCGGCATCATAAACAGGAGCGGCATCATAAACAGGAGCGGCATCGTAGGCGACCGGTGCTGCATCGTAGACGGGAGCGGCGTTATAAACAGGCGCGGCATCGTAGACCGGTGCGGCATCATAAACGGGAGTCGAGTTTACGACTTGGGTCGAATTGTAAACAGGAGAGGAATTGAAGACCGGCGCGGAATTGTAAACCGGGGTCCCAAAACTCTGAACTGTGTTGATGGGCTGAGCAAAAGAAGGGGCAACCCCTTGCGAACAACCAATGCACTGCGCGCTTGAATCAGGTGAAAACACTGCCGTCATCATTAAAACAGCGACGATAGTAACCAGTTTAATCATTTGAAACTCCTTAAAAATTGGTGCAGTCTGACTTGAGACTGGATTGGGCTTTATTGAATCACAGATTAGAACGCCAACTCATATTTAAGTCAAAGCATGCGAACATACGCTGGCTCTTAGTGTGACATTCGATACTGTGAACACGAAAAAGGCCGCTTCTTGGGGGAAGCGGCCAGTCGAAACACGTTTTTATTGCTAACTCTGGGCAAATCTCTAGTTGTCGTTGATCGCAGATGTGATCGCAGCATTTCGAAAACGCGTGAAAATACCCCGACGAAACCGTCGAGAATTCTGGCAAGGGTCGCAGACAACAGGAGCAGCTGAAACTCCGCATGAGCTACAACCTACAGACCCAGCTGGAGCTGAAACAAACCCCTCTGATGCAACAGGAGCCGAAACAAAAC
>CAYSQZ010000038.1:24123-27140 GCA_964433035.1 uncultured Pirellulaceae bacterium | reverse complement strand
CAACAGGAGCCGAAACAAAACCCTCCGAGACAATAGGAGATTCGAAACTGGTTGCCATCGGGGCAGAAGCGTAATCTACAACGCCACCACTGCAAGAGCTACATCCAGAAGTAACAGGTGCAGAAGTGAACGTAGCTAATGGTGCAGGCGAAGACACTGGAGCTGGCACAGAAACCGAAACTGGAGCTGGAGCTGGTGCTGGGTTTACGATCGAAACTGCAGACGATGGGATCGGCTGACTGGAAGAACTCTGTGCAAAGACCGGTTGGTTAAAGATTGGTTGGTTATACACAACCGGCTCAACAAACGAAGTCTGATCACAGCAACATCCACAAGTCTGAATTGGCTCACAGCAACCTCCGGCCGCGACGAATCCTCCATTGAAAACTCCAGCATCGTAGATAACGCCTTCGACAGCCATGCCCTCGACAACTGGCATTGCGTCAGCCACAGGCATGCCTTCGGCAACCGGCGTAACATCCGCAACAGGCAATGGAACTTCTGCAACGCCATCGCTAACAGCCTCTTGAGCTTCGACCACCGCAGAGCCTTCTTCAGTCTTCTCAGCCGCAGCAGCAACAGTTTCGGCTGCCTGAACCTCGAGGTTTGCTGCTTCATCCTGAGCATTCAACGCCGAACTGGTGACCATCATGGTCAATGCGAACATGCTAACAAACAATTTCTTCATCTTGGGTCTCCGTATTTCTGGAATAGTTTCAGCTCAACAAGAGGAACTCCTTGCGAGCGTAGAGTCAAATTTCCGAACAGTTTAACCCTCTGCTTGGTTGCATCAACCGGCTGACCGTTTTTTTAGCCCTAAACTGTAGACGTCATGCAGCCTACCCATTTCCGCCCGCCTACCTGCACTCTTACGCAGATCGATCAAGTGACGGGTAGCGTTGTTTTGTCACACTCCCTTTGGGCCCTTTGGGAGGGTGAAGAAGACCGGGAAATCCATAGGCCAAGCCCCAAATATCCGCCTGCGCGGTTGTTTTGCTGTTGGTGCTGTTGCCTTGGACGCTAATTGCCATCCCGCGCACGATTGTTATTGGCGGCGAACCATTTGCGTTTTGGCTGGTCGTGCTTCAATGGCGAAGAGCCAGCCGCAGCAACAACAACAGCGGCGGTGGCGGCGGCAGCTAGATTCCCGCGCCTCACATTCCTAAATCGAAACTCGCGGCCCTGAAGTTCTGACTGCGGATCGTCAGGACAGCAGCAAACTTGCCACGGAATAGTAGTTTCAATTTCACCTTACCGCTTGTCGGTCAGCGATTGCGTTCAATTTCCTTGCCTTGTTTTCGAGCTTCCGCCCAAGTCATTTCGAAATTTCGAATTTCGCCACTGGTGGCATGTTTTAGATGCTCCAGCAATTCGAGCAAGATTGAGCTTTGCAAATCGCTATGAAATGGGACACCGAAGAGATGCCCCATTCGAAAGGGCAAAAATAATACCCGCGGCGGTTTGATGTGTTTGCTCACATCGAGTGCAACTGACGGAGAAACCGTTGGGATTCCTTTTCTTTCTACAGCACGTTGAACCAACGCGATCGACTGATGTCATATCGGTCACGCGGGAGCGGCCAGTAATATGTCCGCTCCTTCCTCTACAATGGCATCGGCAAGGTCCTCCGCCAAAGTCGCTTCGAGGCGAAGAGGGTCCATATTGTATCCGATGAACGAGAACAAATTATCGGTCAAACCGCCAATCAAACCTTTATCCGCAAGCTCACGCAATCGCTCAATCGGATAGATCACGTTGATGTCTCGATTCGCTCCCTCGGTAGGGTATTTGATCTGGTGGATTTCCAAGTCATCAACATTCGAATTCGAAGGAACACGACGAAAACTGTAATCTCCAATCGGATGCACGACGTCGAAAGGAACGCTCCCCTTGAGCTGAACTCCAGACGTACTGACGAAACATACTCTGCACTCTGAAATTGGTTTTTTCAGTTTCGCCAAAGGAACAAAATCGTCCTTGTGAATCATCGAGCCGGGATACCGTTGATTGACCGTTTCCCAAAGCCCCGGTCGCAATTGGTCCTGTTTGTCAGAGGTTGCCGTCATGAATCCACTCTCCCGACTCTTTCACAAAATAAAAGTGCAGATGAAAAAACAGATGGGCCAAAGTTGATTTGTCTTTGGTGTCGAGCGTATTCAAAATGAAATCGCGATCCGTCTCTGGCAGATCCAGCAGCGGTTTAAGTGCTTCACACCAAGCCTTGTCTATTTCCTTGCGTCCCGCCTGCTCGTCGCCATCACCAAAATGCAAACGGACATATCGGATGAGCGTTTCGGCGTCGTTCTTATCAACAGCTTCTTTTAAATAAGGAAGCGACATGTTTCATTTCTCTCTCAGGCATTGGAGCAAGCTTCCACTATCCTAACAGGAAAAGTATGGAAGTTGGATATTCAGCGCAGAAATGGGGCGCGTGTTAGGTCGCTTTTGTTTTGGCAACAGCTTGTGCTCTTCGGATTCTTTGACGACACCCTTACAAGCAGTCGATTTTCCAAAGCTGGGCCGAGTTCGACATCATCGAGTCGTTGCGTGCGGCGAACTTCGTGGGCCCAGAAGCAACCTTGAATTTCAATGAACGCTGAACCAGTTGAAGTAGGTCACCTTGTAGTTTGATAACCGAGTTGAGCGTTGTATTTGGTACTCAAAATTTTGGCGTGCCGTTGACTTTGTTGGATAGGTCCTAATTAAAAGCTTGCTCCGGGCATCCGGAAGTCGTGTCTTTGGCGACGCCATACAAGAAACGTGCTGAAGATTATGCCGAAACGATGATCGCAAAAATCTGGCTCGCGACAACTTCATTTACTCAAACCAGCGAAAGCACAAACTCGAGAGATTTCATTGACACGTCTACGGACGCGCTTCGGTTTGTCAATCGAGAAAATCTGCTGGCGTGCCAAAGAAATTTGGAACGAAGCCTTCCTGCTCCCAGTCCTGAGGTTTCTCCCTTGGAATGATAGTTTCAATTCAGGTTGCCAATTCAGGTTGCCAATTCAGGTTGC
>CAYSQZ010000038.1:0-24023 GCA_964433035.1 uncultured Pirellulaceae bacterium | reverse complement strand
CTTGGAATGATAGTTTCAATTCAGGTTGCCAATTCAGGTTGCCAATTCAGGTTGCTTAAGGCTTCGGCCTCCACGCTTGCCTCCGCTATTCTCATTACTTAGACCGTGAAGGTCTATAGAGGAACACTAATCTTCACTAATCATTCGTGTCGATTAGTGTTCCTTGCTTATCACCGTTTGGTTGCCATTGTCCAGTTTTGACTCGCCGATTTTGAGTGCTGTCGACAAAGGACCAACATCCAAAAGAGACTGTGCCATCGTGATTGACATCACCAATCAGCCTTCGTTTGATTAATTTCAGCAAATACCGAGAAGCGGTTTTTGATTGGATGAACAACAAGCCAAACTCCGATAACTATTTTGTGGGCTTTGGCACCCAAAAATGATGCAAAAAGTGAACCTGTGTTCCTTTAGATCAGTCATGCAGTCAGATTAAACACCTACACGCAAGTACTCTTGATAATCAACGGTTCCAAAATCGCCCTAATTAACGTGTTTTAAGGACTTTGTGGAAAACCAGAATTTCGAAGCAAGATCGGCATTGGATTTGCATCTAATTTATAGATGTCGAGGCAACTGACGAACTTCTTGCTCTTGCTGCCTCAAAACTATGGTCGAGCCGACAACAACTCGACAGAAACGGTAGACGAATGTTCAAAACAAGCCAGCCAAACTCGGATCATCCCAGTGATGATCAGACATTAAAAGCGAAACAAACTGATCCGCAATTCAAGAATCTCGAAGAGTTCTCGGATTGGATCGACGCTCAGCTGCAGATCATTGAATCAAAACATGATGGTTTCCAGACCAGCGAATCAGTAAGAAAGTTCTTTAGTCGCGGTTAGTTGATTCGAGTTTCTTTAACAATTCAACCGTCCTGGACTCTCCGATAACGCCGTTGAGAAAAACGTACGGTCTCAAGCCAAGTACTTTGCTTTTGCGAATCTCGTGTGGATGCCCAAACCTCCCACACGCTGGGCATTTCTGTTGTCCCGCCGTTCTCATTTCGTACTTGCAATCAGGGCAGTATCCAGAGAGCTGCCAAGTCCGACCATCCGAGAACCCCGGCGGCACCAACTGAGCATGCAATACAAGCTCATGCTCAACGCACCGTGAAATTGCTGCGACAAATTGATTTAAATCCGTGGGGCAGGTTTCGAGCCGCTGAGCAAGTTCAGAAAAGATATCCCACAAAAACTTCAACTGCTGAGCTTCAAACTTTTCGGTACGCCAGATCCCGTACCAGCGAGGTGAAGTGCGTTTAAAAAGCGCATCAGCGGACTGGCCGATTTTCAGATCGCGAACAACGTCGTCCAGTATGACGACGAGCTCATCCGGCTCGCCGGATTCAGATAGTCGACGGGGCTCGACCGCTTCCTGGGTAACGTTGAATTGAAAATCGGGCGTCGCAGGCAACCAGCCATAACAACCTGCCCAAAGACCAGGTTGTCTTTCCTCGATCGCGTTGGCAGGACAAGAATTGCAGCATCCTGCGACAAATGACTCATCTCCAAAAGCGTCGAGAATCTCGGCTCCAAAGAATCCGCGAGCCTGATCGGGTTGAGCAGCGGTCGCGGAACGGTGAACGCAGACTCCATCAACCACGCGCCCCTCGGAGCGGCCGACCGAATATTCTCTCAGCGACCTGAGTTGTCGAAACGAAACGTCAGGCAAATTGTCTTCAGAAACCGTGCGCAGCGGACAGGGTTGTGCGATCGCCCAGCGAACGAACTGCGGTGTGTGACCCAAGACAGCGATACTGCGTTTCATGATTGTGCCTGAAAGTCTTGGAAGTAAACGCTCGCCTCAATAAGGTTGGCGGCAGGGGAAGTTGTAGTGGACGAGGTTACCAGTCCCGCAGCACTAAGTTATTCGGATTGAGCGTTTTTCAACCTTACCATTCTGCTTGCAGCTGCGTTGGGGGGGACGCGAAGCGGCGGGTTTGCAATCGGCTCACATCAACCCTCCCCGATCAAAGCCGATTTTATCGTCTTTTCTCGACCCTCCCAAATCTTGGGAGGGTGACGTTGGTTTAAGTTGACCGCCCCCCAAGGCGACCACATCGGCGCAGGGTGCGATGCCGTTGCGATCTCGCGACCGAGGCAAGAACTCTAACCACGTCCGCGAGTCTCAATGTACCGCTTCTAATGCCGGAAATGCCGATTGCCGGTCATCACCATCGCAATCCCGTGCTTGTCACAAGCTTCGATGACTTCTTGATCGCGAACACTCCCTCCTGGCTGAATGATCGCCTTGATGCCTGCGGCAGCTGCGACCTCGATCGAATCGGCGAACGGGAAAAATGCATCCGACGACAAAACTGAACCAGCAGCTCGCTCACCAGCTTTCTTAATCGAAATTTCCACCGAGTCGACTCGGCTCATCTGGCCAGCCCCGACACCCACCAACGCCTGATTTTTCGAAAGACAAATCGCGTTGGATTTAATAAAGCGGACCATCGCAAATCCAAATCGCAGCTCATCGAGCATCGCGTCGGTCGGCTTGACCTCGGTTGGCACGTTCCATTTCGATTCGTCATCTGGCTGATTGTCAGACTCCTGAACCAGCAACCCTCCCAGAACATTGCGGTACTCCAACGTCGGCTTGGCCGGCTGAAGCTCGCCCACCTTAACCAAGCGAACGTTCTTCTTCCATTTTGGCTTGGTCGTCAAAATCGCTTGGGCTTCAGAGGTAAACTCCGGGGCAACGATGGCCTCGATAAAGAAATCACCAGCAGCAAGAAACTCCGCGACATCGGCATCCAAAGTTCGGTTGATTCCGATCACGCTTCCAAAGGCGCTCAGCGGGTCGCCAGCAAATCCTTTTTCGCAAGCCTCAAGCAACGTCGAGCCAACACCGGCACCGCAAGGATTATTGTGCTTGATCACCGAACAGGCTGGCTGCTCAAATCCTCTGACCATCAATAACGCGCTATCGAGATCAAGCAGGTTGTTATACGAAAGCTGTTTTCCATTTAGCTGCCGGGAGTTAATCAGGTTTGCCTCGCGACTGTCCTCACTACTATAAAGCGCCGCCGACTGATGGCTGTTCTCGCCGTATCGTAAAATGTCTTTCCGATGAAGCCTCATTTGCATTGTTGAAGGAAACGTCTCCCCTTCGGTCTGGCCGGAGAAATACTCGCTAATCGTGTTGTCATACTCGGCCGTGTGCTGAAACGCCTGAGCCATCAAGTGCTTACGAAGCCCATTGGTGGTCGCCCCACTAGCCTTGATCTCTTCCAGCACTTGGGTGTATTGCTGCGGACTGCAGACAATTGACACGAAATCGCTATTCTTTGCCGCAGCGCGAATCATGCTCGGGCCACCGATATCGATTTGTTCGATCGCTTCATGCATCAATACATTGGGACGCGCGATCGTTTCGGCAAATGGGTAAAGGTTGACAACAATCAACCCAAACGTCTTGATCGCGTGTTCTTCCAGGGCCGCCATGTCGGCTGGATTGTTCCGGCGGCAAAGAATACCGGCAAAAATTCGCGGATGAAGTGTCTTGACCCGCCCGTCCATCATCTCGGGAAAGCCGGTGTACTGAGCAACATCGACAACGGCAATGCCAGCTTCTTCGAGATGCCGACGAGTTCCACCGGTGCTATAAATTTCGACGCCGGCTTCAACCAGGCCCGTTGCAAACTCAACAATGCCAGTCTTGTTACTGACGCTGATCAACGCGCGCTCAATTTTTGGTGAATCCATCTGTGGCACTGACCCAATATCGACAATCGAACATCAGTTCAGCGAATTTACAGCTTCATCAACCGCATCGTGGCACTGAACAACGAGGCACAATTGTTGTGAACAACGCTCAGATTTTCAACCGGGCAGTAAACAAAAGGAAGCAGAAGTAGGAAACAGATGCAGATGCCAACTTCCTGCGCTGGCTTTTCTAATCCTACTGAAACGGATCATCCTCAACGCCACCGACCACTGGATCTTCGTCTTCGCCCCCAGCAAACGGATCCTTATCATCATCAGGCGTCTCGGGTTCTTCGCCCCCAGCAAACGGGTCCTTATCATCATCAGGCGTCTCGGGTTCTGTACCTTGATCAACTCCGCCAGCAGGGGCGAATGGATCATCAGAAGCTTTGAACAGATCTTCAAAATCTTCCGCAGAGCTCTGCTTTGGTTTTTCTCCGGCTTCAGACCGCCCTGAAACATTGGTCGTTGCGACTTCAATTGAGCCAAATTCACCAGAATGAAAGTGAGGAACTGTACTGGATACTTCCCGGATGCACTGCACCAAGCCCCGACGATTAGCGAAGTACAAACGATCGCTTTGTTGGTTCGCCAGGACTTTATCAACGGCACCAAAGGGCACCGAACCTAAAACCGCGCCCGAGCCCTGACTGAGCACTTTGAGATTCCCAATCTTGTCCGTCACGAAAATATCTTTTTGGCCTGCACCGACAATCATCCCAATACCGCTTCGCGGTGACTCCCAACCGGAAGCGCTGATGCCATGCTTTGCGTCAAGCTTGAACAATTCGTTGTTGTCGTTGACGACGAATACAAAACCACCAAAAACCGCTGGAGACTGGGAAATACTCGCTCCAGTTGAAACCTGCCACTTCACACTACCCCGGTCCTCGTCGACGGCGTAAACGAACCCGTCCAAAGAAGTCACATAGAACACTCCGGACTGGTAAACCGGCTGTCCAACGATCGCGTCGTCGGCGCGAAGCTGATACGAAACGGACTTGCTATCGTACCCAACAACATTCATCAAACCTCGATCAGTTGACCAGGAGATCGTTTTCTCAGTAATCACCGGTGAAGATGTCGATTCTCCCAGAGAAGCAAATGAACTTGAATTGACCCCGCGTGCATTAACATCGAAAACTTCAAGTCGCCCATTGACCAAAGGCACGTAGATCCTGCCTGCGGAAACTGATGGTCCAGCACTTACGCCGTGTCGGCACTTGGCCGAAAATAACAACTTGCCGGAGTCCGCAGTAAGACAATACATCGTCGAACCATTGATCACGGCAACGTAATTGTTGTCCGCACCAACTCCAACACTCTTAAGCTCCGTATCGCCAACCCGGTTTTGCCACTTCAATTCACCGGTGTCTGCGTCAATCGCCGAGATCGATCCGTTGCTGGTAAACAGATAAATGGTTGACTCAGGAAGTGTATATTGATCAACCCTGATATCTGCATCTTCTTCACCGAGGTATTTCAGTTCAGCAGCCAGGACATTTTTGCGAACGTCAATGTATTCGGCGACACCAAAAGATTTGTCTTGCCCAAGCGGCTTGCCAAACTCGTTGAGCGTCTTCTCAGAGAACTTCTCGTTGAACTGGCCCGCCGTGATCGAATAAAAAGTCGTCGCTTTGTTCTCGTTGACATTCAAATACCAATCGACAATCTGACCGCGAGTACCGGCTCCTGATTGTGTTGACCATTCGACCTGAAGCCCTGCACGATGAATAATCGCATCAGACACGATGTCATCGTTGGCTTGAGCTGCCCCAGCGACCAAAATAGTTATCACCGCCGACAAAGCAATTTTTCGAATCATTGATCTCATCTATTCGCTAAACCCAGTATTTCACTTAAATGATTTCGGTTATCAACACTCCATTCTACCAGCGAAATACCCATAGGCGACAGAATTTGTTGCCTTCGGGGCGGGGCAGTGCAATTCGCTCCAATCGTTCCGACTTTGAGGTGGATAACCCGAAATACCGCTTCGATTGTTTTGGAAGACTCTTGGTCACCACCATCGGCTGGAAATCAGACAACGCCCTTCAACATCCAACAGGGATCGCGCCAATCTGAATTCGCAATCAAATAGATCGCGGGACAGCCAAAAGTCGGCTAACAAACGCTGTAGACCAAAAAACAGGGGCTAAATCTGGCGATCTCGCAAACGCGACTAGACCATCGGCAAAGCGATTTTTACGATGAACGAATCGGCAAAGCTTGGGAGAGCCTGTCAGCAACCCCCAAAGCGATTGTTGCAGTTGGACTTTTCGCCTTGCCAAGAGCAATCAACAAAGGATGTTTGCGTTTGTGATTTCTAATTTGTGATACCCCAAACACCAACGCAATCAACATCGACGGATTTTTTATGGGATCGCCCAAACCCGAACAACAAGTCCACACGATCCTTGATCAGGTTCTGGGGTATCTCAATTTTTCCTCGGGTAATCATGACCCAAAGTTTCTAGCCAACCTGAACTGGCTGTTTGACTACTTTCACGCTGAGCAACTCAAAGCATCCGACCCGGCCGATCAACCGCCGCCCAAAAAACGCAAATCGACGCTCGCCCGCTCTAACGACCATGTGCTTGCCTTTCAAGTCGGCCAGGCACTGACAAAACGGTTGGAAGAAGTCAAATCAGAAAACCCGACTTTCAGCGATGCAACCCAAGCCCATACCGTCCTCGAGTTGGCTTTCTCCCAGGTTCTGCTTGGCTACCGGAAGCATCATCGCGATCTGCTCTTCCATCAATCCGACCAACTTCTGTTCAATTCGTTTTTCGTGGGTCGAGTGCTTGAGACGGTACTGCGTCAGGAGCGTCCCTGGGACTCGAAACTGATCGTTCATCAAATCCTCAATCGCCTCAACGACTATATTGGGCACCGTCCCGTTGCGACGCTCGAAGCACGAAAAATTGAACCCTACGATCACGAATGGATTCGTCCGATCCCGGTTTACATTCGCGAAGTTGGTGCAGCGTCGGGTCAATACCAGGCGATCACTCGCAACGCGATCGAGATTCTCGAGCAAACCGACCCACATATTCTTCGAGCAGCGCACTTTGACGTCACCAAACTATCTGAGTTGGCGATCGATCCCAGAGCATTTGATTTTGACCACCCGATCAACCAGCGACCCAACCACCATTTTGGGCAGTGGGACGAGCACCTGATTGATGGCTCAGGCTTTTTCCGCCGCTTCATCGTGCATCAAGTCACCATTGACGCGCTGCTGGATCGAGCCGAAAAATGCAAGAGCGACCCGCAAAGCGCCATCAGTTTCGACGAGGCGATGATCGAGGCGAGCGCCGTCATGGCTGGCACCATGCTGATGGCTTCGGGAATCTCCGGCTCAGGCCCCGGGACTTACGACTCCAACACAACGCTTTCTTCTTTGCTTCCGATTATCGCCGGCTATCGCGATGAATTTTACCGGGATTTGATGAGCAAACTTGCTCCCGAGCATCGGCAGCGATTGGAGGTCGAAGCCAAAACAAAATTCCAACCCTTTGGCGGTGTGCGCCAGGACCTCAACGCTCAACTGGCTCAGCGGCGAGCTTCGCAGCTGGTCAACTGCCGGCTGGCATCGATTTTCGCCCGCATGGGTTACCCCCAAGCCGCCGAAGAGCAATCGCTGATCGTGCCCGTGGCCGCCGCCCGTATCAATTGCCAAATCGACTGCCTGCTCAACGTTGCGACTGAGGAAACATCGAAAGGCAATCTCGACGACGCCTTCGCTACGCTTCCAAAAATTATGTCGCGTGTTAAGCGTGGGATTCACTGCGGCGCGATCGTCGACCCGTGGAACATTATCGGCTTCGACGCCAACTATAGTCTCTTCCCGGCCGTCGAAAACTCGGTGCGCGATCACCGAGTGTTTGACCTCGTCGACACGATGGACCGAATCTTTGCGACTTGCTCGCGACTATGGAGCGAAGCAGCTGCCAGCGATCTGGAAGAAATATGTGAAGCGGTGCGTAAGGAGTTTCTTGAAATCGTGAACTGGTGGCGAAAGTATGCTGCCCACGAAGTCATCGCCGTCGACGCCGTTGATGCCGATGATATCTTTGCGGCCGCCGAACTGGTCGCCGATGCGCTCAACCTCTGGCACAAAGGAGGCGCTGCTGCCGGTGATATCGAATTCTGGGCTCAACACGCTGAGATGTTCGACTCACCCAAAGCTTACACGCTGGTGATCGACGCGCTGATGCAGCGAGCCGACTACAAAACGTCAACTGCAATTATGGTCCACTGGCTCAGCCAAGCCGACTATATTCCGCTTCAACAGGGCGACAGCTCGTTCCACAATCTGCTCTACCGCTGGATCTCCGAACAAAAGAGCCTGCTTCGACACGCCGATCCCGAAGAAGCTCCACCCGAAGAGATTTGGAATCGCATTCGAAAGTTTTACGATTTCATCGAAGCCAATGCCGATCGTTATTGGGACGTCCCGAACTTTGAAGTCAATCGCAAGATCGCTCCGCCGGAATCGCTGGCCGATCTTTTTGAAGATCCCGACAGCCAGGGCGATGACGAAGCCTTCGCAGACCCCGATTCAGCCGATGACCAGGAGCAGGACCTCTACAAAGCGGCTTACGACGAAGTCACTTATCTTGACACCACCAACGATGGCTTCGAAGGCGAAGTGTTTGACGACAGCCTGATGTCCGACGACGCTCTGGAAGCCGAAGTCGATCGAGTTCTGGATCGGCTTGAGTTCCACAGTACCATCGCCGAATACTGGACTGTCGCCGCAACGATCCCTCTACCGATTATCCGGCCAGAAGATTTGACCGATTCGATCTCCCAACGCCTCGTCAAACGCCGAGAGATTATTTTGGCCTGGGTCAAACAAGCCACCAGTAACCGCGAGCGATTGGTCAAGTTGCTTCGCACCATCAATCGTTATTCGCTTCCCAAGACTGGATCGGACCACGATGCGATGCTGCTGTATGACCAGTATCGACTCCACAAAGACGCACTTCAGGACCAGGCGATAAAAACCTGCATTGAAATTGAAAATGCGATTCGCATGCTCGCGGCGGTCGTCCATGCTGTCGATTACCTGGTCGATGGAAAACCGCTTTACCCCAAACACTCCCGGCGGTCCAACAACGACCCATCAACGACGGGGCAAAAATCTGATTCGAACGATCAAGCTGAGCAAACGTCCGAAAATCTGCCGCAAGATACAAAAGACACCACCGACGACCCTGCTGACCAGACGACCACACCTCCCCAGCCCGAGACGGCAGAACAATCCGGCGATCAAGTAGCTGCATGCGTCAATGGAGGAGCCCCGGTTGTTTCTGTTTACGCGGCGCTGCTGCTGCAGAATTCCCAACTGGTGGTCGACAACTTTGCCAATCTGACGGAATATCTCAACAGTCAATCGATTCTCTATGTCCCGCTTTCCAAAGGCGGCGATCCCCTGGAAATCGTCCGCACTCGAGTTGTGCAAACCGCGATCCTGGATCTACTGGACCGCATGCCGACGTTGGGCTTGCTGGTTGAAACGCATGATTTAACTCGTACCGCACTGGCAATGGAGCGCAACAATCCTATCAGCCGTGGCGCGGTAACTGAGTTCGACGAAGTGTTTGAAGTCGCGTTTTCTTCGATGGTTGATGCGCTGGTCAAATCAACGGCTCAACTGAAATCGGAACGAAAGACTGCTGGCGAGTTGACCCCTTCAGAAATCAGCCAGGAATCACACACCGTTCTGTTCGACTGCATTGAAATGTTGACGGAGTCGATGCTGATCCTGTGGCTGGAGCATAGCAAGACGCTTCGCTTAAGCGTCCTGGAAAAAGTTCTTGACAAGGGCTCCTGGGAAAAACTGGTTGACTTCATCAGGAGCTACGGGAGTGGACTTTTCACTCAACAATTTCTGCACCTGGCAAACATCCGGGCGATTCTTCACCAGGGTGTTGATCACTGGCTGACGCAGGTCGAGCAATCAGCAAGAGATCCGGACTTGAGGTTGTTCGATGAACTCGGGCACGTTCTGCCTCGCCAAAAAGCCGTCCGTTACCTGACGCTGGTATTGGAATCGGTAATCGAAAATTACAACGAGTATCGTGACTACAACACCACCACGACGCAGTCTGATCATGGCGAGTCGCTGTACATGTTCCTCGATTTCCTGCGACTGCGAGCCAAGTACGATCGGGTTTGCTGGAACCTCAAACCGGTTGTCTGGGCACATCGAATTTTGGTCAACGAGCAGGAAAACGGAGTCGCGCGAATGTGGCGACGTTCGTTGACCGAAAAGATCGGTCCCGAAGCCGATAAATACTTGCATTCTCTGGCGACGCTTCGCAACAAGTACTCAATCCAAATGGCTTCGGTCGGTCGTCGCCTCGAAGGCAAGTTCGGACACCAGATGCAGATTGATCGGCTCAAAGCGCTGGTTGAGCCAGCGATGATGGATCCGACCACGAAGGAATCCGCCCGAACCTTTGAGCTACTTAAGAACGAGGCCCGCGCGTTTTCTCGCTCGACCATGGGCGTGGGCATCGATCTGCCCGCATGGCTGGCAAAACTGGAAAACGAAGTCCATCAGCACATTTTGCCCCGTGGCTTACGAGAGATCTTGTCCCAGGCTCCCTACCTCGACTCTCCCCCGATCCCAATTGCGGAGTTGCGAGAAAAACTCGAACTACTGCCGCGACGGGAATCCTGAGTGAGAGCGGTGGCAGATATGTCAACGCTACGCTCAGTTGACAAATTCATATCGGACTGAGCGGCAAGGCGCCAGACGCCGGCAAACATACAACAAACCGGCGGCTAGCGCCTTGCCGCTCACATTGGCAAACACCGAAGGGGCACGTTACCGACCGCCCCTAACCTCCGAGTCCGAGGAGCACGACAAAATCATCGATATCAAAAAAGTTAACGACTCCATTCTGGTCAGCGTCCGCTTCTGCTTGATTGTCACCATTGGTTAGAACCGTAATGAATGGGGCGATGTCAAAAAAGTCGACGATGCCGTCCTGATTGACGTCCCCCAAAAATATATCAACAAAAGGAACGGAAATGTTGGCTCGAGCAAACACTGATTGCAGAAGATCGGACTCATTCGCGATTCCAAGGTCATTCGGGCCAGCAGCCAGTTCAATGCTTCCCGGCCCAATCGCTTCTATTTGGATTCTTCCACACAAAAATGCCGTTGCATCGGGGTCGTACCCAGTGTCAAGAGATGAAAATTCTTCAGCGATGCCAAGGCTGTTTATCCGCCCAATTGCTGTCAAACCAATGATCAGATCGCTTTCCACAGACTGGGCCTGAGCTACTCCTACTCCCGCCGCTCCATAATAAAGATCGGGTTCCGGGAAAACCCAGCGAGAGAGCGTCCCAACCAACGGATGGTTGAATGTTTCGGCTTCAGTGAATTCAATGATGCCGCTTTGACTTGTCGCCACATTGACCGAGTACCCGGACATGATCTCAGAATTTGAAGGACCATCGGTGCTGTAGTAAAGGTACAGTGTTATCGATTCTCCGATCTCCAGACCTAGATTAAGCGGGCCATTGACCGCACCTTCGTTTAAATTCGATGTCGACCAAAAGAAGTCGCCAACCCCATAACCGTCAGTTGTAGTATCCGTAAAAGCTGCGCTCTGCTGATCCAATAGTCTTTGTTGAATCCCCGCAATGTCAAGAAAATTTATTTGTCCATCGCCATTGTCCGCTTCGCACTGGAAGACATTATTCACCAATAAATCTTCAAATGGCAACCAATCGGCCATGTTTACGGTACCATCCAAATTGACGTCACCCGTCAAGCATTGAGCCTGACATGAATGCGATATTGCAAGGCAAGCAGCGAAAGTGCAAACAGCTAAGCTCGTTTTGGTTCGAATTGCGTTCATTTTGATACCTCTTTGAAAAGGAAAATTAGTGACACTTCAACGGTAAACCAGAGTCGGTCATGTAAGCGATGCAATTGTACCCTTTCTCCAACCCGAATCAAAACAAATCAATCAGCTCTGGTGAATTCCTCACGCGGATATACTCGCGATCAAACGCTGAAACATGGAAAACGAAGAATCGTACCGGAATTGCCAAGAGAGCAGGGTAGGGTTGGCAACGCTGAGCTTTCTGGACTACAGTGGTTCGCCCTGAGTTGAACAGTCCATGTCTGGGCTCCCAATCCAGCTAAGATACGTCTTTAGAATTTCTGTGAGAATGTTAAAACCATGATCAGCTCTCATTATTAACCAGCATTCGCGGAGAATTTACATGTCCGATATTGAACACGATTTGTCTGAATTTGTTGAAGGCGAGAACGGGATCTCTGTCATTCGAACCAAGCAAGTCCTTGATGGCGAGAACTTTCGTGGCTGGAATGGAATTCGCTACAAAGCTGGCTTGAGCGCAAAAAATGTGAACGCCGAAAAACTCTCAATGAATGTGGCCACCGTAGCGCCCGGAGCGATCGCTTATGCACATATCCATGACGGATTCGAGTTGATGTTGTATATCCTCCAGGGAAATGTTCGCCACATCTATGGCGACAACCTTGAGCATACAATCGACAATGAAGCCGGAGATTTTATCTACATCGAACCGGGGGTCCCACACGAGGTCTTCAACCTGAGCGATACTGAACCGGTAATGGCTGTGGTTGCACGCTCTGACGCCAGTGAATGGGCCAACATCGTGCCTCATCCTAGTGAGGCAAGGACTCGTGACAACGTTCACAAGTAAGGCCCGCTGACACTTGGGGTTGCCATTGAGGGTAGCAGGAGTCGCCAGACTTTAGGGAAGATCCAAAGTCGATTTCATCGTCTTTTCTCGACCCTTCCAATCTTGGCCAATCTTGGGAGGGTGACTTGTTTCGTTAAACCGCACAAGTGATTAACTAAATTAGCTAAGCTCTTCCAACTCTTCCCACCTCGCATAGGCGACCGCCAATTCTTCTTCGGACTTTTTCAATTCCGCCTGCGCCTCGGCGATTTCAGCGCCAGACTTCTGATAGAACTCTGGTTGAGCCATTACTTGGTGAGCCGCGGCAATTTCAGATTCCAAGGCTTCAATCCGCTCAGGCAGCTTCTCCAATTCCTGTTTTTCCTTGTACTTTAACTTCCTTGGCTTTTCGGCTCCCTTTTTTCTGGAGTCCCCGGACTTGGCATTGGCCGTCGCTGGCTGAGGTAGCATTGGCTTCTTTTTCCCGCCTTGGTGAGCTTCTTCGCTCGGCTGACGCCCGGCTACCTGACGTTGCCAGTCATCGTATCCACCAACATACTCCCGAAGACCTTCCTCTTCGAACACAAGCGTACTTGTCACCACGTTGTTGAGAAACGCGCGGTCGTGAGAAACCATCAACACGGTACCGGAGTAATCAGCCAATTTTTCTTCCAGCAACTCCAGCGTCTCAGAATCGAGATCGTTAGTCGGCTCATCCAAAACAATCACGTTGGCGGGCTTGGCGAATAGCTTTGCCAGTAGAATTCGATTTCGCTCGCCACCCGAAAGAAATTTGACCTGAGTTCTGGCTCGCTCTGGAGCAAACAGGAAATCCTGAAGGTAGCCAAGCACATGCTTCTTGACCCCGTTAATCATGATCGCATCGGATCCTTCACCTACGTTCTCCTGAACGGTGGCTTCAGGATCGAGCTGATCGCGAAGCTGATCGAAGTAAGCGATTTTCAGGTTCGTGCCCAGCTTCACTTTTCCACTGGTCGGTTCCAGCTTTCCAAGCAACACTTTGAGCAGTGTCGTCTTACCGACACCGTTGCGACCGATGATACCGAGCTTGTCGTTACGCATGATCGACGTCGTCAGGTTTTCAAAAATCGGATGGCCTTCGTAGGAGAACGAAACGTCTTCCAACTCGATCACGAGATTGCCCGACCGCTCGGCTTCCTGGATCTGAAGCTTCGACGTTCCCAATTGCTTCCTGCGCTGGCTACGGGTTTCGCGCATCGCCTTGAGCGCTCGAACCCGCCCTTCATTACGGGTACGTCTGGCCTTGATCCCTTTTCGGATCCAGACTTCTTCTTCGGCAAGCCGTTTGTCAAACAGAGCATTCTGTTTGTCCTCGGTCGCCAAGGCCTGCTCTTTCCGCTTTAGAAACGTATCGTAGTCACACGACCAGTCGAAAATTCGCCCGCGGTCAATCTCCCAGATTCGTGTCGCCAGTTTACGCAGGAACATTCGATCGTGAGTCACGAACATCAGTGAGGCATTAAATCGAAGCAAAAAAGTTTCGAGCCAGTCGATCGCATCGATATCGAGATGGTTGGTCGGTTCGTCGAGCAACAACAGATCCGGCTTGGCAACCAGAGCCTTGGCCAGCAAGACTCGCCGCTTCATTCCCGAGGAAAGCGTTTCAAAACGAGCCTCGCCATCAAGTTCCATTCGCGAAAGAATCTGCTCGACATCGTTTTGGATTTTCCATTGCTCTTCTTCGGGCAGCTCGACCTCGCGCAGTCCCTCGGCGACGACCTCTTTGATTTGCGCCGTTACGTCCTGCGGAACATCCTGAGAAAGTTTGGCAATATGTTTGCCCGGGGCAACGACGATTGATCCATGATCGGGTTGAATCTTTCCCATCACCAAATTCATCAACGTCGTTTTACCAGCGCCGTTTCGGCCCAACAGACCGATTCGTTGACTTGGTTCGATTTGGCAGTCGACGGAATCAAGCAAAACTGGACCGCGGAATCCGATCGTAAGCTCACGGATGGTGACGAGTGACATAGGGAACTGGGCTTGGATCGGGGGACATTGAGAAAGCACCAAAGTAAGTCCCAACCGGCAATCACTCAATGGCTTTTGGCTTTAAGCTACTCTACTAAGGCTTACTCAAGCGTTCTGGGCTGGGAGTTTCCCCGAGCTCGTCGACAAAAAATGTGACTTACCAAGCGTAATTGCGGGTAATTCGGATCGGCGCAGAATAACCGAACGGCAGAACAGGCCACCAAGCGGCTTATTTTCGGAATCTTAGTCAATAAGCAAACGGTTTTGGATGTCTAATATAGTAAGTGCCGAAGCCAAGAAGTGGCCTCAAAGCAATCTACTCGACCTTTTCGATATTGGACGAGGTAGCGAGTCCTACGGCATTGCCGGTCAAACAGGGACTCGTAATTTCGTCCCGCTACACAAAATTCGGGTTTTGAAACTGTTTCTAACGAGCTCCCACCCCGTGCTCAAGCTGGCCAGCAAAATCATTATTTTTAATTTGTTGAAGAAAAATATGTTTAAGCAGAGAGTCGTTCTACAACGAGGCTTCCTTTACCGAAACACGAAAGCCCCGGCAGAGCGGTCGCGTTTGAGTTTCCGCTTGCTCGCCTTTTTAATGAGTCTGGCGTTTCTGTCATCCGTTGCACCTTCCTCTGATGCGCAAGTGGAATTTAGCTTTCGCGACAAAGACGTTATTGCCATCATCGGCAACGGCCTCGCCGACCGCATGCAACATTCGCCGTGGGTCGAGTCGGTTCTGCAAAACGAGCTAAAGACCAAGCAGCTTCGGTTTCGAAATATGAGCTTCTCAGGTGACGTGGTCAACCGGCGTCCTCGTAGTAAAGGCTTCACCGACGACCTTGCTTACTTGAACCATGTCGCTCCAGACGTCGTGTTCGTATTCTACGGGTACAACGAATCGTTCCAGGGCGTAGACAATGCCAGCGGATATACGGCTGAGCTGGTTAAGCTGGTCAATCGGTATCGCATCGAACGAAAAAAAGCCGACGACGTTCCCCGGTTTGTTCTTTTCAGCCCGATCGCTTTTGAAGACACCGGCGATCCCAACCTTCCTGATGGCGCCGAGGAGAACAAAAACCTGGCTGCATACACCGTAGCGACTCGCCAAGCCGCTGAATTACTGAAGTGCAGTTTTGTTGATCTGTTTACACCGACCCAAGCCTTGTTTGAATCAAGTGCTCAGCGGTACACCATTAATGGAATTCACCTCAACGCCGATGGTTATAAGGAACTCTCAAAATTTGTTTCAAGCGAGTTATTAGGACAGGCCGGATCGACCGACAATCTTGAAAACGTTTATGCCGCGATCTTGAACAAGAACTGGCACTGGCACAATCGTTACCGGGCGACCGACGGTAATGACATTTGGGGTTCACGCTCCACCCTGTCGTTTGTCGATGGCCAGACCAATGCTGAGGTACTGGTTCGCGAACTTGAGCAGCTTGACGTCATGACTGCCAATCGTGACCCTGCGATTTGGGCGGCTGCGGCCGGCAAAGAATTTAAAATTGACGACAGCAATGTACCGCCTCACGTAAAGGTCACCAGCAACGTCGGAGGGGGAAGCAAAAGCTCCGACGCGTTAAAGGAAGGCTCGACAGATTACCTGACTCCTGAAGAAAGCCTCGCCCGAATCGAAGTACCCGAGGGCTTCGAGCTCAATCTGTTTGCCTCGGAAGTTCAATTTCCCGACTTGGCCAACCCAGTGCAAATGCAGGTCGACTCCAAGGGTCGTTTATGGGCGGCAAGCTGGAATTCGTATCCGAAGTGGCGACCAGGCGATGAGATGATCGACAGCTTGATGATTTTTGAGGACACCGATAACGACGGTAAAGCTGATGTGCGAAAGATCTTTGCTCACATCCACAACCCACTGGGTTTTGAGTTTTGGGGCGGCGGAGTGATTGTGACTTCTGGCCCGGATTTGTGGTTTCTCAAAGACACCGATGGTGATGACAAAGCTGACGTTCGCTTCCCAATTGTTCAAGGCCTGGGGACCAGTGATACGCACCATGCAGCCAACAATCTGGTGATGGGCCCCGACGGTGGTATCTATTGGCAGAGCGGAATCTTCCTGATGCACAACCATGAGACTCCGTGGAAACAAAACTTGAATACGGGAGAATCGGGGCTTTACCGCTTCGACCCGCGCACGCATTCGATCACGCCGATCGCCGCCAATTCGCCCAATCCTCATGGTACGAGTTTCGACTATTGGGGTTACTGTTTCGCCAACGATGGAACCGGCGGGCGTTCCTTTCAAGTGCGGCCCGAGGGCAAAGGGTTCCGCATGCACAAGTTACTTGAGAAAGAGTTCCGACCGGTAACGGCCAACGCCATCCTCTCTTCGGAGCATTTCCCTGAAGACATGCAGCAGGATTTTCTGATTCTTAACGTGATCGGTTTCCTCGGCGTCAAGCAATACGATCTTGATCGTGACGGGAAGGGTGTGAAGCAAACGTTGGGAAATGCCTGGGGAACTCCTGTACAAGCCTTGCTTGATGGAAAAGACAAAAACTTCCGTCCCACCGACGCGGTCATTGGAGACGATGGGGCATTGTATGTTTCGGACTGGCACAACGCGATTATCGGCCACATGCAGCACAACATTCGTGACCCGAGTCGTGATCACAAGCACGGTCGTATCTTCCGTCTGACAGTCAAAAATCGACCGCTTCAGAAGTCAGTCAAAATCGATGGCCAGCCGATTGAGGCGTTGCTGGAGAATTTAAAGCATCCTACCAACAGTGTCAGACATCGAACCCGGGTTGAGTTGAGCAAGCGAGATTCAGAACAAGTCCTGGCGGCGGCCAAAACCTGGGCAGCCAGCTTTGATCCCAACGACGAAGAAGAAGCCCATCACCTGCTCGAGGCGCTGTGGCTTTATCAACAAAACAACGCTCAAAACGATGAGATCTTGCAAAAGCTACTTGGTTCTTCGGTTGCTCATGCAACCATGGCGGCCAAAACCGTGAACCACTTTTGGAACAATCTTGATATTGGAGCGGATGGGTTTTCCGGAGGTTCAGAATCTGATTTCGTGAAATTCGCTCCGCCGAAGCACCTTAGTGAACAAGATCAAAAAGTGTACCAATTCGGTGCCGAGATCTATCAGCGTGAGGCCCACTGTGCGACTTGCCATCAAGCTCATGGAAAGGGACTGGGCAATACCTATCCAACACTCGTAGGAAGTCCCTGGGTTCTGGGCAGTAAGGAACGTTTAACGAAAACTGTTCTACACGGTCTATGGGGCAAAATGACAGTGGCAGGAAAAACGTTTGACCCGGCGCGTGGAACACCTCCCATGACCGCATTTCGGTCTTTGCTCAAAGACGAAGAAGTGGCAGCTGTGCTGACGTTCGTTCGAAACACGTGGGGCAACAAAGCTGACCCTGTATCTGCGGCGACGGTCAAAATGGTGCGTGAACAAACGGCCCAGCAGACCACTTTCTGGAAGCCAGACGAATTGCTTGCGACCCACCCGCTTGAGCAAGCCCTGGTCGAAGCAGAAGCGTCCGCAACTGAAGTGTTCTCTAACAAAGAGCTGGAGGAAGAACTGTTAAACACTTCGCTTGATGAGTTGGTTAAAGTAGCGAAAAAGAGAGGGAAAGCCAGACACGGGAAACGAGTTTTCTACCAATCCCAAGCCGCTTGTTTTGCGTGCCATGATCCCCCTGATGGGGCGCCTCGCGTGGGACCAGATTTGTCTCTCGCAAAAGAAACACGATTGACCGATGAAGAATTGGTCGAGTCGATCCTGCGCCCTTCTAAAAAGATCGACAAAGAATATCAACAGAAGAAAATTCTGACGATCGATGGCAAGGTTTACGAAGGAGTCGTGGTCTCGGAGGACAAAAATCTTCTGGTACTGAAAAGTCCAACGGACCCCAAGCCAATCAAAATCCCACAAGACGATATCGAAGAAGTGGCGGACTCCAAGGTATCGACGATGCCAGCTGGCTTGGTACGGGAACTTAAGAGCCGTCGGGATTTTGATAACTTGATCAAGTACTTAATCAAGATTCGCAATTAGTGGCAGCTTGTTCGCTAACCAAAAATATTTATGGCTCGTCGCAGCATGTTCGTCGTACCGCCTTTAGGCGGAAACGGTAGCGAGAGAACAAAAATGGTAACCCAACGCGTAAGCGAGGACAAATGAGGATGATTGAGGCTCCTCGCTTACGCTTCGGGTTTCCAGTTGTGGCGGTACCACAGTTGTGCCGGTAATGTGATTCGATTCAGGCGATTTGAGTTGCGAGGCCCAGGATGCTTTTTGGTCAAAAATCGTGCTCAAATCAGCAAAAGCCGCTCTCAGCACGCGACAAACAATGGCTGATCAACATAAAAGCTTACGAAAAGACGGTGGGGCAAGTTTAAACTTGACTTAGCAACCGAATCGCTAATTATATTGTCTTTTACCAACGCCCGTTCCCCTTCTAATCCCCTTCTAACCTTCAACGAAAGCTCCAGCCATGTTTCTGCGCAAATCTTTGTCACTTTTGTTGCTCACTGGCGTCACTTTTTCATTGGCCAGCGGTGTCGCTGGATCAACCGAAAAAGTCGTCGGTCAAACAGTCGTGTTTCAGACGAACGTTGGAAACATTGAAGTTCAACTTCGTCCCGACGCGGCGCCGCTGGCAGTGGCCAACTTTTTGTCCTACGTAAATTCACCTGCGGGGAGCAACTACGAAAACACTTTTTTTCATCGCTCTATCGTGGCAGCCTCCCTGTCAATTGTCCAAGGCGGTGGCTTTTACATTCCTGAGGACGGTGGTGCTGTAACCGGAGTACCGACTCAGGCTCCAATTCAGAACGAGTTCGAAATATCTAACACGCGTGGTACGATCGCGTTTGCAAAATTGGGTGGCAACCCCGACAGTGCGACCAACCAATGGTTTTTCAACACCGCTGACAACAGCGCCAACCTCGACTTTCAAAACGGTGGCTTTACTGTTTTTGGAACCGTAGTTTCCGGGATGGATATCGTCGATACGATCCAGGGTCTTGACGCTTTTGACGTCGACGGCCCAGCTTCAACCCTGTTCAACAATGTGCCATTGATCACTGTCGACCCCTTAGAGTTCGTCGTCCTCAATGACGTCGTGCTACTGGGTGATACCAACTTGGATGGTATGGTGGACTTCTTTGATATCACACCCTTCATTTCGGTTTTGGCCGACGAAGGGTTTCAGGCTGAAGCGGACCTTGACTCCAATGGAGTCGTTGACTTTTTCGATATCACGCCGTTTATCGCCGTCCTAGCCCGATAGCCGGTCGCGGGAACTGCGAATCAAAAGACAGGCCCTTGATCGTTGGGCGAGCGTATGCGCAAGCCTTTGCTAAAACTTACGGTGGGTTTTGTTTTGAACTGCCTAAACTTCTTTTAATTTCAAGACCGAACTCCGCGCCTTTTCCAGAAACGTGTTCTTGGTTTCGCCAGACTCCAAAAAGATCGGAGCCCCAATCGAAATGCAGCTCAGCAGGGGAACCGGCAAGAATTCTCCCTTGGGCATAACTCGGTTCAAGTTGTCGATGTAAACAGGCATTAGTTCTAAATCCGGTCGCTTTTTCGCCAGATGGAACAGCCCGCTCTTAAACGCTCCTACCTCTCCGGTCACGTTTCGACCGCCTTCGGGAAAGACGATCAGGGAATGCGTATTGCCGATTTCTCGAATCATCATATCGATCGGACTGTTGTGGACTTTGATTTTCTTGCGGTCAATCATCAAGAGATCAAAAACCGAAGCCAAATATCGGCGGATCGGACCACCCTGCCAGTAATCCACCGCAGCGACGGGCCGAGTCAAACTTCGAATTCTTCTGGGCAAAGAAGACCACAACACCAACGCATCAAGATGGCTGGTGTGGTTGGCAAAGTAAATTCTCTGGCAGGTGTCTGGCTCACAATCAACCCAGCGTACAGTCGCGCCGCTGAGGGCTTTGGCGATCGCCGGCAATACCCGCACCGTGATCTGCTTCATACGAACAACCAAAAACGAGGGAAAGACATCGTCTATTGTTCCCAAGATCGCGTCGGTTTCAAGCGGTGTCGATTGGTTGTGGCTTTTAGCTAAAAGTTGCCCAAGACGGTGGAAGACGGGTTGTCTCGAAGCCAGTACAGCTTGACCTGCTTACAACCGCGTCTACCGTCAAGCCATGTCACCCGGATTGCGGCTTGAAATCTACTTGCTGACGAGCCGCTTGGTTTTACGAGCAAAAAGATCTTCAACCAGCGAAGCGTAACCTTCTGTCATGCTATCGAGCGAACTATTGGCCACGATATGCTCTCGCCCCTGCCGTCCAAGCTCTTGGGCCAATGATTCGTTGCCAAGAATCTCCAACCAACGCTGCGACATCGCCTGGGCGTCGTCCCGGGGAACCAGAAAGCCGGTCTTTCCCTGAAGAACTGATTCATCAATCGAACCAACGTCAGTCGCGACAACCGGTCGCTGGCACGACAGAGCTTCCATGATCGACACTGGGCTGGCTTCGTTGTGCGACGAAAGCCCAAACATATCTACCATCGAAAGAACGCCAACCACATCTTGCGTGGAACCGATAAAGTGAACTCGATCTTCAATGCCTTTGTCCCGCGCTAAAGCTTCAAGCCGCGGGCGTTCAGGGCCATCTCCAGCGATCACAAATTGAGCATCGGTCATTTGGCTTGAAACCAGTTTTGCAGATTCAAGAAACAGGTCGTGATTTTTTTCCGAGCGTAGAGCGGCCACAATTCCAACCACCGGCGCCTGAGGGTTGATTCCCAAGTCGGTGCGCCACTGCTGTCGTGACTCAGGGCTGAAAACAAATTTGTCGGTATCAATTCCGTTGGGAATCAAGAATACCTTTTCCCGTGGAAACTTTTCCTGTTCGACTTGATATTGAGCGTGCTGTTGAGCTACAGCAATGAATCCATCGGTAATGCCTGTCAGCATACGGTTAAGCCGTCCAACACCGTCAGGCCAACCGGTTGAGTGAAGCGCCGAGAGAATTACCGGCACCTTGGCTCGCCGCGCGGCCAATCGACCCCAGAACATTTTGTCGCCTGCACCGATGGTGATTAGAGCGTCAACGTTCTGTTCAACGAAAAGCCGCTTCAGTCGACCAACCACGCCAACATCAAACTTGTGACTAATCAGGTCTGAGAACACCGGGATTTCCTCGGAGAGCATCTCACCAAGAACGTCTTTGTGCTTCATACACCCAATCAACGGCTCGACGCGGTTTCGATCCAATCGACGAACAAGATTGACCAATAGCGTTTCAGCTCCGCCAATGGGCATGCTCGTTAGCAGAAACATAACTCGAATCGGACGTGACTCATGATCAGACAACTTCTTCAGCATCTTATTGACCTTGGTGGGTAGGCGGTGGGGTCGAAATGGGGTTCAAAAGCTCTGGAAACTTGGAGCCCGACTGATCATCAACGCTCGACTCCCGGTCAACATCACTGTTGCTCGACGGCATGTCGGCTGTTTCAAGGTCTGTTTTGGACGCCGAGGGATTCTCCTGCAAGTACCCCTGAAGTGCTTTGTGGTAATCGTATCTTTCAACTTTGTTGATACGAGGATCGTAGGTCAGCCAGTTTTTCATTCGAGTAAAATCTGGATCACCGTGTATTCGTTGAATATGGAATGAGTCACTACCGATGTCATTCCAGCCTCCATAGGCGGAACAGACTCCGAGAAAGCCGGCGTCACGAAGCATCTCAAATACGCGCGGATTCAAATTGTTGTACTGACCGTAGGGAAATGCAAAGTACTCAAATTTACGCCCGATTAGCTTTTCCAATTCCCGAGAGGCGGCGACCACTTCATCGAAAAGCTCTACTTCGTCAGTTAGCTTGTTCAGGTCGGGGTGAGTTCTGGTATGGGCTCCGATCTCAACGCCCGCCTGATCCAAGGCTCGCAGTGACTCAACCGTATTAACTGGTAGCGGTGCTCCTCGACTTACATCGTGCGGAAACGACTGTTGCTGTGTTGTGTGATAAGTCGTAACGAAATAGGTCACCGGTATGCGACGTTCAATCAGCATTGGCAAAGCAAAATCACAGTTTTCGGCGTAGCCATCATCGAAAGTAATTGAGATAGTCGGACGATCATTGAACCCCGAGTTGATCCGACGTTGGCACTCACGTAAATCAACGATCTCAAAATTGGACTCAAGCCAATCAATTTGACGTTGGAAGTCATCACAGGTGATTGTCCACGGATTCAAATTCGTATCAGCGACTCGGTGATAGAATAGTGAAAAAACAGGGAGTGTTCCGGCGCGCAAATGCTTGGCGTGTCGCCAGCGGCGGTAAGGCCACGACAAAACACGATACGTTTCGATCAGGTTGGATTTCCAATTCAACATTTTTTTGTATGACACCTGCAAACCAGGAATCGCCAAGTTTACGCAAGGACTTCTGATACTTGCTCTGATATTTGGTTGAACAAGTGTTGGTTACGTTAAACGAAAGTGCGGAGTTTTTTCCACAAAGTCTCATTGGGCATTTTTCCTTGAAAATCCTCAAATACCGAATAACCGGTCGACAGCCCCGCAGGACCGGGCAAAAAGCCGCAAAATCAGCTCCCCCAAGCCGCGCAGCAACGGTTAGCAGGTTTTTACAACCTAGATTTTCGTAACTGCGGAGAGAAACTCGCTTTCCCAGATGCATTTATCTACAACTCAGCCAACCTGGAACTGCAAATGTCAATCAAGCGTAACCTGTTCGGAATCAAAATTGATGCGATCCGAATGAACGAAGCTGTCGCCAGTCTTCGGACCTGGATCAAGGAAGACCATGGCGTTTGCCGCTACGTGGTTACCCCAAATGTTGATCACACGGTCCTGCTTCAGGAAAATGAAGACCTTGTAAAATCCTACGAAGAAGCTCATATGATTCTGGCTGATGGCCATCCGATCGTCTGGGCTTCACGCCTGTTGCGTCAGCCTTTGCCTGAACGCGTAGCGGGCTCAGAACTGGTTCCAGCGATGTTCGATTCGTTCAACACCAACGGCAAGCTTCGTGTGTTTTTGCTGGGCGCTCAGCCGGGCGTGGGAGCGATTGCGGCTGCGAACATGAAAAAGCAATGGCCCAACGTCGAGACCGTTGGCGTTTACAGCCCTCCAATGGGTTTTGAAAAGGATCCCGAAGAAAACAATTATATCCTGGGACGAATCGCACTGTGCCGCCCCGATGTCGTTGTCGTTGGTCTGGGTGCTCCCAAGCAGGAGATCTGGGTCAATCGCCATTACAAGCAAATGAACGCCAAGGCCGCGCTGTGTGTCGGTGCCACGATCGACTTTTTGGCTGGCGAACAGAAACGCGCTCCAGTCTGGATGCAAAAGGGCGGGATCGAATGGCTTCACCGCATGTGTAGCCAACCCAAGCGACTGGCAAAACGATACGCCAAAGACGCTTGGATTTTCCCGCAACTTGTCTGGCGCCAAATGATGGGCCAACAAGCCACTTACTAAAGAAGAGCCTTGATTTTTAGTAAGTTTGAAACAAGCGTGCAGAAGGAAACCCGATGCATAAGCGAGGAATCATCAAGGCTCCTCGCTAACGCTTCGGGTTACCATTTTTTGGCTTACTCTTCTTTTAAA
>CAYSQZ010000037.1:0-31226 GCA_964433035.1 uncultured Pirellulaceae bacterium | reverse complement strand
CACCTGAACTAACGGAAGAAAGGGGACGCAGCTTATAGTTGTTCGTCCCCTTTTTTCTTACGCGTAGAGTACGCTAGTGGAGCATTTAGAAAGCGACTTAAAGATTGCATTCAGATTGCATTCGTTACCGCCGAACCGATTGGCAGGTCTCCTCAACGATTCACGTATGTAGCCGATGGCGATATCACTTCCCTGGCCGCATTAAGTAAGATTGCTTTCACCAACGATCTACTTGAATTGGATCTGCCGTTGAGCGTGAACAACGGCAACGATCACCGTCCGTTTCGGGAACTGTTTCGAATAACGGGAGAATCGCAAGCATTTTGGTATGCGATTTGTCGACGTACGCGTGCATCCTTTTTTCGATTTGCGGAGGAAGGTCAGCATCCTCACCGGCGTACCATAGCGGTTGGCCTGCGCGAATAACGGTCGATGCCAACGAGCCAAGGTTCTTGACTTGTTCGGCTCGTCGTTCGATTGAATCGAGGCCACTGACGGCTTTGACTCGGCAGTTTCGTCCAGTCCCGATAGCAACGCTCGTACGGTCGCAATCGATTAAGCGGCGACCTTCATTGGCGATGGCATAAATCGCATTCGAACTACCGGGAATAGTTTGCCTAAGTGCGGTGTCCATCACTGACGCGGTTGAGCCAAGATAAAAAACGGCACAGAATCCAAGAAAAACCGAGTGAAACTCCAATAAATCAGAAGTTTTTGGCTTGAATAGCCTTGAATCAAGGAAATGGCCGATATCTCCATTTCAGGGACCGGTATAATGAGGCTCTGGAAGGTAAGTGTTTATGACTTGGGTTCCAAACCGACGGTGTTTAACCATCCGACCCCGCATAACACGGGTAATTTTAGGTTTAGATATCTTCAAAACCCACAAAACACCGATACCTTAAACAAGAAAACTAGTATAATTGATTGAGGCTAGTTCGAGCTGTAACCAGCCCGGACTAAGGTTTCACTTCCTCGTCCTTCCTACTTATTCCTATCCCGCGTCGTATTATTTTATTGGAGGAATCTGAATGTTCGTACATTCAAAAACTAAGCGTGGTTTTACGCTTGTTGAGTTGCTTGTCGTCATTGCAATCATTGGCATTTTGGTTGGCATGCTCTTACCAGCAGTTCAGGCGGTTCGAAATGCAGCACGTCGCGCGGTTTGCTTGAATAACATGAGACAGGTGATTCTTGCTTGTCACAACTATCAAAGTTCAAATCTGAAGTTCCCTCCGGGAGCGACTTCCATCGGAGATGGTCAAAATTACCGATCTTTCACTGTAGATCTTTTGGATCTTATTGATCAAGGAAACCTCTCAGACAGGTTTAAGAGTGGTGAGTTTTCACTCAACAATTTATCTCAAGAGAAGATTCCTCTGTTGATTTGTCCATCTGCGACCCAAAATGACGAGGATGCAAACCAAGGTCCAGCCGGTAGTGCTGCTCACTACTTTGGTTCTATGGGCGGGATATCAGATGTTGTTGGCAGCAATCCTGCCAACTTCCCGCTTCTTACTGCTAACAATGGTAGATTCAGTACTAACGGAATTTTCTCTCCCAACAATGACCTCGGAGCCTTCAGTCGTGCTAGGGCAAAGAACTTTGATGATTGTGTCGATGGGGCGTCAAACACGATTGCTATCGTTGAAGTTGCTCAATCGGCTTGGAGCATAAGCACTGGCGAGACAGTTGCCTCACGGCGATTCGGATGGGCTTCGGGTGGAACTTTTTCCAACGATGGTACCACAGATATCCGTTGCGGTATAACTCTTCGGGTCCCGCCCAACGCGAAAATCCCGCTGATGGACAGCGAAACCATACCAGGTGTTGGTAACCGAACAGTGAACCAACCTATCGGTAGTAACCACTCGGGTGGTCTTCAAGTAGGAATGGTTGATGGTTCTGCCACCTTCCTGAACGAAGGTGTTTCACTCGGCTTCATTCAAGCCGCGATGGGAATCGCGGACAAAAATGAAGACAGTCTTGAATAGTCAAGTTAATCAACGATGACTTAATTCAAAGCAGCAGGTCAAATGGCCTGCTGTTTTTTTATGCGCTTCGTTGTTGTTTTCGTTTTGGATTTGTCATGACCAGCGCCCAAAATCGTCAGGCTTTTTTACCAAACAGCCAGTTTCGAATCTTACCCAGCGGAATTTTCGCCCAGATTCGCTCGTGGAAATAATAGAGAATGAACTTGGTGAAGAATTCGACGGCCGCAATGATCAAAGCCAGCGTGCCCATTCCACCCAGCACCGTGCCCGCGATCACGAACGTCATCGTAGTCGCCACGATCCGCCAGGAGATTGCTTTCTTGAAGGTCCTTGATTTTTCAAGTCCATCGCCAGAACGAATATTTTCCCAGATACGTTCGTGTAGATAGTAGACAATGTACTTCAGCAAGAACTCATAGGCACCGATCTTGACCGCGTGCTCGATGCTCAGTTCTCCATTAAGCCACGTCACCAACGCCACGACGAGGATCGTATCCGTCGTCGCCACGAAACGCCAGGAAATGCCCTTGATCAGGCTTCTGGCATGTGACTCACGTCTGTATTTGGCCATGAAGGAGGATTGTTTGAGCGAAGGAAGGGCTGGCTGACAGCAAAATCGGTCAGCTCACGACATAATTGCGACTTGTTCATCTTGTGATCCGTCTTTGCCATACCACGCGCCGATCTGAGCAGAATCACAGATTGACAGTTTGTAGGTCAGGCTGTGCCTGACACTTGCGGTCGATCAGGGCAGTTGTCAGGCACAGCCTGACCTACTAAAGGACGCCAACCATGGTTCGAATATTTTTTAGTGGTCACAGTTGTTTCTGCACCACGCTCAATCTTCCACAGTACCTGCGAAATAATGCTAGAGTTCAAGCTTCTGCTACTTGAGGTTGAAAGTGCCTTTTTGCTTGACCGCCTCATCGGCAGATGACTCAGCGATCATGACTTCGAATTCACCGGGTTCGACAATCCACTTGTGGTTGGGCCCCATTACTTTCAGGTCACGCTGTGGGTTGAGTTCAAATGTGACCGTCTTTGTTTCACCGGCAGAGATCGAGACTCGCTCAAAGCCGCGAAGCACTTTGCTGAACGGAGTGATGGTGCCGATTAAATCCTTGATGTAAAGCTGCACCACGCTGTCGCCGTCCATGTCTCCCGAATTGGTCACATCACACGAGATTGTGATCTTGTCGCTGGAGGTCGGAGAAGCGGGCGTGATTTTCAGATTCGCATAGTCGAACGTGGTGTAACTCAGCCCGTGCCCAAGCGGATACAAAGCCCCCATGACTCGCGAGTGGCCCCATCCGTTGGGATCATGTCCTTTGCTTTGGCCGCCGTGAGCGCCATTGCGAGCCGGAAAGGCCAACGGGATCTGACCGACGCTTTTTGGGAACGTGATTGGCAGCTTGCCGCCGGGATTGTACGCGCCAAACAAAGTCTCAGCGATCGCTTGACCGACTTTTTCACCCCCGTGCCAGGCACAGAGAATTCCAGGTACGTTTTGATCAATCCAGTTGATCGAAGTGGCTCGTCCAGGCATCAGGACCACGATCACAGGCTTACCGGTTTCAACAAGCTTTTGCACGTACAGAGTTTGATGTCCGGCCAAATCAAGGCTTAGCCGCGTTTTTGATTCACCCACCGTATCATGCGTGTCCCCCATGCAAGCAATGATCAGATCGGATTGTTCGGCCAGCTTGACCGCCTCATCCATTTCCGCCATCGCTTCGTCATCTGGTTCGCTACGCATGATGTCTGATTGAGGAAACAGCTTGTCGAAATAGTGGCAACCCTTGGCATGAGTTACTTTTGCACTGTCGCCCAGAAACGTTTTGATTCCGGCCAGAGGCGTGATGATGTCCGACCGCCCGGGGCCATAGCGACTGATCATCGGCCGTGGATCATCCGCCAGCGGTCCAGTCACCAATACATTGGTATACGCTTTTGCGTCGAGCGGCAAAATTCCGTCGTTCTTCAGCAGTACCATTGCCTTCTGCGCTGCCTCAAGGGTAACTGCCTCGTGGTCGGGGTTGTGAACGATTTCGGTCACCTTCTCACCATCTGCGAAAGGATGGTCAAACAACCCCAGCTCAAACTTCACTCGCAAGACGTCCCTTACACGTATGTCGATCAGCTCCTCAGTGATTTTGCCTTCTTCAACCAATTCGCGGAGCGGCAGCACAAACTTTTTGGTCTTTTGAAAATTCGTTCGTACGTTCAAACCGGCTTTGACAGCATGAACGATTGCCTCTTTCCAGTCTGCGGCCGTTTTGTGTTGTGACTTCAAGCGATCGACCGCGCCGCTATCCGATACCACGTAGCCGCGAAAACCGTATTCATTTCGTAGCAGGTCGGTTAGAAAGTAAGGGCTTCCGGTGACCGGTACACCGTCGTAAGTGTTGTAGGAACTCATGGCTCCCCATGGCTTGGCTTCCTTGATCACTTTTTCAAACGGTTGCATTAGAATCTCATGCATGTCGCGGAGCGGGATCTGAGGATCGGTGCGACCTTTACCGTCGCGACCGCCGCTGGGATGGCTGTAGGTCGCGAAGTGTTTGATCGTCGATGCCACGCCTTTGGATTGAATTCCCTTGCACTGTTGGATACCCAACTCGGCCACGTGGAACGGCGACTCACCATAGCACTCAATTGTTCTGCCCCAGCGAGGATCGCGGACAACATCAAGGATGGGCGAATAAATGTTTGAGTACCCCAGCGCCTTGCCTTCGATCGCTGTAATTTCTCCGATACGGCGAACAAGATCCTTATCCCAGGTCGCTCCTACGCCAAGCTGAGTTGGAAAGTTGCTCGCATTGCTGTGACAGACGCCGCGGATTCCCTCGTTTGTAAAATCAACCGGGACACCCAGTCGAGTCTCCTCGATGAACCATCGTTGGATCTCGTTCAAGACATCGCAATGGTTTGCCAGTTCGACATTCTCATCAAAGTATCGAACGCCGTTGCAATGTTCGTCGATATTCCCGATACCGTCTTTCCAGACGCGTGTTTTCCATTCTTCGGTTGGTCGCGGGTCTTTCAAAACGCGTTTGAAGCCATAGATCGTACCCATCTGAGCCGTTTTTTCGTCGAGCGTCATCCGCTCCAGCAAGTCTGTGATTCGCTCTTCGACTGAAAGCTCAGGGTTTTCATAAGGGTCCTGTTGGCCGTTTTTATTCCGGTCAATCCACGAGTCATGATAGATTTCCGACTTCTCCAACTTTTCCTGAGCCCAAAGACTGTCGAGGCTTGGGATGGTGACAAGACAAATGAGAGCAACGAAAGACAAGAGCTTGGGCATAACAGGTTTCTGTGTTTGATGTTTTAGAATTTAAAATCAGCAGCGACGACTATCGTAGTCTTCGCAGACGGAAATTCAATCTGTCGCTAAAGCCGCAAGCACAGATCAACGGAGTTGTTTTCCACGTTACAATGTCGAACCTTGTTGCAGTTCGAGCGTGCTGCGAAGTTTTGGCAGCATACCGGCAACGATTTGAATGCGATAGATCATTCAATAGGCGCTTCCAACGTGCGGAAACCCCAACGGTCTTCCACTTTCGTAACTTCAATGGGCTTCAACGTGCGGAAAAAACCCCGGGTTTTAATCAGTAGCGCTATTAGCTCGAAGAGGCTGGCTTGGAAACCCGACGCGTAATAGGATTTTGCATTAGCTAAGTCCAACATTTATCACGGGTGGCATGCTCACGCATTTTTGCGCTGAGCATGTTCAACGTAAAACGTGAACATGGCACCCATTATTTGATACAAGCAACTTATCAGCAAACAACTTACGAGCCCTGAAGCAAAATCCTGGTTAGCCAAATCGATCGGGAATTCGTTCAATTCTATCACCGCCGAGTATGCTGGTTGCAGCTCAAGGAGTTCAAACGCGCGGTCAAGGACGCTGACCATACGTTGGGTTTAATGGATTTCTGCAAAGCTCACTCGCCGGACGAGCAGTGGACAATTTCGCACGAGCAATACCGCCCATTTGTGCTCTACCACCGTACACAAGCTGCGGCCTTGGCGCACCTCAATGGCGAAGAAGAGGATGAGCAAAACGAAGAAAATCGCGATGCTGCCGAGCTAGCGATCGAGGAAGTCAACAGCGGCTTGGCTCACCTCAAGACACTGTTTGTCGAATACGATGCCGAAGAACAATTCGAAGAAGATGAATTGGTCCAACGTTTAACTGAATTCAGAGAAGGTCTTCGTGAGAAATACGAAGTCGGAATGACGCTCAACGAACAGCTCCAAAGCGCTGTTTTGAACGAAGACTACGAACTGGCGGCCTCGCTCAGAGATCAACTTTCTAAACGCAACAACCGTTGATCCAAAAACACAACGTTGATTGGGCAGCTTGAGCCAGTTCTTGACAGGATTTACATGATGAACTGGATTCTTTTGAAACCTGGTAACTAAACATCCTGTCAATCCTGTTCATCCTGTCCAACATTACTTGCTACTGGACACGCCGATCGTCTTGAAGCAAATCTCTAGTGCTTTTCAATGTCAGCACGTTTGCAGCGAAGGACCAGTGGCTCACCTGAGCGTAAGGCGACAATATCTTCTGATTCCAGCGTCAGCTCGATCTTTTCCGATTTCTCGTTCTGATCTTCTTTGCCGTGCTTGTCGCTTTGTCGCTTCAGAAAGTAAGAAGCTTCATCAAGACTGCGCATACCGCGCACGCCTATTTTCGCAATTAAAATTCCCTTGTCATTGAGTTTCGGCCTGGCAAACGGACCATACCCGCGACCTTTATATACTGAGCCGACAATAAACCCTGTTACCGGTTTATCGTTTTCATCGATGACCTTCACCGGGACCGACGTTAGCGCCCGGATTTCGATCGGTTTTAAAGTGACTGGAGCATCGCCGTCTTTGACAGAAAAGCGATGAGATTGCCCGGATTCAAAATCAGCGTATAACTCACTCGGCATGTCGTAGACTCGGATCGAGACATCGCCAGGAAAAACGCGAGCTTTGTATTGTCCGCCTTCATCTGTCCGGACCAGACTCCTCAATTCGCCGATCCTTAGAATCGCATTGGAAATTGGTTTTCCACCTGCCAAAACTTTGCCTTGCACTTCTACTGTCTTCTTGATTGGGATTTCTACGTGGTTCTCCAAGTCCTCATGAATCATGTATTTCTTTTTCAATTGCGGCTGATAAACCTCGTCCTTGCCAATTTTCAATCTGATTTCGATTTCGCCGGGAATGACATGCTCGAATTTGCAAATGCCAAGCTCACCGATCTTTCCACTCAAATTCGTCTCGCCTCCCTTTGACCAGCCCATTACGGTAACTTTAGTTCCGTGGAACTCGACTGGTTCGTCTGGCAAGATTTCGATTTTAAGTGAACCCGTGTGGGCAAGTTTAAAAGAGTTTCGTTTGGTGCCTCCACCCAACCTGTGTTTGCCATGTTTTTTCGACTCGATAACGACGGGTCCCCAAAGTGCTCTGGGTATATTTCGAATCACGCACTGACCATTTTCATCGGTCGTCGTCGCAAGTTTTTCCGTGATTACCATGGGGATGATACCGCCCAATCTCGGCTTGGACTCGGCATCAGAGTACTTCCCATTGGGAACATAATGGCGGCAGGGGCGAATACTGGCGTGCTTTAACGGTTTTCCATCGGGTTGTGAAAACGTGATCTTGAACTCCGTATATTTTGGCAGCTCCAGCAAATGGTCATCGGTACGAGAGTTGCTAACGCAATGCAAGTTGTGATCTGGTGAGTACGCCCAAAGCCAGCCACGCTCCAGTTCTTTATTCAATTCACGATATTTCAGTTTGAACTCACCCTTTTCATTGGTCGACGTGTGATTCATCGGATTGGCGCTAATACTGCCATGGCAAACGAAAGCATCTTTGACCGGCTGTCCCGCTTCATCGACGACCTTGCCAGAGACAGTTTTCCAAACGTATTTCTCTTTTTTCTTTTCCGCAGCCTGACCAAAAACGGAACTGGTGACAACAAAAATAACAAGCGAGTACACAATCGCTTTTTGCACCAGAACTCGTTTCGACTTGCACATGCATTGCTCCTGTTCAAATCGGCTCGCCGCTAACCGGCTTGAGCACTTTGGTTGGTTTCTACCCTGATGATCGCGACGAGACTTACGTCGGCCTGCGCCCACTAAATTTACACCGCTATCATCAGCTTACTATCTTTGCCTTGCTAGCCGCAAAGACACGAAATCACCCAGACCCGTCGCCTCAACGGCATGAGTAAATCATTCAATTCGAGAATATTTTTCACGAAATGACACACAAATTTGTGACCAAAAGTGCTTGCATTTCTAAATTTGATTTCAGTTTACTCCAGCGAGGAATAAAATGAATTATCGAGGCGCCTCGCTGACGCGTCGGGTTCCCCACCTGTCGTTCGAAGCGTTTGGCAAAAACACAGCCTTGTAACGAAGGGCGACTATGGCTTTTGAGTTTTGAAGAGCGCGAAAATCGGGATGGAAATTTGAATCGAGCATTCAGTAGTCCCGAAGCACCGTCGCGCCTTCTAGATAAACTCAAGCGATTCGTACTTCTTCTTCAACACTTTGTCAGACTCAACCTTTAGCCACTTTTCCAACAACGTGCCATAGACCTGGCGAAAATCCAGCTTAACCTTTAGGTCGCCCTGCTCCAGATCCGAGAGGTTAGGGACTTCGCCATACAACCCACCATTAACCTTGGTGCCCGCAATAAAGACCGGCCCAGCTGTACCATGGTCAGTACCTTGTGACTGATTTTCCTCTACTCGTCGGCCAAACTCACTGAACGCAAGGACAACCACCTGCTGGTCGAGCTTGGCTTGTTTCAGATCGTCCATGAACGCTTTGATCGACGACGAAAGCTCTCCAAGTAAATTCGCGTGAGAGCCTAACTGACTGGCGTGAGTATCGTATCCCGCCTGAATAGTGTAGTAAGTCCGGCTGCCCGCCCCTGAGCGTATTAACCTCGAAACGATCGACAGTTTTTTGCCAAGCGCTGTAGCTGGAAAACGGACGTCCGTTGTTTTGCTTTTCATCAGCGATTCCAAATGCTCGGCCGATGCAAAAGAATTCGTCATGCAACGGGAAACAAATGAACTGATATCCGAGCTACCTTTTCCGAGTTGGCTCGCTCGCTTGGCAGTTTTTAAAGATCTAAACTGCAGCTCCTGAAGCCGTTCAACCGACGCGATCTGAGATCGTCGATTCACCAAAGCCGGCGGCACTGTCCCGGCACCAACGTACCAGCCGTCCAAGTCAATCCGTTCTGCTGGAGCGGACTCATCCAAATACTGTCCCAGCCACCCGTTTCCGTTGGCCCGAGTTCCTTTAAGGTCCGCCGAATGCCAAATCGCCATACTTTCAAAATGACTTCGGTTGGGATTGGGATAGCCAACACTGTTGACGATCGCCAGTTTCCCGTCATCGTACAATTCTTTGAACCCAACCATCGCCGGATTCAAACCGACTTCGTCGTCGATCCCGAGAAGCCTGTCTTTGTCGATTCGGATGGTAGGACGGACTTTTCGATAACCTCGTTGACCATAAGGAATCACCGTATTCAAACCATCGTTGCCGCCGTTCATTTCCACCACAACAATGATTGGTTTGTCGACGTCAGGTTCGTCACCCCCTGCCGTTCGATCGATGAATCCGGGAACGAGCGGAGACATCGAAATTAAAGCGGACGCTTTTAAGAAAGTTCGACGTTGGTTCATTTGAAACTCCAAATTGATTTCCGATGTTTATCGATTCATGAAATGGCAGTGGCGAGGATGCGAGTTTTGAAGCGCAAGGACTCGTAACTTCGTCCACTCCACTACACTTTCAAACAACCTCGAATCTATAGTTAACACAATTGCGCGGAATTAGAATTCAACATTAGCCGGGATGCATGAGCCCAACGGGACTTTATCGGCTGTGATTCAACCTCTTTCGCGACGGCTGCAACTATTGATTGATCTTCGCTTGACTCCCGGTCCAGTCCCAGTAGCAACTCTGCCAATTGGACGATGACGGACTCTGTCGATTGATTGTCTTCGAAAGACTCGACAATTTCATCAAAATTCGGTGGCTTCGCATTGCGGTTCAACCCATTGCCAACAGCTGCGTGGACAAAATTCGACCTAGCTACAATAGTCCGTGCGTTTAACCACAATCGTCCGCCGTCCCAACCACCCACGTTGGGCGGTTCGAACAATGATCTTCCCAACGAGGTAAACATGTTGGATAAAGCCAGCGTGCTGGCCGGATGCTTTTGAGTGTTTAGCGCAATCAAACAACCCAAGACATAAGTTTCTGGTGGGGCGATTCGTGCTTTCAAATTTGCTTTCGAAAAGAACAATTCACTTTTGAGTACCGTTTCGAACGCCCAGGATAAATCCAGATCACGTTCTCTCAATCCCTTCGCAAGTTCGTCCAACGCTTCTTCGGACACAATGTTCTCACCAAACAATTCATCGCATACGCGCCACGCCAATCGCTTGGAGGTCGCTGAATGTTCAAGCACAATTCGCAAGACATCATCCCCATCCCAAATCCCTTTCTTTCCGAGAATCGTCTTGAAGAATTTATCTTGCCAGTACGAACGCACTTGCATCTTGTCCTCATAAGAATCGGAAAACGGATCCTCCTGATTCATCGTCGAATCAGAGGTCGTCCAGCCAGCCAAAGCCCGAGCGGCTTCCTTAACGTCTTTCTCGGAATAGTTTCCAAGCCCCAAAGTAAACAACTCCATCAGTTCACGGCTCAGGTTTTCATTGGGATGAGATTTGCGATTGTCATTGGCGTTTAACCACAACAGCATTGTGGGATCTTTAATTGTCTTTTCCAGCAAAGCCGCGAATTTACCATTTCCAAGCTCACGGAAAATCTGATTTTGCCGGTACATACGAAACAGGTTTCGAATCGTTCGATTGCTGGTAGCAAAATGGTTGTGCCACATCAGCGTCCGACGCTCGCTGAGCGGATCAGGACCGAGGTACATCCTCATGATCCACCAGGCACTTAAGCGCGATAGCTGGCCAGAGCGGACGGCTTCCTTGAGTAGGAAATCCGAAGTTGCTTCGAATTCATCTTCAGCGACTCCGCGCGTTTTACCCGACAAAACTCTGGAGATTGTTTTGGGGAACCCCTCCCGTACGTCTCGCTGTAGTTGTTGCCAGTTTGCCCCAAAACCCGCGCGACGATGCAGCATCCAGACTCTCGGAAGATTCCAAGGCATCTGTTCGCTTGGCTGATAAGGTTTCCATAAACTATTCATTGGATTCCTGCTCTTGAGTAGCTATTGAGTCGAATTCGAATTTTACTCTCGAGCCCTGCAGTTGCATTTTGTCTGCTGAATCATCGTCAATAGTAAATTCAAAACCGCGCATGGGGCGACTGACGACCATGATCGTTTTTTGATGGCCCGAATCGTTAACGGCATGCAATTTAAAAATCGCGTTCATTGGAACATTGCGAACCAGGAATGCCCCACTTGAACTGGTCTCCCAAAGCAATGGGATTCCCCCAACCACAGGATCGAGAACCGCGTCCGGTACGAAGTCTTTGGATGATTCAAGACCGTTACCTTCTTTCAAACTCGAAACGATCTTTTCTAGAGTTTTGTTGTCGTAAACCCGTACCGATGATCCTGATACCAAATTGATTTGTTGTAAGTCGAATTCATCGGGTGCAATAAGACGACCGCGAATGACCATTTCACGATTCATTTTCAAATTGAGTTTTAATGGGTCCGCAATTTTTGCGAGCGGAATTTGCATCGTGCCTTGCTTTTTTGCCACGATGACAATCGCAGCATTCTTTGCTCCCTCGCTGGTCTTAATGACGTTTTCTTCCAGTCCCGACTCAATAGACAGTTGAAAGTTGCCGCTTGAATCCGAGGTTGCTTGCGCCAAAATCATTGGCTTAAGTTTCATGTCATGTCCTGGATCGCCAGAACGATTGGGCCATGTATTGAAAGTAATCGCGGCATTACCGATCGGCTCACCAGACTCGTTGATTATCGTACCTCGGATCAAAGACGGCAACGAATTGACCGTGGCAACGGTACTCTCTCGAGGCGAGCGTTTAAGTTTGGGAGCGTCGCCGGCGCCGAGGGCAATCGAACCGACGTCAACGACTTCGTCACCGTTGATTCTTAACTTTTCCAATAGCTCCCAACGGGAATCAACTTCGGGGGAGTCCTTCATCATTTGTTGATTGTTGCTCGGTCGAACGGCCGACACACGATAATCGAGCGTGGCGATCAAAGACGGTTTTTCGAATCGTCCGTTAGCATCGGTGAATACTCCTGTGGCGATTTCCTGGTATTCGTCATCGACAGCAACTTCGAATTTAATCAATAACCCGGACTGAGGTTCACCATCTTTGTTTACCAAGCGGCCGATCAATCTGCCGGTCGGCTCCAGTTTTACCGTCACCGGAGATTCGGCTTCGGCTTTCAAATCCAATACGGCGCCCAGGCCAAACTGAGGCCCGTGAATCAACACCTGACGCTTTTCTCCAGGGTGAAACTGCTCAGCAAAAAATTCAGGCCCACGAATTGCTTGTCCATAAGAGGATTTTGACGCGGCGCGATGAACGACTAACAGATCGGAAGGGCTTATGTCCTCGCCTGCCAATTTGACCTCGATCGCCCGACCTTTGGAAACAACAAAATCTACTTGGACTTCGTCTTCAAGATCCTGTGGTTCAATCCACTGAACTGCAGTCAACTCAGGGCCCAAAAATTGAGCCAGCATCGTACGTTGCTCTACCGACAATTTGTTAACACTTTCATTGGGCGGAAATCCTTCAGCGACAAGTACAATAACGCCCGGTCCCGCAGCAGCAACGACCCTTGCCCGGCCGGAAGAACCAGTTGGTCGAGAAGCAGCGACTCCTGAAGTTTGAATCGAATCTATGAACGATTCAAATATTTTGTTCTCAGGAGTGGGGAAATAAAATAACTGCGCGCTGGCCGGTTTGTCGGTCGCGAATTCTTTCACATGCCCTTCAACCCAGAGGCCAGGCTCCATCTCGATGTTCACTTTTGCGGGATCAAAACCTTGCTCCACTGGGACGGAGACGCCAATTCCATGGTAGGGCTGATCAACACTTTCGGCTTTCAACACCAACGGCTCAAACGCAGGGAGTCCGGTCAATTCAAACCTGCCTGATTCATCAACCGTGGCCCTCGATTCACCATTGCGCCGGGTGATAACCGCATTGCGGATCGGCATCTTCGAGACACGATCGACAACTTCTCCAACGATCGTGCGAGCAGGTTGCGCGACCAAAACGATCTTGCCCGGTGTGGTCTTCTCCAAGCTCTCGCCCGAAAGCATGGTGGGAACGATACCTTGACCTGTGACCTTGATCTTCCCAATTCTCGAAAGCTCAAGGTCAGGAAACTGGAACCAACCGTCTTCGTCAGTAGTAGCACTAAGCTGGCTGATCATCGTTGCCCCCGGGATTGGGAGGGTTATCTTGCCAGCCCGTAAGCTAAGTACTTCCAATTTGATATCGGCCACGCCCATTGCTTGGCTGTCGATGATACGGAATCCAGGTTGGCTTTCCTGTTTCTGAAGCCGAATTTTGATTTCCGCTTTTTTTTTCGTCCAAGCGACCGACAGGATTTCACTGATCATCCCCTTGGCAACAATTAGCACCTGAGCTGGCCGATCGGATTGGAGATCGAACTCGAACTTACCTTCTTTATTGGTGGCCGACTGAGCGACAAGCGTATTCTGAAACACATACGCGATCGCGTCGTGGAGAGGCCCATCACTTGACTCAACCACTCCGTGAAGGGCGACTTTTGCGGGAGCGTTGTTCTTGGTCGCTTGGGTTTGCGAGACAGCCAAATGAATCGGCCGGACTGCCCCTGCGATGGTCCACAGTCCCAACAGAATTAAGATAAAGGACTTATTGAAAGCCACTGTCATTTCCTAATGATCAAGTTCTCATCTAGAACAGATCTTATCTTGGTCAGCCAAGTATTCCAAATTTGTTTTTTTAGTTGACTTTGCTTCAAGCCGCCTTTTTCGGGAAAACCTGATTCAGTTATGAAATAGATTGTGGGGACAGTCTAACTAAAGTCGTTACAGTGCCTGGTAACCCGATGCGCCAGCGAGGGCGAAGCGGTAACTGACTTTGCCCTCGCTTACTAGTATTTTGCATCAATCGATACAAACCGTTTGTAGTACCGGCTTTAGCCGGCTGGATACTATTCCGCCTAAAGGCGGTACTACGAACATCACATTCAGTTTGATGCAAAATCCTATTACGCGTCAGGTTACCACTGGTATGAATTTGATTGTGCGGACAGTCTAACTAAAGTCGTTACAGTGCCTGGTAACCCGATGCGCCAGCGAGGGCGAAGTGGTAACTGACTTTGCCTCGCTTACGCGTCGGGTTACCACTGGTATGTTGTCCGAGCCCCAAGCTGAGAAAGAGCAGTAGGCGCGCAAACAAAAAGCCCAGAAGCTCATCTTCTTCTGGGCCTTTTGTTATCGGAGACGCTCACCTAGGTGAGCAAACGCGGTTGTCTAGTTATTGAGGCATCATCGCTTGGATTTTTTCGATTATTCCAGTCTGCTCAACACAAGTGAGTGCGAAGCTCATCGCGTCTGGATTGTTCATCAGGTAAATGCAGCCCATGATGACAAGGTTTGCGACCAGAAATAGATTGAAAGATCGAATCGATTGACTAGCCTGTGCTTGCTTGAGTTGTTTGATTTCTGATTTAGCTGAAGCTCGCCAGAATTTTGCGGTTGATAGTTCGTGATAAGCCATTTTGAGTCCCGATCTGATTCTGAGTTTGAATTGATTTGATTAACCGTCGGAGGTTGAAGGGACAGATCGCAGTCTCCGTGCCAAAGCGGAGTTTCGTCAAAAACACGGGGCTTTGCCAAGAAAAATAAATCCTGGGTGGCATTTTCGCATCATCGAGAAGACGTCTTGTTGCGGAAACTCGGCGCGTTGGGCGCGTTGTGTTTTTAAATCACCCTCGCGGCCGCGCTTCGGGGCGAAGCTGGGGTCGGGCGTGCCCTTCCTTGTGGCTGCGGGGGTGGTCTTCGGTCAGCACGTAGTAGTTAGTAGGTGCCCTTGGGTTGCTCGCGCGTAACGCCGAACCGGCACGTTTACCGCTCAACTTTTTCTGGGCAAACAAGAAACAAGGTTCCCGGTTTCAAGATTGCTTCGAAGTAGGGCGAAATGGCTTTTTCGCTGTTGATAACAATCACTGGGGCTCGCTCGGCGATACGATCTTTGATTGCGTCTTCGTCGAGTTCTTTTCCAGCTACCGTGTAAGCCTTGATTTCTTCGATTTTGTAAGATGAGGAAACCGTTTTTCCCTTTGTCTCAGTCTTTCCACGTGTGACCTGCACCGTTCGTGTTCTTGTTTCCATGCGTGTACGAGTCGTAGGGACGCCGTCAACCACTTCTGTGTAGGGAATGCTAATCGCGTAAGTTTGCTGAACCGTCTCGATAGTCGCAGGCTCAATTTCGGGCTTTTTATCCCCTTTTTCTGCGTCTTCCTTTTTCTTTTCTTCAACAGCCTTCTCGTGCTCAGCCTGTTCTTTGGCGTTGCGTGCTCGGTAACGAGTTACAGGAACCGTGCGCGTTCTAGTTTCCGTTCTCGTCCGAGTAACCGGTTTTCCTCCCGTTATTTCTGTATAAGGAACGGAAACCGTATAGTTCTGTTTAACATTTTCGGTGTAACGAATCCCCTTGGGATCAAGCTCAGCGGAAATGCTTGAAATCCCTGGCATGGGTGCGATCAGTTTTTGCTCAGCCTTTGTTGTAGCAACAACGACTTTTCCATCACTGATTTCTGCAGTCGCAAATTTGAATACGGGTAGCGCCGACGGATCAGAGGACATATAGACTTGTTGCGAATTAGTATCGGCTTGCATTGGCGGGGCGAGATCAAAATTCGACTGTGCGCTAGCTTCAGTCGCGAAACTGAACGAAAGAACTATAATTAGAAAGCTATTAATTACTAATCGTTGCATGAATGTCTCCGAGATTGAAGTTAAATAGAAAGTCGGCAAGTGCAGACGGAATCAGTCGATTGAGTGATTTGGTCGGAGTTGGTGTCGGCTTGCATGGGTGGATCGATATCAAACGTTGATTGCGATCGGGCACGGCTGGCCAATGCTAGGAGAACAAATAGCGTCGCCACCAACGACTGGGGCATTGCACGATAGTGCATGGTTGACTCCAGTGAGAATATCAACGGAACTGAATCGGCAATTTATTGCATACCAGTTCTGATGTCAATTTTTGCAATCAGTTTGACCCAATCTGGTGAAGAGCCAACTGGGCATTGTGCATCGTTTGGGGAAGCAATGATCTTATGATTTTACCGCCGTGTTTTTTTTGAGCCCGGCCATTCGTAGATTTTTAGGTTTTTGCGAGCCGTTTATCAGCGCATAAAAAGCGCGCAAAAAAAAAGCGCATGAATTCACGTGTTCCAGGCCCGATCAACGGTCGAACGAGTCTTGCCGCAGGGACTTCGTCCACTACCAAAACTCAAATCGCCGCATTGTCTTTTAGTGACATTGCCTTGGATTTCAAAAAGATCGCAACAATAATCGCGAATCCGGCCAGAATCCCAACTCCACCAGAAACCAGCAAGATGATTGGAAGCACCGGCCAGACTGGCTCTCCGAAAGTGGCAGGTTCGAGGATTTTCAATTCCGGGTTTGGCACTAAGCCACTTTTGCTGACTGTCTTGAAGAACTCAAGCTCAGCAAGCTGTCTCGCATCGGTTTCTTGATTCGGCTGCGTTATCGGCGGATCCGATTCCGATTCAGGCACCGGTAGCTCGGTTTGCTCGAGTTTCTTTGCATAGCTCGCCAAAAGATTGGTGACAATCGTCTGGGCATCGTTGGGGCGGTTGGAAAACAGACGAACGCTGTAGATTTCGGGTACATTCGGGTTGGGAACTACCTCGAGGTTGGCAAGAGTGTGCTGCAGTGCTTCTTCAGTAGGTAGATCATCGAAGCATCTCAAGCTGTAAAGTTGGTTCGATTCCAAAACCGTTTTGATAAATTCTGGATGTAATATCAACTCTTCATGCTGAAGCTGATTGTGACCGAGCGCTGCAGGGTGGCGATCGACCAGAAACGTGGCATCGCTTCGGTACTTTGCTGGGCACACCCTGTAATAGACGAAACCCACCAGAAGGCCTAAGCAGGTTGTGGTCGCAAGTATAGCGAGGTAAATAACGATCCAGATTGCGGTGTTGTTTTTTCGCTCAGGTGTTCCCACCATTTATTCCTTTAGAAGAAGTCCCGCCTCAAGTACCGATCATCTTTTTCATCGTTTTCCAAGGCCGCGTGTTGGCAACATCGAAGCTGGTCAAACAACCTCTGCGAGCCTGTTTAACGCCGTACTGCATGTTATCAAGCCCCGCAGCGCGATGGGCATCGGTGTTGATGACGATCCGAATCCCCATCGTCTTGGCCATCAGCAAGTAAACATCGTTGAGGTCCAAGCGGATCGGGTTAGCGTTTAATTCCATCAACTTGGAGTTTGCTTTTGCTGCTTGAAAAACTGCTTCCATGTCAACATCGTACGGCTTACGCTTGTTGAGTAGTCGGCCCGTTGGGTGGGCGATCATCGAGACATGCGGATTTTCAATCGCCCCGATAATCCGATCGGTGATTTGTTGTCTCGATTGGTTTTGCCCATAGTGCACACTGCCGATCACAAAATCGGCTTTGGCAAGAACCTTGTCTTCGATATCCATCCCGCCGGCTTCGAGGATATCGCACTCGACACCTTTGAGAATCAAAAAGTCGTCATCGCTGGCTTTGTTGATTTTATCGATCTCTTTCCACTGAGCCAGCAGCCTTTCGCCATCAAGCCCATTGGCCATCGCGACTCGTTTAGAATGATCGGTAATGCAAATAAACTTTAGACCCCGCTCGCGAGCAGCTTGTGCCATCTCCTCGATTGAATTTTTGCCATCCGAAGCGGTCGTGTGCATGTGCAAGTCGCCGGCCATATCGGCTATTTCGATCAATTCTGGCAGTTCGTCATCTTCGGCCCATGCCAGTTCTCGCCTGGCTTCGCGGATTTCGGGTTCGAATAGTGGTAGCTTCAGTGCTTTGTAGACCTCGGCTTCCGTTTTGCCAGCGATGCGTTTTTCTTCATCGCCGCTGACGTCGTAGACGCCCCATTCGTTGACCCGCAAATTCATCTTTTTCGCTCGTCCACGAACAGCAACGTTATGTTCCTTGGAGCCGGTGAAGTACTGGAGTGCGGCACCAAAGGATTCTTTGGGTACAACGCGAAGATCAACCTGGAATTCGTTTTCCAGTCGGACCGACATTTTTGTGTCGCCGCGCACGATTGTTGAAGTGATTTCGTCGAACTCGGCAAAGTGATCCATCACACTGCCGCTATCGGTCGAATCGACAAGCATGTCGAGATCACCGATCGTTTCCTTGCCACGCCGATAGCTACCAGCAAACTCCAGCTGCTGGACTTCTTTGCATTGTTTCATATGTTCTTTAAGCCGCGTCGCAATCTGGTCAGCAACTGCCCAGAGGATCCTTTCGTTGGCAGCTGCAGCGATCGAGATCCCATCGAGAATTTGGGTTTCCGTTTTTTCACCAAACCCCGAAAGCTCGCGGACCTGTTTGGCTTCGCAAGCCTTTTTTAACTGGTCGAGGGTTTCGATGCCCAGCTCATTGAACAGCAAGGCGGCTTTTTTGGGTCCGAGTTTGGGAACCTTAAGCAGATCCAGGACCGACTTGGGAACTTCGGTCAGCAGTTCTTCCATCTGCTTTAGCGAACCAGTTTCGCAGAGTTCACGGCATTTCTCGGCGACGCTTTTTCCAATCCCATCCAGTTTGGTCAAATCCTGCTGGGATTCGATCATCGCGGCAATCGACTCGGGAAGTTCCTTGATGATTCGGCTTCCGTTACGATATGCCCTGAGACGGAAAGCGTTGGCTCCGGTAAACTCCAGTAGATCTGCAAGTTGCGAAAGCGTGTTGGCTATCTTTTCGTTGTTCATAAGAACAATGATAGCGGTTGGTTGTTTTTTGGTGAACAAGGCAACCAAATGAAATCCAATCCAATCCGTGGCGAGCGTTGGCGCAATGGCAATTACTTGAGACGCCAAAGGGAGGCACGAATCCCATTCGTTTCTCGTTCGTGAAGATTCGTGTTGTTCGTGGCTTTAGCTTTGGCGGAGTTCGTCCCACGGCGTAAGCAAGAAAGCGAAACAGGTAGATGCGTCAGCCAGGATGAAGCGCAACTGACTTTGCCCTCGCTGACGCATCGGGTTTTCCAGCTAGGTTGTGCTTGGTGACGGTCGGATTCAGTTGCAACGTCGGTTGGAGGAACTAGGGTCGTTGGAGCTGGACCTGTTGTTCATGGATGCATTTGCCAGCGACTCAATCCCGGTTCACCTGCTTACTGCTGAGAGCATTGATCTGTATTTCAAGCATCTCAAGCCGGATGGGATTTTGATCGTCCATATTACCAATGAGTTTGTCGACCTCCGCCCTGTTTTGCTTCAACATGCCACTGACCGCGGGCTAACTCCGATTTTGATCGACTCTCAGCCGGCCGACCAAAGCGTGAAAACTCGATGGGTTTTACTGACTCACAACCAACGTGTTCACGAATCGAGTTTCGTTGCAGAGGCCCAACGACGGTGGCCCGCAGCACTTGAGCCGCTCAGATGGACTGATAATTTTGCCAGCATTGCCAGTCTGCTGGACTGGTCGGCTGGTGTAGACTGGGAGAAAATTAAAAACAGTCAGTCCGAGCAGCGTCGCTCTAATCCAAAGACCTCAGAATAGAAATCTGTGCATTGCAATCTTCGTCCGACAAGCCGGGACAGCAGCAGACCCAAGTTACACGCGTCACTGCCAATGGACGTGAACGGCTCGATGACGTGTTGGCAGTCGAAGAGCCGTTGGAGATTCGTGTCGTGTTTGGGCCCAAGGATAACCGCCGCAGCAAGAGTCTTTCGATAACGATGCGGACTCCGGGAAGTGACTTTGAATTGGCGGCCGGATTCCTACTCTCGGAGAACATTGTCAGCCGTCCGTCGGATATTCTCAAATTCGAGCATGTCGGGCCGGCCGCAGGCGACAAAGATCACGGCAACACGCTGATGGTTGAGCTTGGTTTTGATGTGCTGTTTGAAGTCGAGCGGCTTCAACGTCATTTCTATACAACATCAAGTTGCGGGATCTGTGGAAAAGCGTCCTTGGACGCGGTGCGAGCCCAAGATATTTTGCCGATCCAAAGACAATGGCGATGTGACGCGAAAACGATTTTCCGGTTGCCGAGCGAATTGAGAAGTCAGCAGAGTGTTTTTGATCGAACCGGTGGCTTGCATGCAGCTGGTCTTTTTGATGCTCGGGGCGGTTTGATCGCGATTCGCGAAGACGTCGGGCGGCACAACGCGGTCGACAAGCTGATTGGATCGCAGATGCTGGGTGATGTATTTCCGTTGGATCAGCGAGTCATGGTTGTTAGTGGTCGGGCCAGTTTTGAACTGGTGCAAAAAGCGCTCATGGCGAGAATACCGGTTATGGTGGCCGTCGGTGCGCCGTCGAGTCTTGCCGTCGATTTGGCAAGGGAGTTTGCGATGACGTTGATTGGGTTTACTTCAAGCCAACGGTTTAACGTTTATACCGGCCAACAGTGGTTAGCGTAGTTTCTTAGTTGCCTTTAGCGGAGAGGCTGGCATTTTATTGGCAACCCGAAGCGTAATAGGATTTTGCGTCAAACTGAATGTGATGTTCGTAGTACCGCCTTTAGGCGGAATAGTATCCAGCCGTCTAAAGCTGGTACTACAAACGGTTTGTATCGATTGATGCAAAATCCTAGTAAGCGAGGAATAATGAGGAACATCGAGGCTCACGCTTCGGGGTACCATTTGCGCTGATGACTGAATTTTGAGGCCGATCATCCTCAACGCGTTACTTCGGCCTGACTTGACCGTTGCCACGAACCTGGTATTTGAAACTGGTCAACTGCTCCACGCCAACGGGACCGCGAGCATGCATCTTCCCAGTCGCGATCCCGATCTCGGCTCCCATTCCAAACTCCCCGCCATCGGCGAATTGCGTTGAAGCGTTGTGAAGCAAAATCGCTGAATCGATCTCATTGAGGAAACGCTCGACCGCTGCGGTGTCACTTGAGATGATTGACTCGGTATGATGTGAACCAAACTCGTTAACGTGGATGATCGCTTCACCGACATCGCCAACAATTTTGACCGAGAGGATTGCATCGAGGTATTCAGTTGACCAGTCCTGTTGGGTTGCTGAGTTGCAACCGTCTACGAGGCTACAAACGGCTTTGTCGCCGCGAATCTCGCAACCTTGGTCAATTAGTTTTTCAATCAAGCCACTAAGATATTCGGTCGCCCATTGGCGGTGAACCAGCAGGGTCTCGGCAGCGCCGCAAATTCCAGTGCGACGAAGCTTGGAATTTAAAACAATGTCGGTTGCCATTTCAACGTCGGCGCTCTGATCGATATAGACGTGGCAAATCCCGTCCAGATGGGCGAAAACTGGAACGCGGGAATCCGAATGAACACGTGCAACAAGGCTCTTTCCGCCACGAGGCACCAAAACATCCAGGTTGCCGCCGAGTCCGGCCAACATTTCGCCGACCGCAGCGCGGTCAACTGTAGGGACGATTTGAATTGAATGATCGGGCAAACCGGCTTGTTTCAAACCATCGACCAGACAACGATGAATCGCGTTTGAGGAATGGAAGGAATCGCTTCCTCCACGGAGGATTACCGCGTTTCCTGACTTTAAGCAAAGAGCTCCAGCGTCTGCCGTGACGTTGGGTCGGCTTTCATAGATGACACCGATGACGCCCAGAGGCGTGCGGACTCGTTTGATGTTCAAACCATTTGGGCGGTCCCAATCTGCAATCACTTCGCCGACAGGATCGGGTAGTTTGGCGATTGACTCAAGGCTGTTTGCGATCGACTCAATTCGGCTGTCGTCCAACAACAACCGGTCAAGCATCGCTTTTGTGAGGCCGGCCTTTTCCCCGTTTTCCATGTCCATCGCGTTGGCTTGTTGAACCACTGAGGATTGATTTCTCAGAGCTTCCGCCGCAGCGGTAAGGGCGTTTGATTTGGCTTGGTCAGTCGCAATCGAAAGTGCACGGCTTGCTGCTCGGGCGGCTACACCAATCGCCAACATTGTTTCGGCAATACTCGCTTCACCCATCGTTTTTTGACTTTCTACGCACCGACCGATTTGAGCACCCATGACGAATGCGACATTTTACGATAAAAAGGAGCGTCCGACAGCGCGGCGATGGAAATGTCTAGAATCAGTTGTTCGACGGTGAAGTCGATCAGCATGCCCATGGTCTTCCGTCGACTCTCTAATTCAGGGCTGGGGAGCGGCCCCCATAAACGGTGCTGCAGTTTCCTCGACCGTTTCCGCAGGTTGGAAATCGGGATTTGGATCGACAGACGTTGAATCAACGGGCTCTTCCGCAGTCACTGCCTGCTGCCAAGCCATGGGAGCGACTTGCGGATCGTGAATCCTTGGCGGCGGTGATAGTGAAAGAAGCTTGGGCTGCGTCGTCGGAGCTGGAGTAGGTTGCGGTCTCGGCGCTGGCGCGGGTTGCGGTCTCGATTCTGGCGCGGGTCGGCGCAGCGGATTGTTGTGGCTGTCGGCACCGTTAATTAAGAACACAATTGCCCTCGGGCGATCAAGCCATCGGTCAGGCGCCCAGTTGAATCGAGACCACCATGTGGACATGCACTCTCTTAGTTACACGAAAAGCCCCGGGCTCGAGCGGCGATTGAAAGATTGAAAATGCCCATTATAGTGTTGGTGGCTTCACAGTTCCACCAAATCAACCGAGAGTGTCACCATGTTGAAGAAAGTTTTTGTTGCGGCTGCGATAATTATCGCGTGCCCTGCTGTTGTCTTTGCCCAAGATATCTTTTTTCGTTTTGGCGGATCTTTGCCCGAAGCAGGCGGGGTACCTCCAACCAGAACGTTTGTTACAGACCCCGACACAACGTCCGGCTCAGTATTCATTTACTCTCGTTCTGGTTTTAATTTTCGAGAGGGCAGTTTCCGCTTCTTCATCAGTAATCCAGATGTTGTAGCGATTACCGGAGGAGAAGTCTTCGATCCCACTTTCAATGTCGTGGGCGGCAGAAGGTTTAGCGAAACCGAGATAATTCTGGAGAATAACAGCGGCGTTTTGAATTTGTCCGGAATTTCTCTCTCTTTTGGAATTAGCCAAGCACTCGGGGAACTGTTTGACCCGCTCTACGACCCGTCTTTGGGGCCCGATGGCGCTTTTTTGCTTGCCCGAATTGACTATGACGTCGTAGGAATTGGCTCCTCATTATTTGCACTTTCGCCCAATGACGGGGGGTTCACTGATTTTTTACCCGATGGTGAGGCTGTTAGTCTTCTGCCAGAATTTCAGAATGTAGCCTTTTCAAATATTGATCCGAATGTCGATCCTGATGAGCCCTTTATTCCACCTACGGACATCTCTTTTCTTTTTGGGGGTTCCTTGCCTGAGGCTGGAGGGGAACCAGTAACCAGCACTTTCTTCAGTCCCTTCGGTACGGTAGGTTCAGTCAACGTTTACTCTCGTTCAGGATTCGATTTTGATGCCGCCGACATCGATTTCTTTTCCAGTGATCCAAGCGTGGTTCTTTTTACTGATGTAGAGATTTTCAATCCCACTTTTGATATCGTCGGTGGCACCAGGTTTGATTCGCCCAGCGCATTTACTACAGCAGATGGCGACAGCGGCAATCTTTTTATGATTGCAATATTAGAAAATGGGATTAACCAAGAACTGGGCGAAGTGTTTGATCCACTATTCGACCCCTCGGTCGGCCCTGAAGGATCGTTCCTGATTGCTCGAGTTGACTACGCAGTCGTGGGAATCGGCGTGTCAGAATTTAGCTTAAGCCTGGGCGGCCAAGGGATTCTTGAATTGCCTGGTAATGAACTTTTTCCATTGTTTGGCAATGCAACCTTCTCTTCCATACCCTTGCCCGTATTGGGCGATATCAATCAAGACGGAGTCGTGAGCTTTTTGGATATTGCTCCACTAATTGAAATTCTATCAACCAATGGTTTCAGCTTCGAAGCGGATGCCAACCAGGACGGTGTCGTAAACTTTTTGGACATCGCCCCGTTTATCGAACTCCTGACAGCCACATAGAGTAGATCTTCACTAGAGGGCTTTCAATCAAATTTGATAGTGGACGAAGCCATGAGTCCCTCGTTGGCAGTGGGTCAGCCATCACCGGCAACCGGTAGCGCTTAAAGCCGCGATATTCGGCGTCTTCGAGCCACAGTCGAATCTCATTGGTCTTTGACAGCAGATCCCGCGACTCACGCTGCGCAAAGTCCTTCAATGACGTCAACTTGGTTGATCGTTATTCGCGGCTCCGTTTTCCCGCGAGTCGCTTTTACCTGCGCCGCTTTCCCGGCAGCGTTACTGTCTTCACTACTGCCGGAATAAGTTGCGAACAGTTAAATGCAGGATAAGCGAATCGTCAAAAAAACAATCAATTTAGTTTTTTCTGCTTAGGTTGTGCTCGTGTCCTATTAGGTACAATATCCCAGAACATATTGAATCATGAGCCAAGGATGTGCGAGAATCGTCGAGCGTTTAAAACCTTATACCGCGATGAATCCGCCCAAGACGGCGTAGTGGTGAACAGCCTGTACTGCACTACCAGAATCCAGCCGGAAGTCGAGAAATACTTCGGCGATTCCACATGATCCCATCGTCGCATTGAATAAACTTTTTGAATCACTTTCGTAAGCGAGTATAGATGAAGACTTTTGATTTTCCGCAAGGTTCAATGCCTGCGATGGGATTAGGGACTTGGCAGATGGCAGGCGAAGTCGCGACCAATGCGGTCAAATCAGCGATCGAGTTGGGGTATCGTCATCTCGATTGTGCCGCGGTCTACGGTAACGAAAAAGACATCGGGGTAGCTTTGGAGGATACTTTTAGCGGCAGCTCAGTCGATCGTGATGACGTCTGGGTGACTTCCAAACTGTGGAACAATCGGCACCAACCGGATCTGGTCGAATCGGCGCTTCGGGAAACACTGGCGGATTTAAGGTTGGACTATCTGGATCTTTATCTTATCCATTGGCCGGTCGCGTTTCGGCCTGAGCTCAACCGACCTGACACTGGCGAAGGTTTTGTTAGTCTTGAGGAGATGCCGCTGGAAGATACGTGGAAAGCACTTGAAGATTGCGTCGATGCCGGGCTATGCAAGAACATCGGTGTCTCCAATTTCAGCATCAAAAAGCTCAAAGGGATTCTGGCGGATTGTCGAATCAAACCTTCGGCTAATCAGGTTGAGTCCCATCCGTACTTTTCACAAGACAAGCTGTTTGAGTTTTGCCGTGAAAATTCGATTCAACCGGTGGCATATTCGCCACTGGGAGCTGGAGCTCGACCGGAGCACTTGGTTGGTCAGCAGGATCCGAATTTATTCGATGAAGCAGTTATAAAAAAAATCGCTAATGAAAAACAGATTTCTCCAGCGCAAGTGATGTTGAGCTGGTCGGTCAACCGATCGGTAGCTCCGATTCCCAAGTCCGCCAATCCGGAACGACAGGCCGAGAATTTAGCTGCCGCAGAGATCGAGTTGTCAGCTGAGCAGATGTCCGCGATCGACAGTATCGCTACGTCGCATCGGATTTTTCACGGTAAATTTTGGGCGCTGGAAGGAAGTCCCTACACCGTTGAGAACCTCTGGGATGAGTAGTCGTCGCAATGAAGATCAACCGTTGGCAGCTTGGAATGCTCGCAGCCGTCACAACATCTGCAATGTTACGACGATCTTTCAACTTGCTGGGCTAGGTTTTAACCGGACGAAACACGCTTAGTGCGGCTTCGGCTACATCGTCTTCAACGATCAAAACGACTGTATCTCCGCTGACGAGCCGATCGTTGGCGCCAGGGACACGTACCTGATCCTCTTGCTGGATCACGGCAACAATCAGGCAACGCTCAGGCAGTCCCAGCTCCAACAGAGGAAACTCGGTCGCCCGCGAACCAGCAACAACATCGATTTCGATCACATCGATCAAGCCGCCGGGCATTTTGGTTCGTGAGATAACGACACCTTCGTTGAGGTAAGACACGATCTGACGCGCCATGATATCGCGGGAACTAACTGCCACGTCGATGCCAAGCCGCTTGATGACGCTGGCATAGTCGGGTCGGCCAATGACTGACATGACTTGCTTGGCACCAAGGTCACGAGCCTTGACTCCGAGCATCATGTTGTCGTCGTCGCCTCCAACACAGGCAACAAACACATCGGCATTGCCGACTCGCTGTTCTTTCAAGTTTTCGATTTCAGAGGCTGAATCGTTGATGATGGAAGTCGATTCCAACAGATTGGCCAGCCGTTTGCAGCGGTCTTCATTTTGCTCCATGATCATGACCGTGAAACCCTCTCGCTCCAGCGTCTGCGCCAAGTGCAAGCCTGTTTCACCGCCCCCGCCAATGACAACCCGTTTGGGTGTTGTCGATCCGGTTTTAAACAACGTTTTGACCGCTTTGACGTCTTCTGAACGAGAGAAGACCGTGACCTTGTCGCCAATCTTGAGTTGGTCATCAGCTGAGGCGATCCACATTCGGTTTTCCCTCAGGATTGTGCCGAGCCTTACGTTGGGCGGAAGCCCCAGATCGCGAACCAGGTTCTCAGTCAATTTGCCCTTCTGACCGACAATCAATTCTTGAACCTCTAAACCGCCACGTGAGAACTGCTCCACAACGACCGATCCAGGTTCTCGAATCTCACGTGCCAGCTCCATCGCAGTGAGATGTTCAAGCGAAAGCATCCGATCGATCCCGAACTGACGCTGGTAGTCAAACGTGCTCAGATCACGAAAAACGGGAGCAAAAACGCGTGCGATTGCCCGGCGACATCCCATCGCTTTGGCCATGCTGGCCCCGATAATATTGACTTCGTCACTGCCGGTCATCGCCATGCAAATGTCTGCGCCACTGATGCCTGCCTGAAACAAAATGCTCGATTGAGAAGCCGAACCCACGATCGCTCTAACATCGTACCGATCATTGACCAGTGCGACTTGAACCGGGTCAAGATCGACCACCGTAACGCTTTGCTCCAGTTCACATAGCAAGTCAGCAATTGAAGAACCAACTCGGCCCGCTCCAAGGATAACAATGTTCATCGAACTTTCTGGAAATTTAGCGTGCGGCCGGGAATTAGTGGGGTGTTCGCGGCTTCTTGGAAAGTCGCTCAGGCGTTGGCTACTATTGGAACGCGTGGGTTTAAAGAAGACAAGGCGTTTGCCCTCTTCGAAGTCAAGGCAGCGGCATGGAAAATGCCGAAAATACAACAGGCGGAAATTGGCTGAACGGTTGTAGCCGGAGTCGCCGGACTTCGGTTTTTGTTGAGAGGCTTGGATTCTGGCGAATCCTGCTACCGCAAAGCTAAATGCTAACGAAGCATTTGAGTACTGAGTACTGAGTACTAAGTACTAAGTACTGGGTACTGGGTACTGGTACGAAGCAAGCTCCCAGTAGCACACGCTCCCAGTAGCACGCGAGTCAGGCAAGAGCGTTTACAGGCGGAGCGCATCAACCCTCCCCGATCAAAGCCGACGTCTCAACCCTCCCCGCCGACGTCTTTTCTCGACCCTCCCTCCCAATCTTGGCCAAGATTGGGAGGGTGTAATCAATGTGTCGATATCAGAGAGGCTCGGTTCAGCCTACTATTCTTCGGTATCTCCCCGCAGCATGAAAAGCATAAAGTGGTATCCCGTTTGATCCGACTGGGCATATCCACCGGAGGGCTTGAGGTACTTTTTGATATCTTCAAAATCTGGCAACGGATTTTCTTCCAGACGCGACTGAACGCGAGCAAGATACGGCCTGTCTTCTCCCATTCGCGAAATAATCGCTTGGGTCGACTCTGACTTATACAATTCAAGCAGCATTCGAAACGATTCTTCGGGGTTAGAGTACATCATCGCACAAGGCAAGTCTGTCTTTAATAGCTTCGTAACTTTGTCGCTGATCGTCTGGAATTTGGCATCGTTGAACAGCGGAACTTCGTTACCCTGATACGTGTCAATCGCGTGCTCAATAAAGTTCTTGCTTTGCGGTGAAAACACAAGGTAGTTTCCGATCAAAGCGAACGATCGTTGGCGTACCAGCAAGTCGTCATAGGTTAACTCGGTGAAAGTTTTTTGGGGTTCGCCATCTCCCCCGGCAGCTTTTTTGCGCCGTTTGACAAATCGTTTATTACGCTCCTCAATTCGACGCTCAATTGTCGACAACGGTTGGGACCAAATTCGAACTCCCTTGTAGTCGGTGACTTCGAGCCGCTTTTCAGCTTTTTTCTCTACCCTGTCTTTGATTATCTTATCGTAGCTTTTTTTACTCCCGCCCTTTTTACTGAACGGATCCTTCGCTTCAGCCTCCTCTCGTTCTTCGGCTTCCTCCTCAACTTCTTTAGCTTCTTCGGTTTCCGCCTCTGGTTCTTCCTGTTTCTCTTCACCTCGGTTTAGCCGATCAATGATGGCTTCGAGAGACTTCTCGAATTCTTCAAGGTTCTCAATCTCCATCGCAAAGATGTTAGTCTGACTATTGAGTTTGATGGGCTCTTCCATCCACTGGCAATAAGTAACTCGTCCGGTCAAATGAGCAAGCACATCTTCCTTTAAGTCGAGTTCGGTTTCCTCGTTGATATTCTTTTCGATCCACTCGTCGACAACTCCTTCACCCTGAAACGCTTCGATCATCTTGGTGAGCTCACGCAGCATTTGGTCGATATCCCAGCTGGTTGTCATATAGTTTATCGTATCGGCGGGCATCCACGGCTCAGGGTCGTAGCTCGTAGGCTTGAGCGCGGTCATTTCAAAGATCCCAGTTCGCGGATCGGCCAGTAGCACATGCCCATGAATGACCGACTCGAAATCGTCTTCCGAAAGCAACATGCTTCCCCCGATTCCCAGCAAGCCATCAAGCCCTAACGACGGAAGAAAGTTAATCGCCACCTGAGCAGATACATTTCCGCGGTACGAGCTTTTGGCCAAGGCAATTGGATCGACATAGAAGCGGGCTTCGGGTTCAAGCTCATTGCTGCCGCGGCAGCGATTCATGATGGTGATGAATTTTCGATTTGAACTAAGCGGTCGGACCTTTTCGACTTCTCGCCCAGCCCAACGATCAACAAAAGCGTCCAATTCGGACTCGGAAGTTGAACCGACCAGCAATCCGCCTCGACGGAAGAATTTGATTCGTTTTGAATCAAGGTTAAACGACTCGTACTTAATTTCGTCTTCTGACTCCTCAGTGGTGATCTCCTGGCCAGATTGCTCCTCAATGACTGCTCGACCGCTTTTGAGAACGCGATCGATTGCTTCGGTGTCGTCATTGAGTTCCATAATCAACATGTATTCCGGATTCTTTCGCCGCGGAGCGATGACCGCGAAGGTCATTTCGCCAGCCGGCAATTCGGATAAGTCGTCAATCTCTGGTCCTTTTCCTTTGGTTTCCTCGTAGGCTGACTTTGCTTCTTCCAGCAATCCATCTTTGAGTGAAGCGATCGCTTCGTCGTCAAGTATTTGCCCAAAGGAGGTCTCCCGCATTTTCTCAATCAAATCACGGAAGTTATCAACTTGAACGAACGAGACTGTCGTCTCGGGTAGCAAGTCCTGAGTCGGCGGCCGGTTGTCAGGATCAAGCTGTCCCACGACAGGGCAGGTCCAAACCAAAGCAGACAAAATCAAAAGACTGGGCCAAACCAGCGACTTTAACGGAGCGACAAGTTGTTTTGCAGTAATCATATTTGCTCGCATTGCGAGTTTCCTTTGAAAGTTGGGGGGGTAGTACTTAAACCCTCGACCAAGGGATAGGGTTTCACAGTATTTTCCAGTTTTTGGGTTTTCCCATATCAACGCCCTGAAAGCCGTATCAAACGGGAATTTGCCCGGTGTTCCAAGCGTAAACAGGCCACTCAGAATAAATCCCTCGGACGGTTTGACTTGGCTGATATTCCGGCCCAGCGATCTGAATTGACCGGATGCCAATCCGGTTTGAGGTCATTTCAGATCAAATCCTCGCATGGACTGGTAAATTCGACTTTGACGGACCACCAGCCTCATTTCACCGGGTAGACGCCATATGGGTGCTTGAAATCACTCCTGGATTGCTTTGAAGTCCGGTTGGGCCGGGTTTTCTTAATTGACATGATCGCCAGCCTAGTAGCTTTACAAGCATATTTCTTTATATGATGACCTTTGGCGAAGCAGATTACTAAGGCCAAACTTGAACTCTATGACAAAGCCGCAGAATCATCTCAACAACGAGTTGTTTCCACTTCAGTGGCATTATAGACGATGTTTCAAGATATAAAACGGATAAGGGTATCGAGTTACGGCGAGCTGGAAAAAATTCTGAAACATTCACTGGTTCTGCAGTGTTTGAGTTTCAGTAAATCAAATTGGAGGACTGAAAGTTGAACTGTTATAGAAAATTCCGGTCGTCATTTTTGCTTCTTGCTTTTTCGGCGATATTGTCGTTCGGTTTTGCTGGGCTTGTCCATGCTCAAGCAGATATTGGAGATCTTCAAGCCTTGGTGCCTCCTGACGGAGGTCCTGGCGGTCCTGGCGGTCCTGGGGGGCCTGGCGGTCCTGGGGGTGACAATGAGGATCTGGTCAGTATTGAAACTTCTGAAAACACCCGGAATCAAGGTTTCGTTGGTCCAACTGCACCGGGTATCTCGGCCGAACCGCAAGACGGTTTTGTCGGCGCTGTGAGCGAGCAAAGCGGTCCACCGCTTGCTGCCGGTTCGTTTGGTGGTGGCGTCAATAATGTGACTCCACCTACGTTTGGGGGCGCTGCTACGACGGACGGAGGAGAGGATAGAGGTTTCACGGTGGTTCGCAGGAGCGTGCGGGCAAGGCTTCGGCCGAGCTTTTATGCACCTCGGGTTCCCGATGCTGCTGTTACCTCCCGTTTTCAAAATCGCTTTTCCCGTCAACCAGGTTCGCAATCTACAGGTGGTCAGTATTCGGTTTCCGTGAACAATCGAACCGCAACCATCCGGGGATGGGTTAACAGTGCCGCTGATAGCCAGCGTTTGGAGCGGCAGCTAAGGCTGGAACCGGGAGTTTATCGAATCGTGAACGAACTTTCGTTTGCAAGGTAAGTTTTAAGCGGTTTCCTCGCTTATGCTTTGAGACCGTCATTTCTT
>CAYSQZ010000036.1:0-31368 GCA_964433035.1 uncultured Pirellulaceae bacterium | reverse complement strand
CCGCGCTACTTTCGCTGAGCAAAAGGCGACTGTGACGGTTTGGGGACAAAGCCTAACCCGCTAGCCTCGGACCTTCGCAGCTGCGGCGTGAGTGGCATTCACGACCGGTGGAGAAGAGGCCCACTATCATCGTCGTCATCATTGCCCTTCAGAAACACAGCCACCGGATCAACTCATTTTGCCCGGTGCGTTGGTTCAGGCTTTCCAGGGCGAAAGCTCTGCATGCTTCCTACGGTCAACTCGATCTGCGACTGCTGGGCCAATTGCGACGTTACCGAATTCACAATCTGCTCCAGCTCATCGGGGCTGGCAGCGACGCGGGCATTGACCAAAAGATCGGCTTCCTGAGTTTTGATTTCGCTGGCCAAGCTGAGTTCACTCTCGACCGCCGACCCAACCAGATTGGCAACCGCAGCATCATTGAGTGTCTGCCCGAGCACTTTAAGATGAGCGACCTCCAACCCAGCCTCATTTAACTCGGCCCCAATTCCCTGAACCAGTTTCAACACAAGATCGTCGAGATCGAACTTTGCATCACTTTGGGCCCGAGTTTGGCAATTCAACCAGCCCAGTTCGGCTTCGCCCTCCGCGTAAGTCTTATAGTCCATCTCCATCATTTTGTTGCGACGCTTCGGTTCAGAATTCGCAGCGCTCACAAATTGATCGAACCCGATTCCATCTCGAGCGCTGATTCCAAACACTGACACATCAGGGAATCGCTTGGTCACCAACTGCAACAGATTCGTCTGATCCGCTTCAGAGAGACGATCAATTTTGTTGATCGCGATTGCATCGGCTTCTTCCAATTGTTTCAGGAAAATGTACTCGGCTTTGGGTGAGAAACCTTTGCCTTTTTCTTCGGCCAGAATTTTCTTTCCGTGGACCGGCTTGAGCAGAACCACCAATGGCCCCATTTCAAAACGATCGCCAAACAGCTCACGCATAGGCTCAATCACGGTCGCCACCAGATCGGTGCAACTCCCAACCGGCTCAGCGATCACGATATCAGGCGTTTTTTCGTCCGAAAGCGAACCAACGGTATCGATCAGGTCATCGAATTTGCAACAGAAGCATGCTCCGGGAACCTCTCCAACTTGAAACCCCTGAGCCCTCAGCGTATGCGTATCGACTAAATTGTAAGCTTGGTCATTGGTCACCAACGCAACGTTCAACCCCTGAGCGACGTAGTGACTGGCCAACCGACCGATGGTTGTCGTTTTTCCGGCGCCGAGAAACCCTCCCACCATTAAAAATCGAATTGGTTTCATTTTTCGTCCTCTGCCACTGGTGGCCCATACTTCGGCTACTTGAACTGCTTTGAACGACTATACTTTAATCCAGCAACCTTCGACAGCGGCGCAGCGTGAATTGCCACTCTCTAAATGAGAAAAACAAATTGACCTCTAAGCCATCCCAGTATCACCCAAAACTCGCAAGCCAAGACGGACCAGCTGAACGATTTCCGTGGCCCATCGTCAGCGATGAAATCAAGTCGAATGTTGAGCAGGCACTGTCCGATGGGTCGTGGGGCCAATACGAAGGCCGCTGGACGGACGAATTGACGGCAACTCTCCGACGTGAATTCAAAACTCAACAGGTAGCGCTTTGCAGCAGCGGCACCATTGCGGTCGAACTCGCGCTGCGGGGAGCCGGTGTCAAACCGGGCGACGAAGTCATCCTGGCCGGCTACGACTTTCCTGGAAACTTCCGCGCGATCGAGGCGATTGGAGCCAAGCCAGTTTTGATCGACGTCGTGGAAGGCGGATGGGTGATCGATGCCAATCATGTCCAAGCCGCATTTTCGGATCTAACGTCTGCGATTATCGTCTCCCATCTGCACGGGCAGGTTGCGGACATTAATTCGATTCGCCAAATCATTGAACGCCATGATTCCAGTCCGGATCAAAAAATCACCCTCGTCGAAGATGCTTGTCAGGTCCCAGGGGCTTGGCTGGGTGGTGCGCCGCTAGGTTCGCTTGGCGATGTCGCGGCACTAAGCTTTGGAGGAAGCAAATTATTGTCAGCCGGGCGGGGCGGGGCAGTGTTGACCAATTCGCCTGAGATTCATCAACGGGTCAAAATCTTCGCTCAGCGTGGCAACGATGCTTTTCCGCTTTCTCAGTTGCAGGCCGCCGTTTTGATTCCTCAGTTTGCGACGCTTGCCGCGATGAATCAAACGCGAAACCAAAATGCTCAAATTTTGATTGATCGAACCAACCAGGTTGAAACGCTTGGGGCGCTGGAGCAACTCGACAATCTTGACGACAGTCAGAACGTTAACACGGCGTTTTACAAACTGCCTTGGCTATTGAAGGACCTTCCCGCCAGGCAAACTCGCGAGGAAATTATTGCGTCGCTAATCGCCGAGGGACTTCCGGCGGGCGCAGGGTTCCGTGGTTTCCTCCGTCGTTCGGCCAGACGATGTCGAAAGATCGGCCCGTTGGCTCATTCGCAAATTGCAGCCCAACAAACCGTTTTGCTGGCCCATCCGCTGCTGTTACAACCCGAGTCTGTTATCGATCAAGCAGCAAAGGCCATTGAAAAAGTGCTCGACCAAAAGAGATAAAGAGGATATCAATGCGGGATACAGAAAACCGACTTGACCAACCAACAGCAACGATATCCGATTGGATTGCGGTGACGTTTGCGATGCTGGTCCCAACGGTTGTTACGTTGGTTTACTTCCAATGGCTCAAAGATTCCGATTCGTCGCTTCAACAAATCGCGTACGGAATCGGAAAAGTAATCCAGTTCGGTTTCCCGATGGCTTGGGTTTTGATCTGGTATCGACACAAGCTGACTTGGTCCGGCCAGCGCAACCCAAAACAAGTTTGGCTGGGCGTTGGTTTTGGAGTTCTAGTCGTAGCAGCGATGTTTGCGATCTACTTCCTGTTGATTGCGCCCTCCGAAGTGGCGGCTGGCCTGACGGAAATGGTTAAAGAAAAAATAGGTGGTCTGGAACTCGATTCGATTTGGAAATATGTCGGCCTGGGCTGTTTCTATTCGCTTGGCCACTCATTTCTTGAAGAGTATTACTGGCGGTGGTTTATGTTTGACTATCTCAAGAAGTTCACAACCAAACTTTGGGCTAATGTTCTTTCGAGTTTAGGATTCATGTCGCATCATGTTGTCCTGCTGGCCTTCTTTTTCGGCTGGTCGTCACCGTTGACCTATCTCCTGTCTCTGTGCATCGCGGTCGGCGGAATGTTCTGGGCTTGGCAATACGATCGAACAGGACACGTGCTGGCTCCATGGATCAGCCACATGATTGTCGACGCAGGAATTTTTGGGCTGGGGTACTTTTTGATTGGTGACATGCTGTGGTAAGAGCCCGGGTGGCGCGAGATTGCTACCAGTTAGAGACTGCGTCGAAGCACAGGAAGAGAAGGTTAGAGAGATCTGAGCCGGCGTCGACCGTTTGTCAGCCCAATTCCGCGGCGAGTTTTTGCTGAGCACTCACGGCTGGATAAACAGAGCCCGTTTTTGATTGGGCAACGAATAATCAAACCCGCAAGTCTTAAACATTTCGTCTGAAGCAGAGATCGCCATCATCTCTTTGACTTTCTCCTGCCGCGCTCTATCCACGCAGGCCTTCACCAATTCAGTCCCAACGCCCTTGCGGCGGAAACTCTCATCAACGGCCAGACATTGAAGCTCGGCCAGCTTTTTGGAGTAAATTTCCAACGCACAAAAACCGACGATCCGTTCGGAGTCTTGAGCATCAACCGCCTTGAAAGAATGCTTCAACAACAACTCCAACTCCACCGATGTGCGTTCAAGCAAATGAACCCCGTTCATAAACGGCTTGAGAAAATCGCGAACAGCAACGAAGTCTTCGTGTGTCGCCGACAAAATTTTAAACTCGATGTGATCCATGAAATGTGCTTTAGGTAGGTAAAAGCAAAGAAGAAGGCTGATTTTTCATTTTATTTTACTTCGACAAACTCGCCGAGGTTAAACAGAATTTTACTGACAACACCAGTGGCGAATCATTTTGGAGTACATTTCGGTTCCCAGTTCAAGCTGCTCTAAAGCGATCCATTCGTCGATCGTGTGGGCTTGGTCAATACTTCCCGGACCGAAGACAATTTTGTCTTCAATCTCCGTAAACATAACTCCGTCGGTCCCATAAGAGACCGTTTTTGATTCTGAACGATGGGTAAGCTGCAACGACTGTTGCACGAAGTCCGAACTTGGGTCGACAAAAAAACCGCCGCCGTGTGCATTAACCTGCAACTCAAGTTCGTTCACTTTAGCCGACTCGCGCACGCGGTTTAAAAGCGGCTCGACATCGATGCCCGGCATCGGTCGCACGTACATCTTACAGACACTGTTACCTGCGGTCACATTGAGCGCTGGAGCATCGTCTTTGACCAAAATGTTCCAGCTAAGTGTAGGAGGATCGAAACAATCGTTCTGCCACTTCTTTTCGGATTCGGCCTCATCGTAAATCGCTTTCATGTCGGACAGAAACGGAATCATCTTCAAGTTTGCATTGACGCCTTGGCGACCGCCAGAGTGTCCGGCTTTCCCTCGGGCCGTGGCAATGATTTCAATCGAGCCTTTGTGGGCATGCACGACCTCGAGCGAAGTCGGCTCGCCAATAATCGCTTTGGTTCCGTGATTGACGATCTCACGGTAAAGCTTGCTTTCTTCAACGACACACTTTGCGCCGTCGAAACCGACTTCTTCATCCGCGGTAACGATAAAATAGATTGGCTGTTTCAGCTCATCCCGCGAGAACTGCTGGGCTGCGGTCAACATGCACGCGATCGACCCTTTCATATCACAGCTTCCGCGCCCGTAGAGTCTGTCGCTGGAAATGGTCGGCTCAAAGGGACCAAACTCTTTGGAAAACCATTTTTCCGCAGGAACCACATCGGAATGGCTGCAATAAGCCAACCCGCCGTAACCATCACCTTTTTTCGCAACCAAGTTTGTTTTTTGAACGTTACTTTTGTCACGATATTCGATCTTCTCAACCACGAAGCCGTGCTCGGTCAGCTTCATTTCCAAATACTGGCTGATCAAACTGTTGGAAACGCAGCTGGTAGTATCAAATTCAACCAATCGTTTTGCGTATCGCAAGGCTGTCATAGCGAGCTTTCGGGAAAGTGGTTCAGTGCTGCAGCGATAATGATAAAGCTTGGACTGATCGAAGTGATTCGCCGGACCTGTAAAATCTGCGACGCTTCCATTAAAAATAGAATAACGCGCTACAGCAAACAAGCTGCTTTGCTGCCTTTGGTGCCGGGATATTGAATTCTCCAGCACAAGCACCTTCCTCTGCAACAAGACTTCTCTTCAATTTGAATACTCCCGATCAACCAACTCGAACCGAGGCGTCTTTCGAGCCAACGGTAATTGAACTGACGCCAGTGCCGAAGTTAATGCCTGCGCTGGATAGCTTAGCCCACCTGCCTGGCTGCCTGCTGCTACAAAGTGCCATGAAAATCCCCGCGGCTACTGAGTCATCTCAACAGCAGCCTCTGGGACGTTACTCATTTTTGATGGCCGACCCGGCTGAGACAGTGGTTGAGCCAATTGGTTCGGAAAAAGTATTTTCGCGGCTCAAGGCACTTTTGGAGAAATTCCAAACGAAAACGATCGAAGGCTTGCCTCCAATGCAAGGCGGCTTGGCCGGATTATTTAGTTACGAGCTCAGCCGCTCGATCGAACGCGTCACGCCACCGAGTCACGATGAATTCCAGCTTCCCGCGATTGCCGTCGGCGCTTATGACGTTGTAATTGCATGGGATCATCAACTTGAAAAATCGTGGATCATTTCGCAAGGCTTCCCAATCGAGAAACCTGCCGACCGACGCCGCCAAGCCGACTCTCGCGCCAACTTCTTTCAAAACCTGTTGGAAGTCGGAGGCTTAACCCAACAAACAAATGCTCCCGATCCCATTTCACAAACAGAGCTCGCACCAACCTTCGACGTCGATGGGCCGAAGGGTTTAAAAAGCAACTTCTCTCCGGAAGACTACATCGCAGCGGTACAAAAGTCGATCGATTACATTAATGCGGGCGACGTGTTCCAAATCAATCTCGCTCAGCGATTGGTGTTCCCGGCTGAGTGCGATTCCCTTGAGCTTTATCGCCGTTTGACTCAGTGTAACCCGGCTCCATTTGGCGGATACTTTGATCTCAGCGGTTTGGTTGACAAATCCGGATTTGGAAACTGTCAGGCACAGATCATCAGTGCTTCGCCAGAACGATTGTTCTCGGTTCGCGACGGCCTGGTTGAAACACGTCCGATCAAAGGGACTCGGCCTCGAACCGGCCAGCCGCAGACCGACGGCCAAGCTAAAAAGGAACTGCTGGCCAGCGAGAAAGATCGGGCCGAAAATACGATGATCGTTGACTTGATGCGAAACGACCTGTCCAAAGTCTGCCACCATGATTCGGTCGCCGTGACAGAACTGTGTGAACTTGAGGAGTACGAAAGTGTCTTTCATCTTGTCTCCGCGGTTCAGGGAAAGCTCAAGCCAGAACACGACTTGATTGACCTTTTGACGTCGGTTTTCCCCGGCGGTTCAATTACTGGTGCCCCCAAGATCCGCGCGATGGAGATTATCGCTGAGCTGGAACCAACTGCCCGTGGTGCGTACTGTGGAGCATTGGGTTATCTTGGTTTCGACGGCAATGCTGACATCAACATTTTGATCCGGACCATCACGGCTGCCGGGGGATGGTGGCAGATTCCCGTAGGTGGCGGTATCGTGACCCAGTCCAAGCCCGCTGACGAGTACGAGGAAACTTGGACCAAAGCAGCTGCAATGCTGCGAGCGACAAATATGAAAGACGCGAAGCAAGTCGATGATTCTGGTAATTGATAACTACGATAGTTTTGTTCACAACCTGGCTAGATACTTTCGGCAATTGGGATGCGAAACTACGGTCATTAGAAATGATGCGATCACCGTTGACGGGATCCGAAAGCTTGCGCCCGACGCAATTGTAATCTCACCGGGCCCGTGCACTCCCGACCAAGCCGGTTGCAGCCTTGACGTGGTTCGCCAGTTTGGCGAGACGATTCCCATTCTTGGAATTTGTCTGGGACATCAAGCGATTGTCCAAGCCCTCGGCGGAACGATCGTACAAGCTGACCCCGTCCACGGTCGGCAAAGTGAGATCCGCCACGATGGTTCGAAAATGTTCAGTGGTATCAAGTCGAAATTTCTTGCGGGTCGCTACCATTCTCTTGTCGCACAAAGATCCGATCTGCCAGAGGACTTATCCGTCACCGCGACAACTGAAGACCAGTTGATCATGGCAGTTCAACACAAGCGGTGGCCACTGATCGGGCTTCAGTTTCACCCGGAATCGATTTTGACTCAGTGCGGCTACCAGTTGCTGACGAACTTTTTAAAACTTGCAGGCATCGAGGTTCCGGACTCAGATTCTTGGTCTGTCCAACCCAGAGGGTCGTGGGGAGGAATCTTTACCGAGCAGGAAGATACGAAATTGTCAGATCGCGTGTCGCAGCAGGACTTGCTATGATCCTCATCAACTCAAAACCAATCTAGCCTTTTTGGAAACCAGTAATGCCAACACTTGGAGTTAACATTGACCATGTCGCAACCGTACGGCAGGCACGCCGGACGACTGAGCCGGACCCGGTTTGGGCCGCTGCTATGGCGGAGCTTGGCGGTGCGGATCAAATCACGGTCCACCTGCGTCAAGACCGCAGGCATATTCAGGATCGCGATCTGCGGGTGCTCAAGGATACCGTCAATGTAAGACTGAATCTTGAGTGCGCCTGTGCGGCGGAAATGCTGGGCATCGCTTGTGAGCTCAAGCCGCATCAGGTTTGCCTGGTCCCCGAGAACCGGGAAGAAGTCACTACCGAGGGCGGGCTTGATGTGGTGACCCATCGCTCCAAAGTAGAAGACTCGATCGGACAGCTTACCGAAGCCGGAATCTTTGTGTCGCTTTTCATCGACGCCGAACCAGAACAAATTACACTTTCCAAAGAGCTTGGTGCCGGGGCGGTTGAGCTTCACACCGGAACCTACGCCGACACCTCTGGGGCCCAGCGAGAAAAACAGCTTGACCTGCTGACTCAGGGAACCCAATTGGCCAAATCCAATGGCCTCGCCGTCCACGCTGGACACGGATTGACCTACGCCAACGTTCTTCCGGTCGCTGCGATTCCTGACATGGAAGAGCTAAACATCGGGCATAGCATCGTGGCCCGATCGATCTTCGTCGGATTCCGGGAAGCTGTTCGGGAGATGAAGGCCCTTTGCGTATCCGTTGGAAGCAAATACTGACGCGATTGCATCTTGCTCTAGTTCGAATCTCGATTAGTTTCGAATCCGGAAGTTTCGCGTCTGGAAAATCGGGCTTCCAAACCGTATGATTCTGTTTCGCGTCTACACGGCGTTTTCAAGTGCATGAGTTTTGTTAAAAACACGGAGTTTTAAATGTCCCGCAAAGGTTCTGATTTCGCTGGTCTATCTGTCGCTATGGTTACGCCGTTTAAAAATGGCAAGCTTGACATGGATCGCTTCAAAGAGCAGATCGAGTTCCAAATTGCGAACGGCACCAACTGCCTGGTTCCATGCGGAACGACCGGTGAATCTCCAACGCTTTCTCATCCTGAACACGAACGTGTTATTTCTGAGACCATCCAAATCGCTGCAGGTCGAACCAAGGTGATGGCTGGCACAGGATCCAACAGTACCGACGAAGCGATCAGTCTGACTCAGTGGGCCGCCAAAGAAGGCGCTGACGCAACGCTTCAAGTCGCGCCCTATTACAACAAGCCAACGCAGGAAGGTTTCTTCCGTCACTACAAAGCCGTTTCAGAAGCGATCGACATTCCCATTTGTGTCTACAACATTCCCGGACGCACTGGAAAGAACATTGAGCCCGAGACGATCGCTCGAATCGGTGAGTTTGGCAATGTGACGATGGTCAAAGAAGCCACCGGCTCGCTTGATCAAGCTTCACAAATTCTCGACTTGACTGACCTAACCGTTCTCAGTGGCGATGACAGCCTAACGTTGCCGTTGCTTTCGATTGGTGGTGAAGGCGTCGTGTCTGTGGTCGGTAACATCGTGCCTCAGGACATGATCGCGTTGGTCAATGCGTTCCGCAGTGGCGATATTGAAGGTGCCATGACTTGGCATCGCAAGCTGTTCCCACTGTGCCGCGACATGCTGGGAATCGCGAGTAACCCGGTGCCACTCAAAGCCGCGATGGCCGAACTGGGTCGTGACTCAGGTGAGCTTCGACTTCCGATGTATGCACTTACTGATGACGAGTTGTCGGAGTTGCGAGAGACCCTGGCCAACTACGGAATCGGTGCAAAAGTCACGGCATAGCCTCTGGTGTGTTCGGTTTTCAAGCGGACCAGACAACACTAGGCCCCAAAACACGGTTCCGAGCGGCTGAAAGCTAGTGGTCCGTCAAAACTGAATTGGCCAGTCCATGCAAGGATTTGGCTCGGTTACAAACTCGATCACGACCGGGGCGTCGTCGATCGCGGATCTGAAAATGACGTAGCAAACCGGATTAGACTCCGGTCAATTCAGGTCGGTTGGACCACTAGGTTGTTTTGGCTCTACAGCCCTTTTGGGACAAAGCTTGGCGAAAAACCACGACACTTCGTTAAAAACCGAACTCACTGCGACATTTTTGCCAAGCTGGCGCAAATTTCGAGCCACGACGCTTATCTCAAGCTAACCTTCAGCTGAGTATCATTCTTCGTTTGTGGCGATGCATGTCCCAGTTGATTCCAAATTCCAATCCGATGATCCTCGACAATTTTTGCGGGCAGTGCGGGAGCGAACTCCTTGCCCAAGACAATTTTTGTCGCCACTGCGGTAACCAAGCTCACGGATCCGAGGCAACGGTTCTAGCGACAGTCGCGACGTCAGAATCAAAGCCAGCTTCACTGATAGTGACTCACCCAAACACTTCGAGAACTTCGGGTACCCTTGCGAATCACAATCAGCAATTATCAAGTCAATCAGACACGATACAAACGGTACTCAACAATCGCTTGTACGTCGGCATGGTGATCGCATTGATCGGACCGCTGGGCCTGCCGGCACTCTGGTTCAGCCCGCGTTTCAGCAATCGAACCAAAATTGTCTTAACTTCAATCTTCGTCGTTCTGACGACTATCGTACCGCTGGTGATTGCCTGGTATTTTCTCGATTATTCGATGCGACCGTTGCTTGAAGTTTTCAATTGATGAACGCCTTAATCTTTACTTCGTTTTTTCAATCCCTCAGCAATTTTTGTCGCGACGTCTTCGTCAACACTACGTCGATAGTATTCAATGATCGTATCGATGTTCGCCTTGACGAGAGCGTTATCGGGAAAGTCGTCGAGCAGATCGGACATTTCTTCAACCAAACGCCCAGCGTCCATTTCTAGTTCGTTGTCTATCATTTCGAAAGCGTTGAGTTTAAGGAGACTGAGTTTTGCAAGCTTTTGAATGCCGACGTCTTGGCTATTAAGATATTCGTTGCAGGCTTCGCCAAGTGGCTTTACTACGTTTGGGACGCCATCCTTCAACACTAGCCCAAGACCGTAGAGTGTTACCAGCGCATTGAGTTTGGTTGTGATGGCAAGCTTACGTTGGGAGTCGTCCAGTTTTCTGGTCAACAACTCATTGGCGAGCTCAACACGCCGTTGATGCCACTTTACTCCTGCCCTGGCGCCGAGTCTTTTTTCCGCCGCATTGGCAGAGGTGGAAACGGGAAACAGGCGAAGAAACGCGCAGGGCGATGCCCACGCGGTTAAACGATGATGCCACATCTACCGACGTGATGACAGAAAGTCCGGCACCACTAATCGTCTAGCCGCTTGAGAAAACCAGCACTGGTTTTGTAAAACTTCTCACGACGCGAAGCAGATAGCTCGGCACTCTCGGTTTGCTTAGCCAGCAGATCATCGTAAAGCGCTACCGTGAAGGGGCACTTCAACTGCTCCATGCGAAATTTAATGTACGCCGTCTGTTCTTCGTCCAGTACATCCAGCAGGTAATTCCCCATGACTTCGGCGCTCGGGACACCAATCTGATTCCGTCTCCAGATCTCACCTAAAGTGTGTACGCCCGCATCGCGACGGCTATTGATGACTGACAAACGCTGCAACAAGTCAGAATCGCTCTTGATGGCTTCCTCTATTTCAGTCGCTCTTGTGGAATCAAGCGACTCATCAAGGTATGCTTCGAGTTCTGCGTCGGTAAATGGTGAGCTCACAATAGGTCATTCAAAAGAGTTATGCGGGACATAGGACAGCAGTTAAGCGCGATCCAGGCTGAGCGTACATTTCGACACCAACTCGCCTTCTCTTACAGTTTAAAACAACCAGTCCCAATGGGCAATTAAGCCAGTCATTTTTTTCAATCACAAACCAGTTTCTTTTCGATATGAATTCATTACGACGTTGTCCAATTACGCTCGGCTTTACTTTCTCAATAGCGATCATTTGTATTGCCTGCCAATGCCAAAGCTGCTTGGCGCAAGATCAACCAGTCGCCAGCGAAAGCTTAACTGCCAAGGGGGTTATCTTTGAAGATTTCGACGGCGATGCAAAATTCAGCGACGCCGATCAACCGCTGGCCAATATCAAAGTTTCCAACGGTCACGAAATTGCAACCACCGATCAAAACGGACGATACGAACTTCCGCTCGAAAACGACTCCGCGATTTTCGTGATCAAGCCATCTGGCTACACGACTCGCTTGGACGAAAACAATCTTCCCAAGTTCTACTACCTCCACAAGCCCAACGGCTCGCCGCAGCTCAAATATGCGGGCGTCAAGCCGACCGGTCCGCTGCCTCAGTCGATTGACTTTCCTCTTTACAAACAAAACGAACCTGAAGACTTCAAGATCCTGCTCTTCGGTGATCCGCAACCGCGAAATCACACCGAAGTCGACTATATCACCCAAGACGTGATCTCGGAGTTGATCGGCGATAAAAGTTCGTTCGGAGTCACGCTGGGAGATATCGCCTTTGACAATCTGGAGACATTTGAAACACTCAATCAGGCGATCGCGCTGATTGGAATCCCCTGGTACAACGTGATAGGAAATCATGATTTGAATCTGGATGCCACAACGCGAGCCGACATCAATGAAACCTTTGAGGCGACTTACGGTCCTTCCTATTACTCGTTCGACTATGGCCAAGTCCATTTTGTTGTGCTGGACAATATCGACTGGGCCAAACCATCGAGACGAAAACCACGATACCATTACACGACCCGATTCGGACAACGCCAGCTTGAGTTCTTAAAATCCGACTTGGCCGCGATCCCCGCAGATCAAATGGTCGTCCTGCTGATGCATGTACCAGTCATGGGAGCTTCAGATAAAGCTGAACTTTTCAAGCTGATCCAAGACCGGCCTTATTGCGTATCGATCTCCGGCCACACGCATGACCATCGGCACTTGTTCCTTGGTAAAGAAGATGGGTTCAATGGAAAACAAAAACATCACCACATCGTCAACGTTACCGTTAGCGGCAGTTGGTGGTCGGGAGCCAAAAATGATGATGGCGTGCCTCATTCAACGATGTCTGACGGTGGACCCAACGGCTATTCGATTATGAACTTCAACAAAGACGGTTATCAACTCGACTACAAAGCCGCCGGTGCTCCTGCGAGTGAGCAGCTGAGAGTCTTCGTTCCGGCCAACATCGACTCTGACAAAACCCAAGGACAAGCCGTCTGGGTCAACGTTTACAATGGGTCAGAAAAATCGACTGTCGAGATGTCAATCGACGGTGGCGACTGGATAAGCTTGGACAAAGAGATGAAGCGAGATCCGTTTTATGTCAAGATTGCTCGTCGTGATGCTGAAACGCTTCCCAAGCCTGCCAAGCCAACGGTCTGCCACCATTTGTGGCGCGGAGAATTGACGACCAAGCTGAAACCAGGGGCACACTTGATACGAGTTAAAACGACCGACCGTCACGGACGCACCTACCACGCTCACCGCAGCATCAGGGTTACGGCTTCGAAAATTCCGATGCAAAGTCCTAACCCAAGCAAAAAATAGAATCCAGAATGAGTTAAACGTTCAATTTGCTCTGACTATTTTCGGTTCCCCGACTCGAGGTTATATTGGTGAGCGAGGCATCGTTCATATTTCAGCGGTTGCAGTTTCTTTAGCTTCTCTGTGGCGGCATTCTTTCAATCAGGCAAACAACACAGTGAATTCAAAAGGAACACCTGAGTCGGAGATGGATATCGAAGCCATCAAGAACGCGGTTCGAACCATCTTGACTGCTATCGGCGAAGATCCAGATCGGCCGGGACTACTGGAAACACCCAGACGTGTTGCCCATATGTACGCAGAGATGTTCTCGGGATTGAACCTTGACCCCGCGCGGCACCTCTCGGTGACGTTCCCCGAAGTTTACGACGAAATGGTGTTGATTCGCGATATCCGCTTTACCAGCATGTGCGAGCACCACTTGCTCCCGTTCTCGGGCGTGGCTCACGTGGCTTACATTCCCAATGGCAAAGTAACGGGGCTGAGCAAAATTGCCAGAGTGGTCGAGGAGGTTTCTCGAAAGCCACAGGTCCAAGAGCGGATGACGCAGACGATCGCCGAGATGGTCGAAACTCATTTAGAAACATCAGGTGTTGCCGTCGTCATCAACGCGGAACATTCTTGCATGTCGATTCGCGGGATCCGCAAGCCGGGCAGCAAAACAATCACCAGCGCCCTGCGCGGCGAGTTCAAAGACAATCAGCCAACTCGAGCAGAGTTCATGTCGCTGATCAACAATGGTTCTTAAGGCGCGCCACGGTAAAACTGCGCTGCTGCTGGCTGATAGGAACCAGTTGAATGCAGTTGCGTTTTTTTCTTGATGCCACAAATCTCACTAATACACACGAATGGTGCCCTTCATTCGTGAAGATTCGTGTTATTCGTGGCAAACAACTAGTGGTTCTTGAATCCTGAAATGAATAGCAAAACGGGTGCCATGCTTGACGCTTGCGTGAGCATGCTTACGCGAGCGTAAACATGGCCCGTCAATTCAGATCTGACAGACCACTAGCTTGTACATAACTCGTTCGTTTGGCTTGGCTTGCGGTCCTCTGCTGAGAAGCCCCTTCAATCGCCTAGCTCTAACTGGATCATGAAACCGCATGAACTCGCAGCCGCTGCGGGCGGTCATGCAACGTTTTAAACTTGCAATTGACCAGCCATGCCTGAGAAGTAGTTCAGAACCGCCAACTCGGCTATGTCCTTGGAGAAATGATTCGGACGTCGGTGGAACTCGCAGAAATCACGACACTGGAAAATCAGATCCTGAACGTGACAGAAACGGAACGGACGACCAACTCGTTTGTAGTGATACTCAATCAAGTGATCGATGACGCCTTCTTCGACTTGAAAGTTCAACCGCTCCAGCTCCGACTCAAACAGATTACGGAATTGCGTCTCGGTCGGATCGAACACCTCAACCTTATAAGGGATTCGTCGCAAAAACGCTTCGTCACACAAGTCGGTTGGATCGAGGTTGGTAGAAAAGATCAACAACTGCTCAAACGGCAAAGAGATCTGTCGACCCGAAGGAAGATTGAGAAAATCATTCCCCGACTCCATTGGAACAATCCAGCGATTGAGCAACTCACGACTCGAAATTTGTTGACGGCCAAAATCGTCAACCACCAAGCAGCCACAATTACTTTTGACATGAATCGGAGCTTCAATAATTCCGGTTACCGGATTTAGCGTCGCCTCAAGATGCTTCATCTCCAACTCACCACCAACTACGATCGTAGGTCGCTCGATCCGGATCCAGCGCTCATCAATCTGAAGATCATTGGTAATGCTATTGGTTTCCTTAAGCGGCGCGGCGGTATGAACACTCGGATCGAACATCCGGATCACTTCGCCACCAACGGTAATTGAGCGTGGAATCCAGATATGTTTGCCCAACGCAAAAATTGCCCGCTTGGCAATACTTGTTTTTCCATTGCCCGGTGCACCAAAGAGAAACATGCTCTTTCCCGAGTTGATCGCTTGGCCAAGCTGGCTAATCTGAAGATCGGTAACCTCAAGATCACCCAGGGCATTGGCAACGTCCTCAAACGTTGGGCTTAGATTCTTGATCGATTGCCGCATGATCGCTTTGCAATACTCATTGAGCCCAACTGGTGCCGAGCCGCAGTAAGTACTTCTGGAGAGATGAATTCGGGCTTGCTCGACTCCTTTGGGCGACAGTTCATACTCGTAGTCACCTACGCCTGCAGATTGCTTGTGGCCAATCAACAGGTCTGCCTTCAATGTATCAAGCACGGGGCGCAGCAATGAAAATCGCACTTTGACTTGATTGGCGATTCTGGCCCCGGAATTGTTACCGTGCAGGAATAGAAATTTCAGAACCAGCGGGAACAGATCGTTTTGGTGTAATCCCGCGTCTTTTAGAGTTTGGGGCTCACGCGGAACGAACAACTCTCCATCAGAAACCTTCTGAGCTGCTGGAGTCGGAGTCGATTGGGCAACAGCCCCAACTTGGCCTGTGTGAATTGGCATTTCGTTAGTTGGATTGGTGTTGATGTTTGACGTTGTATCCATCCTGATTTTGTCTCAATGAAGCCTGTTGAACCCGCTAAGCCCGCCGAGGCCAGTCCCCGACGAAATATTTGAGAAAAAACGCGCTAAATACCCAACGACCGTCACAACCCCACCACACTCAAATTCCCGTGGTCTATTTGTGAGCTAGGTTTACTCGCATCGGTGTTTCTTTGAAGCGCATCGTTTTACTCCAAATGAGTTTCGACTTTGCTGAGACAGATCAGCCAAACATTCTTTGCCACCCGTCGTGACCCTACACTCCGTCATATATTTTCGATAACTTTTTAGTGTTGTAACGATGATTCACGTTCGGCAACTGACCAAAATTTACAAGGACATCCATTCGGGGGAGTTTACCGCGCTTGACGGAATCAGCTTCGATGCAATGCCTGGACAAATTTATGGGTTGCTGGGTCCCAATGGCGCTGGGAAAACAACAGCGCTGCGAATTTTGAGCACCGTTCTAAAACCGACTAGCGGAACCGTCGTTGTTAACGGATTCGACGTCACCTCTGAACCTGAATTGGTTCGTCGACAGATCGGTTTCGTTTCCTGCAACACGGCAATCTACGATCGCATGACGTCCTGGGAAATGGTCCAGTATTTCGGCCAGCTTTATGGCATGGCCCCCGAGCGACTTCAGATCCGGATGGAAACATTATTCGACAAGTTTCAGATGAACGAAATTCGAAACGTTCTCTGCAGCAAAATGTCGACCGGAATGAAACAAAAGGTCTCAATCGTTCGGGCGATGGTTCACAACCCTCCCGTCCTGGTTTTCGACGAAGCCACGTCAGGGCTCGACATTTTGGTTGCTCGTGAAGTATTGAAAACCGTCGAGCAACTTTGCGAACAAGGAAAGTGCGTGATCTTTTCGTCTCACATCATGAGCGAAGTCAAACGTCTTTGCGACCGCGTAGCAATCATGAATCGCGGTAACATTTTGGCCGAAGGCACAATCGCTGAACTGGCTGGCAAGTACGAACAAAATGACCTTGAAGAACTATTTTATCAAATGATTTCCGTCTCTGAGCAGCAACACGAAGCAGAGAACGCGGTGATCAGGTAGCGCGGCCAGGCATCTGGATTTTGGATCAGCAACAACAATACGACACGCACACAACGAAAATATCTCAGCCATGAAGTGGGAAAACGTAAAACTGATTTTCAGACGCGAGCTGCGTGACCAATTGCGCGACCGCCGTACGTTATTCACTGTCGCACTTATGCCGCTGGTGTTATATCCGTTGATGGGCATGGCGATGCTTCAAGTCGGACAGTTCATGCGCGAGTATCCGACTAAAGTCTGGATCGTGGGCGCAGAAAACATGCCAACAGAGCCGGCTTTTTTGCTCGACGGTGGAATTAACCCCGAATTCGTAACCCCGGAAGAACAGGCTTTGATCCAACTCAAAGCATCTGACGGAGCTGACGCTGAATTCCAGAAAATCGTCAAACAACTGCGTGAACAAACCGACATTCCCAGCGGTGCGGCTTTGGTTGATGAGTTGATCAAGACCGAGATGAAGAAACGTGGCTTCGATGTGGCAGTCATTATCCCTTCGCCCGTCGTAATCCCAGGCTCACAGCGACGCTCCAAGAATCTCGAAAACGATGAGGACGCTGACACCGAACTGGCGGCCGCGTCTGTTCCTGAACAACCAGAGACTTCGATTTACATTTTTCTCAATTCGGCCAACGACAAATCCCGAATGGGCGCTGAACGTTTCAATAAAGCGCTGCAAAGTTGGAAAATCAAAACGATCAAACAAACGCTCGCGTCTCACGATGTTCCGTTGTCGCTAGTCACTGGTGTCGGAGTTACACAGGCTGACGTGGCCAACGACGTTGGCAAACAAGCCGCCGTGTGGTCAAAGATCCTACCCTTCATCATCATGATCTGGTCGCTCACCGGTGCGTTCTACCCGGCGATCGACCTGTGTGCGGGCGAAAAAGAACGCGGTACATTCGAAACGCTGCTCAGCAGCCCGGCAGGTCGCTCAGAGATCGCGATTGGAAAACTGCTAACGGTGATTAGCTTTAGCATGGCGACATCGATATTGAACTTATTGAGTATGGGATTCACGGGGCTCTTTGTCATGTCACGAATGGGCTCCTCGATGGGAGGCGGGCTGCCAATGGGCGCTCCTCCTCTGGCATCGATCGGTTGGTTGTTACTGGCCCTAATTCCAATCTCGGCGTTGTTCAGTGCAGTTGCGCTGGCGGCGGCGGCGTTTGCCCGCAGTAGTAAAGAAGGACAGTATTATCTCGTTCCACTGATGATGATCTCGATGCCGCTGATGATGGTACCGATGCTTCCTGCGGCGCGGCTTGATTTTGGAACCAGCTTGATTCCCGTGAGTGGTTTGATGTTGATGCTTCGCGGTTTAATCGAAGGCCAGTATGCCGAGTGCGCGAAATTCGCGGGACCGGTGTGTGCCGTTACCTTGATTTGCTGCTGGCTTTCGATTCGCTGGGTAGTTAGTCAATTCAACAGCGAAACGGTTCTGTTCCCTGCCAGTGAGCGCGTCACTCTGGGTTCATGGTTCAAACATATAATGTCTGAGCGGGATCAACTGCCGTCGATTGGCAGTGCGATTCTGTGTGCACTGGTTATTTTGGTTTCCAAGTTCTTTATCGGCTTTGCAGTTCAGGCGCCTGGCTCGTTCAACGGATTCGCAATCCAGACCGTGATCATTCTGGTCGCAACAATCGCAGTGCCCGCGGTGATGATGGCACTAATCCTAACTCGCAATGCAGCGCTTTCACTGCGGCTTCGCGGGTGCAGCCTGCCAATGGCATCGGCTGCGATTCTGGCCGCGATATTCCTCAATCCGCTAATGACCTGGTTCACCGGTTTGGTAATGCAAATTTACCCACCCAGTGGCGATCTGGTTCAGCTGGAGAAAGTCGTTTCCAACATTCTTACCTCGGCGCCTGGAATGTGGGCGATCATCCTTGTGTTTGCAGTCGCTCCAGCGGTGCTTGAAGAACTCGCGTTTCGCGGTTTCATTCTCTCTGGTTTACAGTCGCTAAAGAGCAAATGGCAAGCAATTTTGATTACGAGTTTGCTCTTTGGAATCGCTCATGGCGTAATCCAACAGACAGTAATCACGTTTGTTGTGGGAATGATTTTGGGCGTGATCGCGGTTCAAACGCGTAGTATTATTCCCTGTATTTTATTCCACATGACCCATAACAGCTTGGCCGTTCTGCTTTCTTCAGCCAAAGGCACGGTCATCGAAAACTCTCTGGTTCTCAATCAGTTGCTGTATACAGCCAACGGAGAGAACTACCAATATGCCATTATTCCTGGCATCATGATGTCGATAGTGGGGGTGATGCTGCTGGTCTGGTTCATTCGCTTGGACGCAAAACCAGTTGTCAGAACCGAACGCGGTAGACTCTCGCGCTACATCGCTCGCATTTTCCCATCAAAGTCGCAGGCTTGATCAACAAGATACTGAGTTCGATTGCAAACCGAACCTACGAGGGAATCTGAAATTCGTTTCCGTCGCGCTTGGCGATGACAACGATCGGATTTTTGCCCAGGTGCGTCAAAATCAGAGTCGCCTTGTTGGGACCGGATAGTTTCATACGGCAGTACTGTTCAAAGGTGGCGGTAGCGATGCCACGTTTTTTGACTTCCACCTGACCGACATCCAGTGACTTCAGAACCTTGGCTGTTTGGCGAAGACTCATTGGCAGAATTTGCAAAACTTCAAAACGAGCCAGCAGTGGGTCGTCGGTGACTTGATCGCCAGTTAGATAAACAACCTGTGAAGTAAATCGCCCCAAGCCATACTTTCGGGCAAGCACATCGGTCATTCCCGCAGCCAGGACGGCAGCATGCGGCTCATACAAAAACTTTTGAATCGAATCGAACATCTGTGGCGGTTGATCCAAGTCTGCTTCATTGCTTGAAATCTGACTTACCCTTCCATTTCTGCCAATGTACGTCGCGGTTCTGGTTGCGTTGTTTAATCCCAGCTGATTCGAAAATGGCCCCGCCCAAATAATCTGCTGCTTGCACTCACGGTGATCTCCGATCCACTCCCTGTGAATATCTTTCGGGAAATAGTCTGCCACAGGAGTCGCTGGAGCAACTTTGATCGCCATGCAGCATTGCTTTGAGACTCGCTTAAAAACTGACTCCAGCGAAGGACTAAAACGATCTCCATGAACAGTTCGATCACTCTTCCTGCGATCTGGATCAATGTGCATGCCGTCGATCGAGCCAATCTCAAACTTGTCAAAATCGGTTTGTTTAACCTGGTTCATTGCCGACTCCAACCCGCTGGCTTGGAGATTGCATCGAGCGAAAATACTGGTTAGCTCATTGCTGTCGATACCGACCGTTGTGAGGTTGCCAGCGTCGATTTCATCAGTCGAGCCAAGCCCGAGTTCTAAACTATTGTTTCGGATACCACGTTTGCTCAGCCCGATTAAATCTCCACCGATGCCGCAGCAGATGTCCGCAACGTTTTTAAGGCCCGCAAACCGCATCGCTTTGTATTGCGCGATAAGCTCCCCCGAAGACTGCTCCAACCCGCGCCGGGTAAAAAACATATTTTCAGGGTGGGAAAACTTTTTTCTTCCGCGAATGCGAAGCTGTGCCTGCTCCATCACCAATGCCGACCGTTCCGCCGAAATCTGTTTTCTCAATTTCTTGGCGATCGTTAACGCATTGACTCGGTTCTCAATCGCGATTTGGGTTTCGGTCAGAATCGGCGCGGCTTGAGCCGAAATCAACCAACGATAGTCTTCGTAATTGTTAGTGGTCATGAAGATGATGGTGGACGGCGAGATTGAGTTGGGTCGGTCGCCTTTGGTTTCGCGAAAGAAGCGCAAGGCGCGCCACGTTCGCGGAGAGGCGGAGCGGCTGTCATTTTACTGACATCCCGACGCGTGAGCGAGGAAATAGGGATCACTGAAGTTCCTAGGATTTTGCATCAACTTGAATGTGATGTTCGTAGTACCGCCTTTAGGCGGAATAGTATCCAGCCGGCTAAAGCCGGTACTACAAACGGTTTGTATCGCTTGATGCAAAATCCTATGACGCTTCGGGTTACCATTTGCATACAAGCATGGTAACCGCTTTTGATTTTGCCCGGAATCACCGCTTGGCAAACTGCTTGGTAAACCCTAACAGCTATAACGACGGCAACAGTCCGTTTGCTTCAACTGATTGTCAGTTTTGAGTAACCCAAAAGAGCGTCAATTCACCTGAAACCGAAATGTGTTTGCAACCTGTCTTGTTTACATTGCTCGCGACGATTTAAGCTTTTTTACTGAAGATGAGCCGAAAAAAGTGACGGTGCATGATCGCTAGCGTGATGTTCGATAACGACAATGGTTCGTTTTATCGAAGAGACAAAGATGCTTCGCTCACTTTTAGTTCCGTCAATTCTCGCCCTCATTGTGGCGACACCATTCTTGTTTTCGAAATCGAATACAAAACGGGCTGGTGTCCGGACTGGTCCTACAAATTACCAAGCCGGATACGGCGGTGCAGGGCGACCGACGTTTCTTCCCAGCTCGCAAAGCCTGGGAAATCTTCGGCGTCCAAATGGAGCCAATCCATTTTACCAAGCCAACGCAACCATCGGCTCAAACACTAGCCATCCGTTGAACTCGCAGAGTGCGCCGCTCGGTAATCCAAATTTGACTGCGTTAGACAATCCGGCGCTCCAACAACCAACGCACCAAATCGGGTTCCCCAACGTGCCGCCAGTAGGCGTTTTGCCGGGGCAGGGGCTCCCCCCAGATCTTAGTCAGTGGACGCCCGACTACGGGGCGGCTCAAACATTTGTGCTTACTGGCAACGCTCATGGTCCAGACCTCAATGCCCAACCCTTGGACTTCCTGCCGGTCACGAACTTCGAGGAGATCTTTCGGTTTGATGTGAACCAAAACTGGATTAAACAGCGGTGGAAGCGAGTTTCGACTAGCCCAGGAGAACGAAACCTTCACGGATTGCGGGTTGCACTGATCACGGGGACTAATTCCTGGGATCTCCACGGCTCTTTGACTTACTACCTCGATGCGAGCCAACGCGTCCAACGGATCACGTTTCGTGGCTGGACTGGCGATGCGACAAAGTTAGTGAATTTACTGACCCAGCGTTACCAGTTTCGCCCGCGTCAAACACACTGGGCCGGTTTCTACATCGCTCAGAAAAAACGGACGACGACGGGAGGGCTATTGATGCAACATCCGACGGTAATTCAGACTGACAACCCTGTTCAACAGGTCGCGATTGTTCTTGAAATCAACAATCCTGCGGGAAAATCGGTGTTAAGCCAGGATTTCCATTCGTTGATCGAGGGATCGTTGAGGGCTCAATAGATTACTGTCAAGTAGCTAAGTTTTTTGTTTGCAAAAATGTTGTTCTTTTTTGCCGTGGACGCCTAAGCTGACAATTCTAATTCTTTCGTCGACTCTCCTTCCTTACGCTTCAGTCTCCGGTTAAGTCGTGACAAAACAGCGAAAAAGCTAAAAGGCAAATTGCCTATCTTGTTTTCCAAGAGTCTACTTGTGGGACTTCAAGCTCGTCATTTTTCGGCGAGATCACGAGCGTTCGAAACTCGCTTGAGTGTTTGACAATTTATCCACCGTTTAAATTCTCTCGGTTCAAAAAAAGCGCGCGTAAACTATGCCGTGTATTTTAAAAACTCTGCCTTCAAACAAGCGATTAAATCCAACTTCGTGATAATTCAAAAGTAATGGTTTGACACAATTGCTAGCAGTCTTAGAATCTGGTCCTTCGCTTTAAGGAACATCACAACTCACACGATGTGAGTTGATCAAAATAAAACAATGGGCGCTTTTGGCGAAGCACTTCCTTGGGTAATCCTGGCCTCTCCAAGCCAGCCAACCACAGTGCTTCACGAGCGGGCCGATCATGTCAGGACTGACTTTGTCGACTCAGGATTCCACTGAAAGAAAGATAGCCAACGATCAAGGCACGGCGCCTGCGATCGCCACTCAGGTAGCCGAACAAATCGGAACAGCTAGATTCAATCTTTGGTTTTCCCGCCGGTCCTTTGTTTGTAACACTGACGAATTAAACCCGGCAGTTTTGATTTATGCAGAAAATGAGTTTTCACTGCTACGAATTCAAAACAGCTTTGGCCAGGCGATTCGGCAAGTAGTCGATCGGGTAGCCGGCCCTCAATATGAGCTGCAGTATTTGGTCGTTGGTAAAGCATCGCCATCTAACCAGCAATCTTGCGACGGCAAAGTTTCCCAAGCCGATCAAGATTCCAAGGCGACAGTAGATTCGATCGACCAACCCGAGCCCTCTGACGAAGTTCCGCTTCCCTCCGAGCCGATCTCGATCAATGAATTTCGTCCGAAAGCTTCTGAGAATCGCTCGAGCCGAAGGCATCTTTACCAAGGCGTTAATTCGTTCTGGTTTGGTGAAAGAAACCAATTGGTACAAACGGGCGTATCCCAGTTGTTCCAACAACCCGGTCAATTTTCCCCTTTGTTTATCTATGGCTCCACGGGAAGCGGAAAAACGCATTTGCTCGAAGCGTTGACCAATGATTTCCGCCGCCGCTTGAAAAAGAAGCGTTGTGTTTTCTTGTCAGCCGAACAGTTCACCAGTCAATTCGTCGGTTCGTTACGCGGTGGCAGCGGCTTGCCAATGTTTCGTCGAAAGTATCGGGATCTCGACTTGTTGGCGATTGACGATATTCAATTCCTGGCTGGTAAACGAGCCACGCTGGGAGAGTTCCAGCATACGATCGACAATTTGATTCGAACTGGCAAACAGGTCGTCGTTTCGTCGGATCGCCCACCAATAGAGCTTGGTCATCTTGGCAACGACATTAGTGCCCGACTTTCAGCAGGTTTAACTACTCCCTTGGAGTATCCCGATTTTGAGGGACGGCTGCACATTGTTAAACGAGTGTGCGCTCAGCGTAATTTTCAGCTTCCCATCAGCGTCATGCGTTTGGTCTGCGAGCAACTGACCCGTGATGTGCGAAGATTGTATGGAGGAATCAACCGGCTGTACGCCTATTCGATTTCGACTGGAAAGCCGGTTACGCCAGAAGTCGCTCAAAAGGTACTTCAGGATCTATTTTCGCTTTCGGGTCCCAACTGTACCTCGATGGTTTCGATTGAACAGGCCGTCTGCGAGTTCTGTGGTATTGAGCCCAATGAACTTAAGTCTTCCAGTCGCCGCAAGAAAATCTGTGCTGCCAGAATGCTGGCAATGTATCTGTCTCGACAGTACACCGCTTCAGCGTTTTCTGAAATCGGCGACTATTTTGGCGGTCGAAGCCATAGCACCGTGATCGCGGCCGAACGCAAAGTCGCAAATTGGATTCAAAATGACGAAGGGATCGCGGTGTCCAATTCGGTCTATCAAGCCAAAGAAGTGCTTCGCCGCATCGAGTCTAACCTGCGAATCGGCTAGTCACTCGAAGAGGCCGCATCTTGTTCATAGTCGCCTTTGACTCCAAGGCTGTGATTTGTTCATACGCTGGTGCTGGCTGAATAGATCTATTCAGCCAGCACCCATACGCTTGGCAAAATAAGCGCAGTGGAAACCCGACGCGTAAGCGAGGCCAAAGCCATTTGCCGCTTCTTCCTCGCTTACTAGGATTTTGCATCAAGCTACCAGCCCGTTGGTAATTAAAGGCTTTAGCCGGCAGGATACGATTCCGGCTAAAGCCGGTACTACAAGCATCGAGTTCGAGTTGATGCAAAATCCTATTACGCGTCGGTTTGCCAATAAATAAATGCTGCCAACATGCTATCACTTTGCCAATCGCAAGTTTAACCGCCAACCCCGATTGTACCGCGCTAGTACGACGACGTTGACTTGCATGCCTGCGATGCCGATACATCGCTCAAGGCAGGTTTGCTTAGTCGCAAACCGCACGATTGTTATTGACGCCAGCGTCGAATAATTGCACTATCCCGGGAAATTCAAATTGGTTTTCCTGAAAAACTTCGACTGATCTGCAAAAGAGACCTTCACGGATGAAGCCCTTTTTCAAGGCCGTTGGCCATTCTCTGCGATATCGCTGGACGATCCTCGGTGCATTTTTATGCTCCTTGCTGATCGCGGTAATCTGGAGCGCCAGCATCACGACCGTTTTTCCAATCGTCAAAATCGTGTTGGAAGGCGAAACGGCGATTACCTGGATCGAGCATGAGATCGAAAACGGCGAGCAGAATCTGCTATCGGTCAAGAACGAGGTTCTGGCTCTTGAGAACGAATTTGAGGAAACCCAAGATTCCAGGATCGCCAACAAGCTGGATTTAAAGCAGGACCGGATTGCTGCTGAGGAAAAGTCGCTTCAGTGGTATCGCGACGTTCAACCTTACGTTCAAAAATACGCTCCCGATTCAGCGTTTCAAACCTTGGTCGTCGCTTTGGCGTGGCTATTGGGCGTTTCAGTATTCAAAGGCATCCTACTGGTAATCAGTGCGATTCTCGACGCGCGTGTCTCCGAGAAAACGGTCTACGACTTGCGACGAATCTACTACCGCAAAGCGCTGGAACTGGACCAACGGCGAATCGATTTGATCGGCACGTCAAATATGATGACCCACCTGTCATACAACATGACAATGATCAGTTCTGGCTTGCGCATGTTCTATGGGAAGTGCCTGCGTGAACCGCTCAAAATGATCACTTGCCTTGCCTTTGCGGCTTGGATCTCGTTCCCGCTGTTGATCATCTCATTGATCATCGTGCCCGCCGGGGCGTTTCTGATTCACAGTGTTTCCAGACGGATGAAGAAATCGACAGAAGTCGAAATCGCCGGCATGGCCGATGTTTTCCAGACGTTGATCGAGACTTTCAAAGCCGTCAAAACGGTGCGAATTTTCAATCGCGAACGGGCCGAGCGTCGGCGTTTCAAAGAAAACTCAAGAACGCTGTATCAAATGCAGCTTCGAATCGCACTCTATGACTCGCTTTTGCGACCGATCACTGAAGTCCTGAGCATCGTTTCGATTTCACTTTCGATGCTCGTTGGTGCCTATTTGGTGCTCAACCAGCAGACCTATCTTTTTGACTTTATCAAGATCAGTGACACTCCGATTAAGCCGGCGATGCTGTTGATGTTTTATGCGATGCTCGCTGGAGCTGCGGACCCTGCACGCAAGATGAGCGAAATCATCAACGTGATCGTCCGAGGCGGCACGGCGTGTGACAATCTGTTTCGAACCTTTGGCCGTCCACCGCTGATCGGGGCTCCGGAAAACCCAATTGCGGTTCCTGAGCATCAGGAAAGCGTACAATTCGAAGACGTGATTTTTACTTACCTCCCACGTCAACCGGTAATCAAAAAGCTAAACCTGACCGTTCCCTTTGGTCAGACGATTGCAATTGTCGGCGGAAATGGTTCGGGCAAATCGACGCTCATGAATCTGCTGGCCCGCTTCTACGATCCACACCTCGGTCGGGTTTTAATCGACGGAAAAGATATCCGGCAAATGCACCCCAAAAAAGTCCGCTCGCAGATCGCCTGGGTGACCCAGGACTCTGTGCTGTTCAAGGGCACACTTTGGGAGAACATAGCCTACGGAAAACACGAAGCAACCGAAGAGGAGATCCTGCACGCGATCAAAATTGCCCGAATTGATGATTTCGTGGATGAACTTGAAAAAGGTTATCATTCCGATGTCGGTGACGACGGCAAGTCGCTTTCCGCGGGGCAGCGTCAACGCGTCGCGATCGCCCGCGCAATTGTGGCAGACCCGAAGATTTTGATTCTTGACGAAGCCACAAGTCAGATCGACGGGCAATCCGAAGGCGTTATCCATGATTCGCTTGCCGAGTTTATCAAGGGAAGAACCACGTTTGTGATCACACATCGCCAATCGTCCCTGCGTTTGGCTGATCGTGTGATCGTGATGGAACTGGGAAAAATCGTGCATGACAGTTCCGTCGCAGACGCCAGCGAGAACTCGGAACAGTTCCAGGTGCTGTTCAAGAAATCTGCTTAGATCTTTCTTTCTCTTTCGCACCAGATCGCAGTTAGCATCAGCATTATCGATCAAGCGTGCCTTCAGCGTTCGCTAGCAACGAGCCGAACAGCCGCCTCAATTCCAGTGTGGCCTTTCGTTCTCACGCACATGTTGATACTCTCCCGCGCCGCAAATTCTTCGGCTAGCGCCGAGAACTTGCTTTCCTCAAAGATTGTCACACACAAAGATGCATTAAAAACACACACGCCTTCTTACTAAATTGGTCCCCACCAATCCAGAAGTGTCAGGAAGCCTTATGAGACTCTTTCGAAAACAAAAAAAAGACCGAACACCCCAGGCACCCCCGCGCCGACGAGTCCTCTTTGTTTCCCACGAAGCGACCCGGACAGGTGCTCCCAAAATCATCCTCAACATTCTCAAACACTTTAGCGAGAACTGCGACATTCAATGCGAGTCGCTACTAAGGTCAGGCGGACATCTGGCGACCGATTTCGAACAATACTCAACCACCGATTGTTTTAACACCACCAACGACAATCGAGATGAAATCAAAAAGCGAGTTGCCGCCGCGATCGCACGGGAGAAAGACAATCCGCCAATTCTGGCGATCTGCAACAGCATGGAGTCGAGGTTTATTTCCGATCAGATATCCAAACGTGACATCCCGTGCGTGTCTCTGGTTCACGAACTCCCGTCTTCGTACAGTGAAGAAGATTATCAATTCGCGTTTGACGCTTCTAAAAAAGTTGTGTTTCCCGCCCACGCAGTACGCGATGCTGCCGATGCCAAGACTCCGTTGCCTCAAGGCAAATCGGTTGTGCTTTCCCAGGGCCTGCTGGACCCAAATTTTGGATCCGGGATTTCTCGAGAGAAAGCTTACACCCAAATCCGCAAAGAGCTTTCTCTACCCAGCGACGCATTCATCGTGCTTGGCTGTGGAACGCTTGACTTGCGCAAAGGAATTGATCACTTCGCGGCGATCGCCCGCAAGGTCGTTGAGACAAATCATTCTAAAACACCGATCCATTTTGTCTGGGTTGGTGAAGGCCCGCGATGGACGCACTCGACGATTCATTACGTTCAACTTGATATCGATAAGTCTCGAGCCAGGGATTTTGTGCACTTTATTGGCGAGCGGCCAAATGTAGAGCCGTATTTTGCGGGAGCGGATACATTCTTGATGTCGTCACGTGTCGATCCGTTCCCCTGCGTGATTCATGAAGCAATGGCTGCAAGTCTGCCGATTATTGCCTTCGCTAATTCTGGCGGAGCGCCTGAAGCGATCGACAACGGAGCAGGCATCATCGTGCCTTACGCCGACTACGATCAAACAGCCAACGTCATTCGGATGCTCGCCGCTCAACCTGAAGTTGCAGCGGGTCTTCGAGAACGTTCGCTTGAACGGGTTCACACTCGGTATCGGTTCTGTGATTACGCTGAAAAGCTAATTGACTTGAGCGAGTCGATCATTGGCCAGCGTCTGCGACATGTCGGAACAACGCCGGAGACGCCGCAGCTTCAACCTCAAACGACTGGACAAGCCCAGCCAAACCAATATCGCCGCGCGGCTTAGATTCATCTGGCCCGTACGTAATGGAATCACCTGATCAACCAGCGCGCCAATTTATGTCCAAATGCCGCTGCTGGAAAGTTTACGACTTCAATATATCGTCGTAAACCAATGCTACACCGCGAGCCATGCTGATATCTGACAACTCGTTCCGCTGACGCTCGACAGCGCTTTGGCTCATCTCGTTCCAACGATCGTTGTCGCCGATTAGTGATTCGAGTTTGTCCGCTAGATCCTGAGGATTGGACGGCTCGAAAATCAAACCATCAATCCCGTCACGAACCGCTTCAGGAATTCCTTCAACGCGACTGGCGACGACAGGAATTGCATTGGCCATCGATTCCAGAACCACCATGGGCAAGCCTTCACCATAAAGGCTTGGCAAAACAAACACGTCCATCTTGCGAAGCTGTTCATTGACGTTGGTTTGGAACCCGGTCCACTCGATCATGTCACCAATCCCAAGCTTTTCAACCTGTGCCATAATCTCGTTCTCGTACTCGGGAGTTTCGAACGGCCCTACGGCTCGTAAAGTGACATCGATGTTTTTGCTTTTCAAAATCGCCAAAGCATCGAGCAAAACCTCAGTTCCTTTGCGTGGGCGAAACAACGCCATCGTGCCAATGGTCCACCTTTTGCCAGGTAATTCTCGAGTTGGCAGATCATCGATCGCGGCCACACCATTAGAGACGACACGGATTTTATCACCGTCATGACCAAGCTCTTTTTCCATGTAGCCGGCCAAACTGTTGGAAACGCAAATCATTCGATCGACGCCATTGAGACTCCAACTTTCCATCGCCAAATTGAGCTTGTTAATAAAGCCACGATCTGAGTCGCGACCAACAGGGCTGTGAACATGATAGACAAGCGGGCACTTAAGTTGTATCGAAGCCAATCGACCAATCAATAGAGTCCGAGGGGTGTGTGCGTGTATGATTTTGTAGTTGTTGTCGCGAAAAACCTTGGCGACTCTGCGTGCACAGAAGATATCGAATTTCGAATTCATTTTCGTTTCGAACAATTCACAATCCTGCGACTCGCGAACACCCGGAAACTTGTCGGGCTTAACACACGCAAATCCTGTTTCATAGCCGAACTGCGGCATTGCCATCGCCAATAGATCTTGAACTCGCTCTGCACCTGAAAAGTGCTCTCCATTGATTAAGTGCAAAACTTTTACTGTGTCGAGGGAAGCTGACGACTCAGAAGACTGAGTCTGATTCGTTTGTGTGAGCTGGGTGGCTTTGATGATCACTGGAAATATCCAAGAGGTTAGAATTATAAAACGCTATCCAAATTTAGGTCACGTTTGGGCCCAATTACGCAGATTTTTCCCTCCGATCAAATCGAATCGGAGCCAAACAAAAGACGATCCTGCAGTCGTTACAACCGTTAGAAACCGGCTCCAGATCCAAGTAGGGCGTGAACCAACTGCAGAACTTATGCAGTAACCGCCCCTCCCAACAGGCAGACAAAGCAGCCATTCTTGGCCAGCTTGTGGTACGCATCGTCGCTAGTTCTACGCGTTAAAGTTGTTTACGTTATAACTCTGCACAACGTAGCCCTTCCCGCTGGCTTGTATGTTTCTTTGTAACACGCTTGGATATTTCGATGAATCAGCAAAAGCCCCTAACGTTTCATATTGCTAGCCTGGCTTTGTTGTTGGTTGCAATTGTTCTGATGCAACACAGCCGACTTGAAGCGCAAGACTGGATGCAATTCCGAGGTGCAAGTGGATCTGCTGCCAGTGCCGACGCCGATCTTCCAGTTGAGTGGGATGCTAACACGAACATCAAGTGGAAAGTGGAATTGCCCGGCCCCGGTGCTTCGTCGCCGATCATCGTTGGCGATAAAGTTATTCTAACTTGCTACTCAGGCTACGGCGACAAATCCGAAGGGAAAATCGAAGACCTCATGCGACACTTGTTGTGCTTTGATCGTTCCAACGGAGAAATACTGTGGCAGAAATCATTTGACAATTCGAGCATCGCCGATGAAGACCCTTACAAGAGTTTTATTACCAATCACGGCTACGCCACCAACACGCCAGTATCAGATGGCAAGTCCGTTTATTTTTTCTTAGGTAAGCTTGGCCTTTTCGCATTCGACCTTAACGGCAAACAACTTTGGAAAAAGAAAATCGAATATAAAACCAATGAAACTCGATGGGGGTCAGCAGCCAGCCCTATTCTATTTGGTGACAATATAATTTTGAACGCGATTGAAGAGTGTGGCAAAGTGTTTTCAATCGCGAAATCCGACGGCGAAACAAAATGGGAATTCAGTACCGATGCCAAGCTGGCCTATGCAACGCCAAACTTGGTAACCGCAGCCAATGGCGACGTCGAATTGGTATTGCCTGTTCCCAAACGAGTGATCGGTTTGGATCCGAATGACGGAACACAAAAGTGGTACGCAACGAACCAGTTTGAAGGCGAATCGAACGCGTCGGTGATCGTGGACAACGACGTCGTGTATATTTACGGTGGCTTCCGCAGCGTGGGAAGCATGGCGATCCGAGTCGGTGGGAAAGGAAACGTTACCAAGTCTCATGTTCTTTGGAATACTCGCGACACGGCCTATGTATCCACACCCATACTCAGTGACAAGCATCTCTATTGGATCGATGAAAAAGGTATTGCCTATTGCGTCAAGGCAGACTCCGGTGAGCGGATCTATCGCAATCGAGTCGCTGGCGTCAAAGGTGGCCGAGGGATTAAGTTCTTTGCATCGATGGTATTCGCTGGAGACCACATGTTCGCTGTCAGCCGCAGTTCTGGAACGTTCGTGATCAAGACAACTCCGAAATACGAGCTTGTCAGCCGCAACAAGATTGCAGACGACGACTCTGAATTCAACGGCACGCCTGCGATTAGTGGAAATCAGTTGTTCCTGCGCAGCAACAAATTCCTCTACTGCATCGGAAAGTAAAAACACCGAGGGGAAATACTTGAGGCTTCGCGACAAAGACAGGCTTTATCTTGGCGCAACACAACCGTCGCAAATCGCGTTTATTGATTTCCGAAGGATGTAAAAACACCGAAGCATGAGGACACAGAGTTTGTCGTGCGCTTACTCTGTGAGCTCTGTGCCTCTGCGTTTCAACACTTCCTCGCGTTTACCAGATAAGAAAAACCGGCAGCAAGATTTTAGTGGAAGCAAACCATCGAAAAACTGTTCATCGGTCCTGTCGGGATAACGACATGGTAACCGTGGCAATCGTCAGTGCCACTTTAACGAAGAACATTGTGAAAGCCAAAACTAAAGCTTGGCC
>CAYSQZ010000035.1:22722-31449 GCA_964433035.1 uncultured Pirellulaceae bacterium | reverse complement strand
ATCGTTTCCCGCATCGCCTGATTGGCGCAGTTGCGAAACGCGAGTTCCGAAGAATCGTTTTCGTGCTGCTTTCCATCAGTCAACTTCATCGCAACTCCCGCAACCGGGAATCCGCCCAACGGTCCACCTTTAAGTGCTTCTTCAAAGCCCTTGCTGACAGCCGGAATGTAGCGTTGTTCGATTCGACCACCTGTGATCGAGTGCTCGAACGAAAACGCCTCCTCCTCGCCAACCAAAGGTTCCAACCGTCCGATGATCTGAGCAAACTGCCCCGGACCGCCGGTCATCTTTTTGAGCTGATGCTCAAAATCGACCGCGACACTGGGACGCGCTTGATACGCCACGTTCGGTTGACCCACAATGCAAGGACAACCAAGCCCTTCAATTTTCTCGACACAGACCTGCAAATGCAGTTGCCCCATCCCGGCGATCAACGTCTCACCGCAATCGGAGCTTGTTGAAACGCGGAATGTCGGATCGTTCCTGGCTAGACAAGCCAAGGCGGAAGCAAGTTTGTCGGTGTCTTCCCGATTCTTCGGGACGATCGACAACTCAACCACCGGCTCGGCAACCACAAACGATTCCAATCGCACATCCAGTCCTGGTTTGACAAACGTGTCACCAGAAAAGCAATCGATTCCCACGACACCAACGATGTCACCCGCTTGGGCTAAGTCGATATCCAGACGATCGCCAGCGTGGATTCGCGCCAGTCGTCCCAGCCGGACGGGCTTGCCAGTGCGAACGTTGACCAACTGGTCTCCTTTTCTAATGGAGCCCTGGTAGATTCGCACAAACGTCAGCTGTCCAAACTTTTCGACGACGGTTTTGAAAGCCATCGCAACGGCTGGCTGATCTGCGTCGCAAACAAGTTGCACTTCGTTTTGTGAAATGTCATTTCCAATCACCTCTCTTTCGTTTGGCGCAGGAAGATAAGCGTTGATGGCATCAAGCACTTCCTGCACGCCCTTGTTTTTCATCGCTGTTCCGAACAACACCGGCGTGACGTTTAAGGCCAGCGTGTTCTTTCGAATGACAGATTTAATTTGGTCTGCCGACGGCGTTTCACCTGCCAGCATGATGTCCATTAAATCGTCATCGAGCATCGCTAACGCTTCCAACATGCCCGCGCGAGCGGCCTGAGCCAGCCCACCGAACTGATCCGGTATCACGCCTCGGCGCACAGATTGACCATGCTCACCGTCGAACCAGACAGCTTCCATTGCAACCAAATCGATCACACCTTCGAACGCCGTTTCAGCGCCCATCGGCAACTGGATCGCGACCGGGTTGTCATTAAGCCGCTTTCTCATATCGTCGAGCACCGCGTTGGCATTGGCACCGACGCGATCCATTTTGTTGACGAAAGCGATCCGCGGAACGCGATAACGTTTCATCTGTCGATCCACCGTTAACGATTGACTTTGCACACCGCGCGAGGCGCACAACACCAGTACGGCACCGTCGAGCACGCGCAGGCTTCGTTCGACTTCGACAGTAAAGTCGACGTGGCCCGGTGTGTCGATGACGTTGATCGCATGATCTTCCCAGACGACGCGAGTCGCAGCCGACGAGATCGTGATCCCGCGCCGTTTCTCGATGTCATCAAAGTCCATCGTTGCTCCACCATCGCCGCCGCGGACTTCGCGCATCTTGTGAATGCGACCGCTGTAGTAGAGCATCCGTTCGGTCAACGTTGTTTTCCCGGAATCGATATGAGCCGAGATGCCGACGTTACGAACTTGCTGGACTGGATAGTTAACGTTTTTCAATTGTCGCTTCTTAAGTGTAGACATACTTCTTTCCTTCAGCTTACCGCGCACGTTCATCGCAGCGCAGCAAACAACAGTGTTTGGTTTTTTGAGAAGGCAAAATCCAGGCTACAAGTAAGTGCTGGATTTGCGATTAAAAAGAAGGGCGCTAAAGCGAATCGGTCTTCGAGACAGGCCATGCATGCAGCGATTAAAGCTGCCGATGCAAGCCGCTTTAGCGCAACACTAAATGGAGGCTCGATCGCTTCCAAATCGAACGCCAACACCAAAAGAAAATATCGTGAACTGAAATCTCACGTTTGTGTTTCCATTAAGAGAAAAACTATGCCCGTTGTTCCTAAGTACCGCCCTGAGGCCTTGGGACGGGGTCGAGCCAGACGCGTTCCGGCTAAAGCCGGATGCTACAAACCTGTCAAAATGCGTCTGAGCCCACCCCGTCCGGACACCGTCGAGGCGAAAAGGTTCGCCTGGAAGAAGAATTGGGCGTGCCGTCACCATCTAAATCAACACCAGCAAACGTTTGTCGATGTGGTAACGATCAAACCATTTATGAACCCTAGCGTGTCTGCCTGTGAGCCGGACACCCTCGTATTTTTGTATATGCCCTGAACTCTTGATACAATACTCCGGATACTTTCTTCGTCTGTTTCGTTGCGGACGGGTGTCGTAAAACCCTTTCGTTGTATGTCTTGGCGTGTTGGAGTTGCTATGTCTCCCGCAATCATAAGTGGAATCATTTTTGGCGGAATCGTAGGCGGCATCAGCGGTGGTGTGGCTGTCTTTGTTTGGGCGCTAATGCAATCGCCCAAGACTTGCCCAGACTGTGATACTCCGCTACCAAAATTTCGCCGGCCTGAAAACAATCAGCAACGAATGTGGGGCGGATGGACGTGCCCGAATTGTAGTTGTGACATCGACCGAAAAGGCAAAAGACGTCAACCTAAATAAGCCTGATGACTTACGTGGCGGCAGGTCTCTGACAGGAATGGCACATCGAAGCCACTAAATATGTTTCATTCGCGAGTGTTGTCCGTCCAGCTTCCGTCAGGCCTTGACCATGATGCTTCATTTGAAATGCGTTGTTTTTCGTTCTCTGGAACCCACTATGTTCAACGCAGGCAATATGTGTTCCCATGAATGGCTCGCTGGGACTTGAGAGCGTTCGTTCGCTCCTTGCAATTGGTCGCAAACTCCACGGTAGATCGGACTTATCGTTAGCTTGCCATGAATACTGTCGCCATCAGTTTTTTGCTTTACACGCTTGCGATTGCGGCGCTTGGGATTTTCAGTTCCCGATTTGCCCGGCAAACGCACGCTGACTTCCTGTTGGCAGACCGAGGTCTGGGGCCGTGGGTTGCCGGGCTATCTGCGGCCGCCTCATCGGAAAGCGGTTGGGTAACACTGGGTCTGGTTGGATTCGCTTACCAAACCGGCGTCGGCGCATTCTGGGTCGTCCCCATGACTTCGCTTGCGATGGCGTTTAATTGGTTTGTGCTGGGGCCACGCTTGCGACAAGCCTCAGTGGACCAGGAATCCTTGACCGTAGTCGATGTCATCGCCGGCAAGTATTCCAAACGGTGCGCGTTCTGGATCAGGATCGTCGGTATCGCGATCGTCTTGTCCATGCTGACCGCCTACGTTGCGGCTCAACTCAACGCTGCCGGTAAAACATTTAACGGCACCTTCGGCTGGAGCTATGGAACGGGCGTCCTGGTCGGCGCTGCGATCATTCTTGTCTACACAATCGTCGGAGGCTTTCGAGCGATTTCGTGGACCGATGTGGCTCAATCGTTGTTCATGATTTCCGCGGTCACGTTGATTCCCGCGTTGTTGATTTATCATCTGGGTGGGTTGAATTCGTTCTGGCAACAGTTGTCTGCGCTAGAGGATGGAGAACTGCTCACCGATATCTATGCTGGCAATTCAGGATTCGCTTTGTTCAGTTTTCTGGCGCTGTGGTTAGGGATTCCGCTGGCCAATTCAGGGCAACCACACGGCCTGGTTCGGCTCATGTCGGCTCGTGATAACCGTGCCATTTTTCGTGGCGGAGTTATTTGTACGGTCTGGGTTACCGCGTTGTTTGCCGGAGCCATTTTGCTGGGCATTGCTGCCCGCGTTTACTACGGAGACATCGCTGATCCGGAGAACACGCTTCCGCAGATTGCCAGAGACGGGGATTTGATTCCAGGCGTCATCGGCGGCATGCTGCTGGCCGCGATTCTGGCGGCGATCTGTTCAACCGCCGATTCGCAACTGCTGGTTTCGGCCTCAGCAGTAAGTCACGATTTGCTGGAGCGAATTTTTGGGTTTTCGCCGTCGTTGAAGTCACGCAAGCTGATCGAACGATGTTCGTTGATTCTGGTGGCGGCCATTGCAACCGCGATCGCGATTGGTGAAGTTCGATCCGTGTTCACGTTCGTGCTCGACTACGGCTGGGCGGGACTTGGAGCCGGCATCGGGCCAGCGTTGATGATGAGGTTGTTGTGGAAGCGTGCCACGGGGCCCGGCATCATCGTCGGGATGCTGGTCGGGATCATAACGGTTGTTGTTTGGAAGCAGGTCCCGCTGCTGGCCGACAGTTGTTACAACCTTGTCCCCGCATTCTTCGGATCCCTCGCCTCGATCGCAATCGTCAGCTACATGACAGAACCAACCGATCCGTAAACACTAAAAATGCGCCAAAGGCGCTAAACGAATGGGGCGCCGGGCACGGCAACAACAGCCTTTCACTCCATCGAATACTTTCCTATGCAGTAGTTCTTGCGAAACTTCGAAATGGAAAGTGCAAGGAAAAATCGATCCGCCGCAAGGCAACGTCGAGGGCCAAAAGCACCAGCGCCACCGTCACCAGCCAGGGCCAAAGCGGAAATGGCCGGGTCACCGGTGCGGCATCGGTTGCCGAAGCAAGCTCGGAGAGATCAGATAAGTAGGCTCCCCCTGAAGTCTCCGCAATACTGCGTAGCAGGCCTTCGTTGGCTGGACGAATACGAAGCTCGTCACTGTACCCAACGGTCAGACCACGGGACTGTCGATAGATGACTTGATCGTTCTTTTTAAGTGCGATCTCCATATGCCAAGCCCCCGAAGCATCGGTCTCGAACTCGGTGTGGTAACGTCCCGGAGCCGTCTGCTCCAATTGAAACGACTCGCGTTTCAGGTTGGGGTTGATCAGCGTCAATTCAACATCGGCACTATTCAAAAATTGACCAAGCTCATCAACCGCGTCAACGTTCAACGTCGTTTGTTTTCCGTTTCGCTGGACGTCGACGATGATTCCGCGCGCGTCACTTTTACGCATCGTATGGCGAATGACCTGCGTCCAGAATTTCCCGAACCCTTCCCAGGTCATCCACTCGGCTGACCAACGGCTCTTGGCGTCGCTGGTAAATGCAGCCGTCATCCCCAGTCCGTATCTCCACCAAGCCAGGAGCGGATCACCCTTTTCGGTCGACAGGATTACTTCACAAGTCGGCTTGGGCCGCGTCATGACGTAGCCCAGCAAAAAAGGAGCGGACTCCATGTCGATATCGGCCAGTGCGTGGGTAGCTCGAATGACTTGCGGAAGAAAAGGTTGCTCGTCGATGGCCGACTTACTGGCCGTGACGGTTTCCTTGGCAAAGATCTGCGGAACCTGTGAGGGGTCGGTCGTAAAGTAATGTCGCCCCTTTCCCACCTGTGCGATCGACTCGAGCAATTCGATGTCAGCGCCTTCGCCAACGGCGACTGTCGAAACAGTCATCTTGGCCGAAACCATCGTCTGGGTCAGCCCTTCGAAGTCACCGGGGGAGGAAATGCCGTCAGTTAAAACGATGCAGTGTTTCAACTTGGCGGACGTCGCGGCCAACATTTCATTGGCCAACTCCATCGCCGGATACATTGACGTGCCGCCGCCGGCATCGATTTGAGCGATCTCGTCGCTGATCTTTCCCTTGCCGCGAGCCGACTGCATCTCGCTGATGACGAACGAGTCACCATCAAAAGCGACCACGCCGATGTAGTCTCGTTTTCCCAACAGTTCCACTGCGCTGCGAGCCGCGGACTTGGCCATTTCGATTTTGTCGCCGCCCATCGATCCGGATTTGTCGATAGCCAGCACCATCCCCAATGATGGATTCTCTTTTTCCTTTTCAAAGTCACTTCGAACCGGCAAAATCTCTTCGAGCGAACTTTTGTAGTAGCCGCCCAGCCCAAACGACTGCTCACCGCCAAGCATAATAAACCCTCCGCCCAGCTCCTGAACGTAGGTTCGGGTGATTTCCATCTGCTGCTGCGTCAACTTGGTCGCGGGAACGTTCGACAGAATCACCAGCTCATAGTTTTGTAGATCAGCGAGCGACTCGGGCATGCCTTGGGGCGGACGAATGTCCGTTTGGATCCCTTCCTCTTCGAGTGCATAAGCGAGATCGCGAATCAAGTTAGGATCACTCTCAACAATCAGAACCCGAGGTTTGCCTGCGGCGTAAACCAGACCGGACTCGATGTTATTGTCCAGCAGCGTATCCTGGGAAAGCTTGGAGATTCGCACCGTATAAGCCGCCAAGCGTTCCCGCTCAATTGACTGTTGAAACTGGAATCGGTTCTCACCGGTTTTCAGTTGCTTTGTTTCGGAAATGACTTTGTGGTCGCCGCGAAAGACTTCCACTAAGCCTTCGTCGTCGTGGTTGGATTGAATCACGACCTCGACCATAAACGGCTCGCCTTCTCGGACTTCGGCCGGAACGTTGACAGCCGAAAGCTGAACTTCCTTTTCAGAGCGAGGCGGTAAGGCCACCGTTGAAATCGGCACCCGGCTTTGCGAAGCCGCCGCCAAAGCGTCACCTTGCGTTTGGTTGCCGTCGCTCAGCAGGATAATTTGCGGCACGTAACCGGGCGAAAGGTATCCCGAGGCCGCTTCGATCGCCGCCGCAATGTTGGTGCCATCTCGAAACCGCTCCTGTTCCTGTTCGGCCGCCAGTTCCTCCGTCGATGCGATTTCAAGTTCTGATTCTGGCTCGTTTTCTGCCCGACCGGACGCTGCCTGGCCGGTCGTTGCCTCGTCTTGTTCGCTAAACTCCTGTCGAATTTCACCGGTGGTCGAAGCAAAAGGCAGGAAAGCGACGCGATTGTCGCCAACCGATTCTTTGGCTGCCACGAGTACTTCTTCCAGCTTCTCGCGGCCGTTGTCGCTGATACTTGTACTGTCGTCGAGCAGAAAAATGAAAAATTGCTCATCCGTTTTTTGCAGCCACGCGAATCCGGCCAGCGCAAGGGTGAGCAGCAGCACGATCAGGCAGCGAATCGCAAGCGACAGTTTGCGTTGAAATGGTGGAAAATCACTCAGCGAGCGTTTGAAAAACAAGACCAGTAGCGGTAGCGCGATCAGCAATAGCGCTAGTGCCCAGGGTCGAGTTATTTCAAACGGTATCATGTCGGTACTCAGCTAACGAATTTTAATTTCGAATTTTAATTTTGGACAAATTTCCAATTTTGGATTTCGAATTTCCAAACTCAAAATCCTATATCAATTCCTAGGATAAAACTCTGCGTTGATGCAACATCCATTCAGCAACCAACAACACCAACGCCGTCGCAATCAGGTAATACCAAACTGGCTTGCCAAACCAACTTGAAAACGAGCTGGTTTCGCTGGACATCGCCAGCATTGCTTCTGTAGGCCGCAAGTCTGTTTCGCGTTCATTGGCAATATTGACCGCAAAATTGGTGATTAGTTCAATCGGCGGTTCTTCGCTTGCCTTGATGCTCGTCGGCAAAGCCTGTTTCCCAAGTGCCCAAATGCCACTGGACTCAAACGGCCCCAGCGTCAGTGAATCGTTGTTGGCAGCTTGATTCGAATCGGTGTCAGCCCCAAAGGTCGCGATCGTCGAATCCTCGCCAGCAGGATTTTGCAGGATCAGCGACTTGCCCGCCAACGGTTTCAAGTCAACTGGCCAGGAAACCAAATCTCCCGTCGCGGACGACTCACGTAAATCGCCAGACGATTCGACAAACCAGTTAAGTGCGTTGGTCACCATAATCGGAAACGTGGTTCGAAAGGCCAGGTCTGATTTATCCAGGTCCACGCTCAACAACAAACACTTTCCGCTTGCTCGCTTAATCTCCGCATAAACCGGCTCCTGGGAAATCGTGCCGGCCAAAATTTGCAGCTCACTTGCGAAATCGATGCTACGCGCTTCAGGCAATACAACGTTGTCCAGTCGCACATGGGTCATTAAATCCGATTTCTTGTTGATCTCAGTCACAATCGGGTTGGCAATCGTTTCACCAATCGTCCACTGGTCACAGTCTTCGATTGGATCGACAACAAAAACATCGCCCGGCGGAATGACTTTGGGGACTCTGCGATGTAGCACAATCAACGTGTTAGCCGGAAACGCTTTGGGCATCTCGGTTACCGTGGTGACGTTAACCAGTGGATTGGCTTCGAAAACCTTTCGCAGGAACAGGTTGCCCTCGGTCACGATCAAGACGTTTTGAACTTTTTGTTCCGGCAAAATCGCCCACGCGGAATCATCGGCCTGGAGCGAATTCAATGGAGCTGCTTCGTCGGCTTGAGTTGAACTTTCTTTGGCGTCCACTTCGGTGTCTTTGTTTTCTTCCTTCTCGGCATCTTGAATCTTTGTCAACCTCGCTGACAGAATGCCACCCTTGCGGGACGTTTTCTCCAGCGAGCGGGACATCAGTTCACCGGGCTCGAGTTCCAGCGGAATCACATCAACGACTGAATCATCAAGTGAAATTTCCAGGCGGCATTTGAGATTCTTCTCAGTCGCATTCTTTACCGAAGCCAGAACTTCATAACCCAACATGTCGACCAGGCTGCGGCGGACCTGGAATTGCGTGATGCCCACGTTGGACGCCTGGGTCGCAAAGATCTGCCACGAGATTTTAGTATTGGATTCGGGAGAATCATCAGGCTCAGAAGACTGTGAATCGTTAACCGAAGGCGAATCATCAA
>CAYSQZ010000035.1:0-22622 GCA_964433035.1 uncultured Pirellulaceae bacterium | reverse complement strand
CGAAGGCGAATCATCAAGCGAAGGCGAATCATCAACAGCTAAGTCCGTCGTTGTTTCGGGAGCAAGTGCTTCGGGAATCGTTTCGCTGGCCGACTCATCAGTACTCGCGTCGGAAATCTCGTCAGCGGTCTCGCGGGCGCTTTGGGCACAGCCATCGGTGAGCACGATGACTTCACCGTTTTTATAGTCCCCAATCAACTGCTTACCCAACTCGATCGCAGAATCAAGCCGAGTGGGATTGTCGGAAACTTCAATTCCACGCAGCGACTCCTTGAGTGTCGGAACATGCCCGCTCATTCCCAACACCACGTCGGGCCGCGAACCCGCCAACACGATCGCCATCTCATCGCGAAACCGGAGGCCGTCGGCCAGTTCAACCGCTCGGTCGATCGCCGCCTGGAACCGAGTTGGTTCAACATCGGTCGCCTTCATACTGGCAGAATTATCGATCACCAAAACAATGCGTTTGGCTTGTAACGCTTGCCAGGAAAAAAGCGGATCGGCCAACGCAAATACCATCAAGGCCAACATCAACAGCTGAGCCAACAGTGAAAGCAGATGTCGGAACCTTTCCCAAATCGAACGCGGCGGTTTCTCGTCAAAGATCTGTTTCCAAAACATGTTGGTCGAAACAGGGACCTGACGCAGACGCACCTTTAAAATGTAGAAGACAATGATCGGAATCGCGATTAACGCGAACGCAAGTGCGGAAGGTACTGCTAAGGACATGATTAACTCTCCTGTCCTGCTGCACGCATCATCATGTTCATCACCAAATCATCGAACGGAATGTGCGACGGCGTTTGAGTACAACCCATTCCGTAGTTGCGACAATACTGACGAACGGAGGTTTGGTGTTCATCAAAAAGTCGCTTGTACTGACGAATGTTCTTTTCGGTGACAGTTACTTTGCGATTGGATTCGTTTTCGACATCGATCATTTCGACATCACCGAGCATCGGCGGCTGGGCTTCTTTGATGTCATGCAATTGAACAACGTGACCGTCGTAGCGACGATACCGCAGTTGATCCAAGCCCGTTTGAAAACCCGATTCATCGAACATGTCGCTGACAACCACTGTCATTCCCGACCGACCACTGCGATGCACAAGCCCCTGAACTCCGCGGGTGATGCTTGTGTCGGCGCCCGTCACTTGGAGGCTTTCGAGGAACCTCATCAGCGGAAGGATCCTGGCCTTACCTCGTGTCAGCGGAAATTCTTCGATGATCGTGTCCGAGAAAGCCAGCACGTTGATTCGATCGAGATCAGCCAGGGCAATGTAAGCCAGCGCTGCCACGACTTGCCGGGCAAGATCGAACTTCGCCGGATCGCCAAAGCCCATACTGCGCGAACAGTCCAACATCAAATAGACGTGCAGATCTTGCTCTTCCTGAAAACGCTTCAGCAGCAGGTCGCCGTGACGAGCATAGATGTTCCAATCCAGATAACGAAAGTCATCGCCCGGCGAATACTCGCGGTGATCCGAAAACTCGATCCCCGATCCCATCTGCACCGTTCGTCGCTGGGCCAACAACTGGCCGCGAAAAACCCGCTTCGATAGAATCGAAAGGTATTCAAGTCGAGTCAGAAAATCTGGAGGAAACAGCATTTGGATTCGCGATGAAGAACTGGGTCCGGGAGTGATTCAACGGTTGCCAATCAAACGGCGGTCGTCTCCAAAGCGTCCTCGGGGACATGCTGAAGAATTTGATCGATCACGTCATCGGTGCTGACACCTTCCGCCTGTCCTTCGAAATTCAAAATCAGGCGATGTCGCAAAACAGGCTTGGCCATTGCCCGCAGATCTTCGCGAGCTACGTGGAACCGCTGGTCGAGGATCGCGCGAATTTTCGCACCAAGAATCAGGGCTTGAATCCCGCGTGGGCTGGCTCCAAAGCGCACAAATTTCTTTGTCGGCTCGGCAACCAGTTCATGGTCCGGGTGCGTTGCCAGAACCAGGGCGATACCGTAGCGGCGAACCTCATCTGAAATTGGAATCGTTCGAGCAACGGCCGACATTTCAATAATTCGTTTTCCACTGAGAACCGCCGACGCCGCATTGTTTTCGGATTCAGTCGTTCGATCAAGAATCGTTTCCAGCTCACGGGAGCTGGGATACTTGACCAGCAATTTGCAGAAAAAGCGGTCCAGTTGAGCCTCGGGCAGTGGATAGGTTCCTTCCATCTCAAGCGGGTTTTGCGTGGCCAGCACAAAAAATGGTTCGTCAAGAATATGGGTTGTGCCGCCAACGGTCACCGAATGTTCCTGCATCGCTTCGAGCAATGCCGATTGCGTTTTGGGGGTCGCTCGGTTGATTTCATCGGCCAGCAAAACGTTGGCAAACAGCGGGCCCTTTTGAAACTGGAAGATCTTTTGGCCGTCCTCCGACTCGATCACCATATTGGTTCCGATCAAGTCGGCTGGCATCAAGTCGGGCGTAAACTGAATTCGTTTGAAACCCAGGTCCAGCGCGTCGGCGAGTGTGCGAACGGTCAAGGTCTTCCCTAGTCCGGGCACTCCTTCAAGCAACACGTGACCACCGGCAACCAAAGCCAGAATCGTGTCGTCAAGAATTTCGCTTTGCCCAACAATGACCTTCGAAATTTCAGACTTTAGTAAGGCGAAATCCGTACGGAAATCTTCAAGTTGTTGCTTGGTCTCATCGGTGATCGTCATACAGCTTCCATTTTTAGCAAATTTTAAAACCATCAAGAAAAGTGGGGGTAAAACAGTTGCATCTGAGCTACCGACAATTCATAACATAATATATGCGGGAAAATTGGTTGGCGCTCGACAGTATTTCCAATACCAGTGTCAATGAGCCGAAAACCAATTGCAAACGAAATCTCTCTCTTCCACCAAATTTGTCGTTGCACGCAAAACGTTGTGTCTTGGTGTCATTCCCAATCCGGAGTCAAGTGAAATCATGCTTGCTAAGCCTTGTCGTTGCTACTGTGGATATCACTTAGGTTTTCTGTTCACATGGCTGTTAATTGTTGGGCTCTTGGGTTTTGTACCCCAGATACAACAGAACTGTTTCGCTGCCAATTTCCGAATATTGGCACAGGAATCGGAGTCGGACGAATTATCTGAAGAAGAAGCCAAGAGTATCAAGATCGCCGATCGCTTCTTTTCGATTTTGGAAAAGAGTCCTCGTCGGGGGACAGCTTTGGAGCGTGTTTATGGCCATCACGTCGAATTTGGAACGTTGGATGAATTTCTCAGTGGCTTGAAGAATCGCGTCAAAGACAACCCTGAGGACGGAACTGGCTGGATGTTGTTGGGCATGTTTGAGGCTCATCGTGGTCAGGACGCCGAAGCGGTTGACGCGTTTTTTAAAGCTGAGAAGTTTCTCACCGAAGACGCGTTGGCCAGCTATTACCTCGGGCAAAGCCAACTGTTGATCGGACAGCCGGAAAAAGCCGTCGAAGCATTCGAGCGAGCCATCGATCGCAAGCCACGTCGCCCGGACATGCTGGAGATCTTCCGCCAGCTCGGCCGTGTGCATCAACGCGCCCAGCGCACCGAGGAAGCACTCAAGGTCTGGGACCGTCTGGAAAAGCTCTTCCCTGACGACGCTCGCGTTCAGGAGCAAATCGCGATCACGATGGTCGAAGAAGGCGAATACGGACTCGCGTTGCCACGTTACGAAAATCTCGCCACGATTGTTAGAGATGACTATCGCCGAGTGACGTTCCTGATTGAAGTCGCCGAACTGAAAATCCGCTTGAACAACCGCAAGCAGGGCATCGCCGATTTGGAAAACCTGTTAGCTGATTTGAATCCAACCGGCTGGCTGTTTCGTGATGTCCGACGTCGGATCGAGGACATCTTTCTGCGCAGCGGCGACCAGGACGGTTTGGTGGCCTACTATGAAAATTGGATCGACAAGAATCCTGAAGATGTCGGAGCGATCGCTCGTCTGGCTCGGTTTCTGGCGTCTTCGGCGCGAGTTGAAGAAGCCAGCCAGTGGATGGAAAAGGCGCTCACGCTGGCTCCCAAGCGAACGGATTTGCGCAAGTCGTTTATCGATCAGCTGGTCAACGAGCAGCGCTACGCCGAAGCGTCCAGGCAATATGCACGGCTGGTCAAGTCGTCACCCGGCAACCCGGATTTCCTTCGCGACTGGGGCAAGTTGGTGATGAAGGATCGCAGCATTGAGAAAAGCAAACGTCGCGAGCAAGCCGTCAAAATCTGGAGCAGGATCATCGAAGCCCGCCCCAATGACGCGTTGACTCAGGCTCAAGTCGCCGACCTCTTTCGCCAGTCAGGTCTGGAAGCCGAAGCAATCCAGCGGTACGAAAAAGCGATCGAGCTCGCTCCCGGAGAGCCTCAGTATCGCGAGTACCTTGGCGAGTACTTTCATATTCTCAAACGATCTGACGACGCGCTTAAAATCTGGGAATCGATTGCCGAGGGTAAACGCAACACTGCTGGGAATGTGGCTCGGCTGGCCGAGGTCTACAACAGCTTTGGTTACTTGCCACAAGCCGTCGAGAAGATCGCGACTGCTTGCGAGCTTGAACCCAAGGAGTTTACCTATCAATTGAAAGCCGCTGAGTACCACATGCGTCTTGAAAAGTTTGACGAGGCGCTGGCGTTCAACACAGCCGCCAACTCGGTTTCGGCCAGTGAGGAAGAAACCGAACTGGTATTGAGAAATCGAATCGAGATCTTTCAGACCAGTCGAAAGCTCGACGATGAGATCGATCGGCTCCGCGCCGAAGTTGAATCAGCAGCTGAACCAACCGTTGATGCCTGGCACACGTTGGCTCGCTACCTGGAAGCCAGCCGAAACTGGGCCGACGCGACCGAGGCCCTGGAGAAGGCCTTGGCGATCAACGACAAATCGATTTCAGTGCTGACTTCTTCGGCTCGAATCGCGGAGACCTCGGGCAATTTCGCGCGAGCGGCAGCAGAAAACAGAAAGTTGGCTGTCATTGATCGACGGCTGCGAAGCGACCATTTAATGAATGTCGCGCGACTCGAAGCTCAGCTCGGCAACCGCGACAACGCTCTTGAGGCGGCCAAAGAACTGATCGTCTCGGCTCCGGGCAACACCGACAATTACCTGTTCTACTCGCAAATGTGTTACCGCTTGGGAGAGGCGGAGATGGGTTTGGATGCGCTGCGTAAAGCCGTGCGAATCAACCCGACCGAACCTGCGCTGACAATCGCGCTGGGCCGCGCACTGGCCGATGAATTCCGTACCGACGAAGCGATCGAAGTTTATTGGCGGGCGTTTGAGAAAACCGATGAGATCGACGACCAAACATCGTTGGTGCAGAAGTTGACCCCGCTCTACGAGCAACAAAATCAGTTCGACAAACTGCTGGAACGACTCGAGCGTGATCGTCGGGAAGAATCCAGGCGACGTGAAATGACGATCTGTCTTGCCCAAGCTCATAACACGGCCGGCGACTACGGAACGGCACGACGTGAATTGGAGAGCTTGCTGACCGACAATACGCGCGATACAAATCTGCTGCAGCAACTTTCGAAGCTTTGTGAATCAGGTTCCGACCTCGACGCGGCAGTCGCTTACCAAACTCAGTTGGCAAAAATTTCACCCGGGCATGAAGCTGAATTTCGTTTGGCCAAGCTGTTGTTCAGCAACGGCAAGCGAGACGCGGCTTCCGAGATCTTTGTCAAGCTTACCGCTCGTGAAGAGAATCCGGTTCGGTTGCTCAAAAGCATCGATAGTCTTTTGAAGCGAAGCGATTATGACAGCGTCGTGAAAGTCACCGAGCCGTTGTTAAGTGAATCACGCGACAATTGGGAGTTGCTTTATCGTGAAGGTGTCGCGCTGGCGAAACAGGAAAAGATTGATGTTGCCAAGCTCCGTTTTGAACGAATCCTGACTCTCAATTTTCCTCACGACAAAATGGGGGTTAGCGCTGAGCAGCGTTTCAAGCGTGCCACTCAAAAATCCAAATCGAACAATAACCAGGGAATTCGCAGCAAGATTCCAGAACAAAAAAGTGCGTTCCAATTGGCGCAGCAAGAAACGGACTCTGCCAAGCGTGCTACCGGAATGTCGGAGCAGCACTACTACGGCAGCAATCAGCTACCTCCGGTGTGGACCCCCAGTCACTTTGGAATCGCCCGAATGGCGGCTTACGCTTGGCTGATGCGATTCGAATCCAATGCCGAAGTCGAAAAAGATGTCGTCGATCGGGTGGACAATGACGCTGACCCGGACGAATTTGAAGAGAACGAAAAAGAAGTCGCTTCATTTACCGACGCAATCGTTGAAAAGGGCAAGCAGGAAAATGCGGATTTGAATCAGATTCTGGACTGGTTCTATGTTGAGAGTTTGAATGAAAACTACAAAGAGATCTTTACTATTGCTCGAACTCTGGCGGTTGAGGGTGGTAAACCGGAAATGGAATTTTTTCTGTCATCACTTGCGATGCGAGCGATCGACCCAAAAAACGCCGCACGCAATAGCCAGCAAAACGTCCCTGATCCCGAGCCACTCTCGGAATCCGATATCGAATTGATGTTGAAGTGTTACGAAGCAACTTCCAAGGAGGACGACGCGTTTGGCAGCGCTCTTGGATCCGGTCAGGTCCTTTTCTCAGGAGGCCGATTGTATGTTCGCGTTGGTAACAGCTGGCGCACTGTTAGTCAGGGTGGGGGATCGCTCGCCCAGGTCACAAAGGAATTGAAGCTGGCTGGTAAAACGGAACTCGCTCAAAAGATGATCAAGGACAAGATCGATGCGGCCAGAAAACCTGGCCAATTGGTGCAAGCCATGCTGATGATGCTATCCGAGAAAAAGCTTGATCGAATAGATGAGTTCCTGGCGAAGTGGAAGTCCGTTGCCCAGGAAGAGATCGAGCTGGCTCCGATGAAGGTTTCCAGCCGGGGAAAGTCATCCAACAAGCATTCGGCAAACCAGACCGCTCTGATTTTGGATTTGATTCTCAAATGGACAGGTCCGCTGGCAGCCGAAGAAGAAAACGCGAAAGTGCTTGCCATCATCAACGACGCTTTGGACGTCGAGATGAAAGAGCGGATTAAGAAACGCAAACAGGCTCAAGCCTCGCGGCGGAAAAGAAGTTCGCAGAGGCAGTATCACAACAGTCGAATCCCTTATCAATACGGCGACCAACAAAGCACAGCCAACGTCGAGTATCCCCGATCTGGCGACTACCTTTCCACGACAGGGATTCATTTGCTACGGCAGGGCTTTGAAGTAGTCAAAAAGAACGAAGTCGAAGACGACTTAACGACACTGATTCGGGAACGCGTGGAGAAAGCGAAATCTGAATCGCCTGAAAGTTTGATATTCGAGCAAATGTTGCTGGCGACGCTACAGTATTGGCAAGAGGAGAAGGACGATGCCATCGAGACGTTTCGTGCCGTTTCTGAACAAATCAAAGACGATCAGCAATTTCAGTTTGAGGTTGCCGAGCTTTACGAGAAATTGGGCGATCATGACGAAGCACTTAATATCATCGAAGCCATCGAGCCACGTCAGCAGAAACTCGTTCAACGAAAGGAAACCAAAGCCCTGGAGTTGGCCGAGCGACTGGGAGACCACGATCGCGCCCGCGAAGCAGCCGAACGGCTGTTTGGATTGCGTCTAAAATCCCAAACCCAGTTGTCGCTGATTGACAAACTGAAACGGCTTGGAATGGTCGAAATGGCAGACGCAATTATCTCCAGAGCCCAGCGTCGTGGCGGACAGAAGATCCCTGCGATGGTCAGCTTAATGGGGCTTTATCAGGGCCAGGGAAAAACGGATTTGGCGACACAGGTAGCCCATCGAATTCTGCAACGAACACGCTCGTCGGTTTCGCAAGCTGCGCTCGTCAACCGCAGTCGTCGATACTCCAGAAGAAATTCAGACGAGTCGCATCGCAACTCGGCCATCTCCACATTACAGCAAACGGGAAATCTGACTGCTGTTATCGAGCGATTGGAAAAACAGCGACAACGTTCTCCAGATTCGCCGGCGATCTATGAACAGCTGATCGAATTTTACCTGCATACCAATGACACGGAAAAGTTGATTCCCATTCTCGAGACGGCTGTGCAGTCGCGCCCCAAGTCAACCTACTTTCGGGAGCAACTTGCCAAACAGTATTCTACCCAGGGAAAACACGAAGAAGCCTGCCAACAGTATGTGGCAGCGATCCGCGCCAATCCAATGATGCTCTCTGACGATTACTACAGTATCAAGGGATTCTTCGACGCAGCCAATCGCACCAATGACCTGCTGAAAGTATTCGAGGAGATCAACATCCGTGATTTCGGGCAACCCTACTATATAGCAGATTTCGCGTCCGAGTTGTTGAGGCGGACGCAGGCAGCCAACATCGAGAATATGTCGGAAGAAAAGAAGAAAGCAAATGAAGTAACTGAACTCGCGGCGCTTCGCTTGGCGGAAAAGATCTTTGAAGAATACCCGGACTATCGTCGTTACGTGATTCAAAATTTCAATGGAACAGAAGTTTGGAAGAACAAACGACTTTTCAGCCTGGCGCGTCGTTCAATCATTCCAACCAAATCCCAAGCCAAATCGGACCCATGGTATGGGCTTAACGACATTTCGTCTTATCAAGGCGATGGTAGCGTCCACTCGATGTTCCACGACATTTTTGAAGGCATCGAGGGAACCGATCAAGAACAGGAGTTGTGCAGTTCCATCGAAAAGAACATCAAACTGAAACCTCAGTGGCATGCGGGAAAAATCATGCTGGCGATGTTTGATGTGCGTGGAGACAAAGAAGACAAAGCCAAAGATTCGCTTGCTGAACTTTTTGCCGACGACAAACTTGTTGAGACCTTGAACGGAAACTCAGCGTGGCTGGTAGCTCAGGAGTTGGAGAAGTTTTCTGAAACACGCCAGATTGCAGTCAGCTTGCTGGAAAAAGTTGTTAAGCGACAAGGCCAGGACGATAATGATTCAATCCAGCATTCCGCGAAAGGTAAACTGATATCGCTTTACGTTAACGTAAAAGAGAAGGAGAAAGCGAGAAAGTTGCTGCTCGATGCAGCAAAACAGAAAACTCATGAGCAATACGACCAGCAATACCAGATGTATCAGCGTGGTGAGAAGACAATCTGGATCACTGAGAAACTGTTGGAGTTGGAGTGCCCAGCGGATGCTGTAGCCACGATACAGGACATGATTAGCGATCAAGCCATGCTGCAAACTTGGACCAACTACGGTGGTCGCTCAGTTGAGCATGCGAACCAGATTTACACCAAGGCGCTTCAGCGCACCTTGGCGTCGGACGATCGTACAGGCGTTGCCGAAAAAATTCTTGCTGTTCGCGAGAACCCGCGCGCTGGCGAAGGCGCCTTTGACCTCCAAGTTGGTATTCGCCCCAACACTGAGCGTCAGAAAAGGCATTACACGTTGGTCAACGGAAATCATGTACCAGTCTATGCGGATGATCCCCAGAACAACGAATCGCAAGTTGAATGCAAGATGTTTGGTTTGCTGGAGGCGCTTTCCGGGAAAGAAATCGGCAAAGAGCTCGTGGGGAAACGGCTGAGCGAACTGCGATCCGAAAAACCCACTGACAAGACTGTCGCGATTGCCGACACCTGGTTTCAGTTGAACCAAACGCCTGACGACGTTGCCTCGGTGGAGTCGCTTTTGAAATTGGTAACTCAAAACCCCCTCGATGAGATCAAGGAAGGACGGCGCCCTAATTCAAGACAACGACGTGAGGCGATGCAGCACGTTGCTTTATGGCCGATCAGCTATCGATGTTTGGCCAGCAAAGAAGAGCAGATCCGTGAGGTCGGAAAAAAGCTGGGTGAGATAGCGATTGGTGGCGCCCGCCTGCAAACGGATAAACAATATCAAAATCGAATGTTGTTTGAGTGGGGTACGATGGCCGCCAAGGACGACAATCTACAAGAAGCCGAACAGAAATGGTCGCAATTGCTTGACGAAGTGACTCGTCGTCCGACACGCAAGAAAAAGCCCCGGCCATCAGGCGCGGCCCCTCCAGTTCCCCGGCGACTAAGAGTCCCGGGCACGGGCATGTTGGATCGATCCGGTTTGCGTGCAGCAGGTTCAATAGCCGAACTACAGGGCAAGTCGTCCACTGGCCGGCAATACCGGGTGAGCTTTCCGTTGGGTTACGATGATTTGGCGATTCAAGCCATCATCGCACCGTGGAGCGCAGCTACGATGCTTCAAGCTCCCACCGTGACGATGCCCCGGCAAGAAAAATCAGAGGAGAAAACCGAAGCCAAAGCGCCGATCCTGATTGCGCCACTAACCAATTCGCAGTTTCAAACGGCGCTCCAGGTTGCGGCCGCCGCAGCAGACAATGGAATGATTGAGCTTTCCAAGCGAGCGATGCGCGAGATGCTCAAAGGTGGCTTGCCGGTTGCCGATCCTGAATTTGAAGATTCAAGTTTGAGCAACCCTGGTGGTATGATTTACATTCAGTCCAGCGGATCGCCGACATCGACACCGAGCAATGCAACGACAGCATCGGAATTTGGTTCGCAGGTTGCCGATATTCTCGACGCTTGGAAAACCGCGAAGGGCTACGACCCGGTTGAAGTCTATGAAATGGTGGTTGGCGAGATCTTTCCCGAGAATCGTCCGCAAGAGATTCTGCTGTACGAAGACTCTTCCAATATTGGAAACGGCTCGACTTCAAGTTTGGCTCGGAAAGTTGTTTCCTGGGCAGCCATTGCCGATCGCTTGGACGATTTTAAACAGCGAATCGCTTCCAGAGAGTCGCAGCGCCCGGCCGAAGTTCAGGCAAACGTGCTCAAGGGAATGGTCGCGCTGGAAGAAGAGGACTTTGCTGCGGTCCAGGACGTTCTGACAAAATTCGTGGATCGCCTGGGAGACCGACCGGTGAAACGCGAAATATTACTTGCATGTCATGTAGCAGTGCCAGCCTGGTCGGCCGACGAGTCCTTGCGTGGGCAATGCATCGAGATCTATCGCAAAAAACTTGCTTCCGACGAGAAACCCGATTTGGGAGTAATTTCGACGCGAGTCAATCGTCACCTTGCGACCAATGGTGGCGAGGCAGAAGTTCGCAAGTTCATTGAAGGATATCTGTCCGCCCAGCAGGCCCAGTACTCAAACTACGGAGGCGATTACGGTATTTATCAGATGCAGCGGGCGCTGTTCAGAGTTTCCGGGGACTTGGCCGAATCAAATCTGACTGATTTGGCGTTGCATTACCTGGGTCGCGGTCAGGACTTAAAACACTCCAGGAACTACGGGGGAAGATCGCAGTCGAACCAATGGGCTGCAATTGCAAATCGAATTCGCGCGTTGTCTCCCGAAGAACGATACGAGAAGCTCAAAGAATGGACGCTTCCCAAGCAGGATCGTCAAACGGTTCGATTTTCTTCTGCCTGGAGCGCAGACAGCGGAGATGAACTTGCAGATTTTCGTGCACCGGAGAATCGCGAGACGCCAGACGCTTCTATCCCGGGTCTACAAAACAGCTTTTTGGATCTGATCGATGCGGCAGTCGAAGCCGGCAAGCTGGACGATCTTAAAAATGCGGTCGCGTCGGTTGATAAAAAAGCGCATCCCGAGATCGAGGGATTGCATCTCGGCGTGGCGATTCGTGCCAACGATCCAACTGCCAAAGAACTTGTGAAAAAGTACGTTGAGCAATCCGATAAACGGGGTAAAAACACAGAGTCTCTCAAGCGAACTACGAACAATTGGATAGAATTGTTGGTCTATCGGCTTTGCCTGCAGCATTCAGAAGAGATGGCGATGCTGTTTGACAATCATCGGTGGAAGATCATCAAAGCCAATGTCGGAGGTTCGGCAAGCAGTACTCGTCGAGAGTATGAAAAGCTGCGTTCCCAATCGCTTCAAGCCAGCATTGAGCCTGGAGAATCCACTCCGCTGACTCATTGGAATTCAGGACGCAAGGAAATGCATTCCAAGGGCGGAGCCGGTTCGTGGATAATCAGCGACCAAAACCAGTTGACTTCGTTGGGTGGAGAGGATCAACCGCACTACTGGCTCAGATACCCATTGATGGGTAATTTTCGGTTTTCATGTGAAGCTCTCGCTACCGGCAACAACTATTCGGAAATCGCATTCGGTGGTACCAGAGTGGAATCCAAATCGATTAACGGCCTTAGTTTTATCAGCGTCAGTGCGCCTGGTGGACACGATTTGCTTGAGCGACCCACAAACATATCTCCCAAAACTGGTCGATACAATCAACTCACCATCGAAGTCGAAGATGGTGTGATGAAGAAGTTGGTTAACGGGAAAATCCTCTATCAGGAAAAATTAACTCAAACGTATCCTTGGTTGACACTATTTACCAATTCTACGGGCCTCCGGGCTTGGCGAAATCCCGTCTTCGAAGGTCAGCCAGTCGTTCCCAGCGAAATCGAACTCGTTGCGGGTGATCGAATGGAAGGCTGGGCAACAACAGGCAGCGAATCGCAGATTGCGTTTCGCAACTTGGCCCAGCCAAAACCAAAGACTGACAGTCAAGCAAAAGCCAAGGAGAAAAAGCCCCAAGAGTACGACTGGCATGCCAAAGATGGTGTGCTCTACGGCAAAGCCAACCCGGACGCCAAACCTCGTAGCGATAGTTTTGCAATTTATGGACGGCCAATGGTTGCTGGCGAACGCCTGACCTACGAGTTTCGTTATCAGCCGGGGAAACAGATGGCTAACCCGATTTTGGGTTCGGTCATCGTTGGATTGACTGAGGGCGACAATGTTCAAGAACTTTACAAAGGCGATGCTGAACTGGAAGAATTCCCTAACATCGTCAATGTTGTTAAGTCGCCGCATGCTGTCGAGCCGGTGAAACTAATCGCTGGCGACTGGAACGCAGTCGAACTGCGGATTTCGGATACCGATGCTGAAGTCGTCGTCAACGACGCGATTGTCTGGCGTCGTCCGCTGGCGAAACTGGACGATTTGTTGCCGGGTGTTCAGAAATTCAAAACGCAATCAACGGAGATTCGAAACTTAAGGTTAACAGGAAACTGGCCAGAGAAGTTGCCTGAGTCTTTGGGCCAAGATGCTTTCGCGAGCCAGCAGAGCCTTGAAGACAAAGATCGTCAATTGATCGCCGAGTCGATTGGCGATCGCCTCAAATCTGTAGAGATGTTGGAGTTCTACGAAGAAAATAATCTTTCTGATCTGGAGCGCTACCAACAGCTTCGCGATTGGGTACTGCCGGGCCCCGGGCACGAAATTCGGCTCGACTTCCGAACGAACACCAAAGAACTGCGCACTTCGAAGCAGCTTGCTTCGGAGCTTGCCGGCGACGACCAGACTAAGATCAATTGCCCCGCTTGGGACATGGTCGTGGCGGCCAAAGCAGTTGGAAAAACGGAGCAGCTCAAAAAAGCCATCGATAGCATCAAACTTCCTGCAGACAAACCGGGCAATAATTTCATCAGCGTTGCAGGTCTCAAAGCACTAGTGGCAATCGCAGATGAGGACGACCAAACCGCGCGAACTCATCTTGGTGAAATCTACAGCATGGTGAAAGCCAGAGAAGCGGAAGCCAAAAAATCCAAGGACAAGGTGGATGAAACCACGAGGCAACTTGCTCAGCGGGCTCAAAACTCCAATGCTTCCTCAAGGATATTTGCCCAAACAGGCATTAATCGCAGCCTCCTCACGGCACCCACTTGGTTTGCGACCCAACGGGATGAGTTATTGAGCTGTGCCTACGATCTGCAGTCGAAAACCTCGAAGGGAGATTCAATCCTGGCCCGGATTGAAAAGCGTTCTGATTTGGCCGTCAACGCCAGCGCTCCCAGTGCATTGACTCAGTGGACGGCCTCTCCCATTGGATTTCAATCGATTAACAGCACTGGTGGCTACCTCGATCAATGGCGCATGGCGTCCACGGGTGTGTTGGAACGAATGCCTGGTCAAATCTGCACGCCGCTATACTTTCAGTCGCCTTTGAAAGGCAAGTTCGAGATCACAGCTGACGTTTCGCGAAACAATGGCACCAAGTGCTGGTTGGACTACGGCGGCTACTCAATCATCGCTTCTGATAAGCAGCATTCAACCAGAATTGCAGGCGCAAGTCGTTCAAAAAAACTCAAGCCCAAAAAGAAAGTGCCGCGATTGCAAAGTGTTGTTCGTCATCGCATTGCAGTCGATGGCAATGTCGTGGAAACCTATGTCAATGATGTCCGCGTTAGCCGGCATGAATTCGACGAAGCGCCCCAGCCATGGTTCACTCTGCAATCTGAGAAAAATAACTCCCGCACAATTGTTCAGAACATTCGCGTTACAGGTCAGCCGGAGATTCCGAAAGAGATCGATCTGTTGGCCGCTGACCGACCTCAGTGGCTCGGATCGCTGCAACGCGGAGAACAGGAACCGGCTGAGAATTACACCCGTTATTACGCAGGAGGGCACAGCCCCTTTTCTCAGGTATACATTCAGCAATCGCAATTGAATCGAACTTGGTATATCAAAAATGGCGAACTGACCTCCGGTTCTCTGACAGAAGAGTCTGTCGCTTCAACGAGTTTTCAACCGAGCTGGATTTTTTATAAGCGCCCCATGTTGGAAGATGGTGAGTTCGAGTTTGAAATGTTCGCGGACAAGAAAACAAAAAAGCTCTGTCATGTTTCGCTTGGCCAGACCGCATTGCTGCTCAAGGAAGACGGCGTTTGGCGACATGAAATTCCTGCCAACCAAAATGCAGAAGAAGTCGCCGACAAGAAAGTCGCTGACTCAAAGGTTGTCCAACTCAACGACGGCGATTGGAATCGTGTTTTGTTACGGCTTGAGGGTGACGATGCAACGTTGTTGGTCAACGATCAGGAAGTTGCCAAGGTAGCGATCACCGATGCCGCTTCGATGCGTTTTCCAGGGCTGTTCCGGTTTTCCGATCAGAGCAATGCGAAAGTTCGCAACGTCAAGTATCGAGGTGACTGGCCAGCCGAGTTGCCCTCGATTGAAGAGCAGGAGTTGGCTTTAAGTTCGACTCAACCGCTGGCCGGATCTGTGACCGGACCAAACACAGAATTCGATTTTTCAAAGAGCATCGATGACTTGAAAAACGCAGGACTGGAAATCAGCGATGAGTCGGCGACCGAGGCAACCGCTGAAGGGCTTAAGATTACCGCCCGTGGCGACAAATGTCCGGTTGCTTCAATGGCGGTTGAATCGAATCGCGATTTTGATTTAAGCGTTGATTTCGCCGATTTGAGAATTGCCAAGGCGGCCAAAGGGGACTGCAGCTTTGATTTGAAAGTCAATTTTGAAGACCCGGAAAAGTCAGCGATCAGCATTGGCATCAGGCGCAACAAAGACGACAAGCTTTACGTTCTTGCCCAATATCAATATGACAGACCTGATCAACGACGAGGCTATCGAAAGGTTGAGCTTTTCGAGCCGTTTGAAAGTGGAACATTACGACTGGTGCGACGCGGCGGCAAGGTCTTTGCGATCGCAGGTGCAGCAGGGGAAACGCAGCGCATTGTTACCAGATACACAGTCGCGGGAAAAGAAACCAAACAGTTTTCGGCTCGTGCAAAATCCGCGAAGCGTCCTGCCGAGCTGGACTGTGTCGTTAAAAAACTGTCTCTCACGATGGCCCAACAATAGAGTATTTGATTGACCACTAAATTGGATGTTAAGAAAAGTTTCAGCGTTATAGGGAAGAATACCACTTTCCACACGAATATTCGTCGGAAATATTGATTGCGGCGATGTTCACTTTGACGATACGATATATAGATAGCCACCAACCCTTTTTTGGATCTGGAGCATAAAGATGGAAAATATTCTCAGCAGTGTCAAAGCCGTACGGCAACGTCAACAACGACAGTGGATGTGGCAATGTGTTTCCACTGGCTTGGTCGCCGGTGGCCTTGTCGGATGCGCGCTGGCGATCGCCCGACTGATCGGCGAGGGTTCGGTTCCGTTGCTTTGGATTGCGTTGGCAGTTATCGCTGGGCCAATCCTTGGCTGCTTCTGGTCGATGGTCAAATGGCGACCAACCGCCGCGGCAGCATCGCATATCGATCAAAGTTGTAATCTCAAAGATCGTATTGGTACGGCACTCAGTTTCTCCAGGAAGAACGACTCCGATGTGCTACACCAATTACAGATCCAGGACGCTGACGAAAAAGCGGCTTCGATCGATCCCGAGCAAGTCGCTCCGATCAAGGCTCCGGGAACCTGGCTTCCTGGGCTTGGGTTGGCCATGACTGCAATCGTGATGGGCGTGATCGCGACGCCAACGGTAGCTGCGATTGAGGTGCCTGTCATCAACAGCGTTGTCTCCAGTCAGGCTTTGAAAGCAGAAGCCGCACTCGAAGAGCTGAAAGAGTTTAATCAGCAGGAAACCGATCCAGAAATCGAAGAGATCATTAAGGAGCTCTCTGAGAAAATTGATGAGTTGAAAATGGCAGGCATGGATCCAAAAGAAGCGCTCGCCAAGTTTTCTGAAATGGAAGTGAAACTGCTGGAAAAGCAGGAGCAGCTGGAAACTAGTAGTATCGAACAGAAACTCCAGAAGGTTGGCGAGGCGATGGCCCTTGCCAAACCAATGCAGGCCGCTGGCGAAGCAATGTCCAGCGGGAAGATGGATAAGGCCGCAGAGGCGCTTGAGGATATGGAGATGCCCGAGCTCGATCGGAAAACCGAAAAGGCGGTCCACGACAAACTGGCAAAATTTGCTGAGAATGACAATGGTCAAGCCGGTAAGAAAGTTCGTGATGCAGTCAAAAAGATCTCTGAAGGTATGAGTTCCGGCAAACGCGGCAAGTTTAGTGAAGGCGTTGAGGGGTTGGCTAGTGAGTGTAAAAAGCAAGGTCGTCGTAAGAAATTAAATGATCTCTTGAAGAAGCAATGCCGCTGTCTTAGCGACTGCAAGGGAGAGTGCGAATGCGAATGTGAAGGGAACGGTAACAAGAAGGGCGGGACAAAATGGGGACTGGCCAAGTCCGACAACAATCCCGGGGAGAAGACGGCTAAATTAAAGACTGGTTTCAAGCTGGATATCAAAGGTCAAGAGTCGGATTCGGGTGACATCGATGTCGAGACAATTGAGTCTGCCGAGCAACAACAGGAAGCCGTTCGCGAATATCGCAAGCAAGCCAAGAAGTACGAGCAAATTAGCGAGTCGGTCCTTTCCGAAGAAGCCATTCCGCTGGGCCATCGTCAAACGATCCGCCGTTACTTCGAGATGATACGTCCCTCCGGTGAAGAGACTGACGCGGTCAAAGCCGAGACGGATCAGTAGTAAGAAAAAATGAAAAGCCTCGGGAACAAAATTTCCGAGGCTTTTTTTTGTGACTCAGCAGATCTCAAGCCCATCCGTCCAAGCTAAAATGGTGGGTGCCAGGTTTACGTTTGCGTAACTTCTTCCTTTCTCTATTTCCGCAGCTTCAACCGAATGACTCTGACTAAGAATCTCATCATTGTTGCGGTCGTTTTCTTGATTTCAGGCCTGATCCTCGAAAGTAAAACCGCAGCACAGCTAAGCGACTACCAAAGCCTCACCAGCTTTACCAAGGAAAGAGTTTGGGAGTCGAAGCAGGGAAGTACCAAAACTGGCAGGCTGGTTTCGTTGGGCGCTAGAGACGAAGTCGAGATAGCTATTTCCGGTAAACCCGAACCATTTAAGCTGCGACTTGCACAGTTATCGGAGAAGGATCAAGAATTTATCGCTCGTTTACGCGAGAAGGCATATAAAAATGTGTTGACCAAATCAAACAAACTCGCGACTGCCAAAGAGGTTCGAAATCTATACCAGAAGCTATCTTCAGACAGTCTGGTTCCTCCCGAAAATAGAAAAGACTTCGAGGCCTTGTTAGAAGTGTTAAATCGCCATGCGGCAACGGACTCAATCTCGATTCCTGGTGAATTTATCAAGCCCAAGGAATTGGAGGCGCGCAAGGAAGAAGCAAACCAGCTGATTGTCGATTGGATAAAGGAATCAAGAGCGGATTTCAATCGGTCAAAAAATAAAGTTGAAACTTATGAATCCAAGAAGTTAAACGCCGCAATTCGAAAGGATCCTACTTCGGTCGAAGCCGTTTTGTTACTCTCGCTTCTTTATGGACTCAAAGAAGGCGATTTGAAAGCTGAAGAGAGAAGGCTGACTGACGCTATCGAAACTGCTCAGCGGTATGCAGGGATCGCTTCCGATCATGAGAAGTACAACATGGCAGGCGCTTTCAACAATCTGGCTGTCAATTGTTGTCGGCAAAATCGAATTAACAAAGCACTGCGACACTGGAACAATGCGGCTGACTTTGCTGACGAAGAAATCAAAAGAATCGTCGGAGAGAATTTGGTTCGGCTGACCGAGTTTGCTGAGACATCCAAAAGCCGTGGGGCAAACACTGGCCTGTCAGCAACATCGCAAGAGCTCAAAAAGGCCGAAGAGCTTTTTGGAACGTACAGCCCAGAAACGACGACTGGCGGCTGGAAACTAGTTGTTCCCAAAGACGCTGATGGAAAAGTTCGCGCCAATATTTCATTTGTCTTGGCTAAAAAGACCAAATTTGTGGGACAAGTGATTAAGGATAATCGCTGTATCAATTGCTATGGTTCCAGCGTCGTACAATGCCCTAATACAATTTGCAGGCGGGGAAAAATCCCGGTCGAACTCTACAGAGACCGTTACATGAGATTGCAAGATGGTAAAAGAGTCTTTCTCGGCAAAGTTCCCGCAGGGACGCGGTGGGACCCCTGTCCAACTTGTCGGGGCAACAAGAAAGGTGTCGTCAAGTGTCCTTGCTGCTCTGGAACTGGCAGCCAGGAGTGATCAAAACTTGTAGTGCATTTGGTTTTGGCCAATAAGAAGGCACCGCACTACTCATAAAAGCTCGCCTATGGATCTATCGGGCTTAAAAAAAGCCACGGATTGAGTGCTGAAGTTAAGGGAATCGTTCTGCTGCGAATCATACGAATTCTATCGCGCTAATATTCGTGTTCATTTGTGTGATTCGTGGCTTGATTATCCATCGGGGTTTGATCACCGCATCAAAGGACCTGATCCAATCCCGTTCCTGAACTCTGGCGAGTTTTACTCATGCGAAAAACGAGCCCCGACCTTTCAGGATCAGCGTGTTTCTGGCGGCCTTTTGGGAGTTGTATATCAAAAATTTGCAAAAGAGCACAAATCGGTAGCTCTGCGTGGCTCAACGGGGGAAGAAAAAGGTTGCCAAACTTTACGATGAAGCCAGCCACCAGTTCAAAAGCGGTACCGACCAATATCGTAACGGCAACGGCGCGGCCACCATCGGAGTGTCTTCAAGCACTACTATCGGTAAAAGATTTCGGCACAACCTCCCACCGGGAAGATGCTTACGGACAAAAAGCGTTGTTGATATCTTGCAATCAATTCGCGAACTGACACATCGCGGAACATCCAGTCCGTACACCCTTATGAATTGATCTGTCAAATAATTGGCAATCGGGGCGAGTTCCGGATTGGATGGATTGGTTCCTTTGAGTGAAAACAGGTCTTGTGCGACGATCGGAAGAAAGTCGGAGCAATTACGACTGTCTTGAAGCGAGTATACTAACTCGCCTGGGGCGTCATTGGTTCCAACTTCAAAGAGTGTTGAGTTTGCCTGAATCACGTGTCCCCAAACAACCTTACCGTTTTTGAATACAGCTGAAAGGTGATCAAAGAACAAGTTCATCTTGTCCTCAGGGTCATCCTTGAGCCATTTGGGCTTCTTTACTCGCAAGTACCCCATTCGATCAAAGACCGAGAACGACCGTGGTGAATAGCCGAAGTTCGCTGAAGATTCCGCAATGAAGTTGTTCATGGTTTAGTTTGCGACTGCCGTTTCATCTTGTGGAGCAGTTGGTGGTTCGTAAGAATTTTCGGTCATAAGGCGAGCAAGATAACGTCAGCGTTCACCGGGCCGCGGCAAACATACTAAACTTTGAAACCCGCCCGACTCGCGGATCCGTGTACAACCCATTGTTATCCAGAACTTGGCATTAAGCGAACCATCTCCTCAAGTTCTTCTTTGATAAAACGTTCCGCATTTTCAAGTTCCAAATATACATGATCATTTGGGCCTAACGAACGTTCCCAGTGCCTGCCGGTCCAGTGGAAGCTATATTTGCATGGTATTTCCGTTGATTGCTCAGCGTCTAGAACAATTCTCCAGCTCTTGGCAAAGCCTCTTTCGACTGCTGTGATCCTAGCTGGATCCGCCGGTTTTACGATCCCCAGCCCACGAAGCTTGTTGCGGACATAGGCGAGTGATTCGTGTAACGATCGCATTTGAAACTCAAATATTAAGAAGAAAGGCCCAGCACAATTGTACTGAGCCTTTCTGAGTTTACTACAATTCGATTGCTTCGATTTCTGTCACGAATCGGTTTCGATCGTTTGACAAAAAAGAGCTCACGACATTGAATACCGCATCGCTGAAGCCGCCAACGTTCAGGATATCCTGTCGGTCAGGTGCCTGCGAGTTGGCTGATGGCTGAATGTCGATGCAGACCAAACGTGGATCACCTTGTTGGCGATTGGCAAACTTGTTCCACTCCGACATCACCGCTGTTGAACCGCGTCGTCCTTGGCCAACCCAACTTTCGTTGTCGCTGACCAATACGATTCCGGCGAACGTTCGTTTTGCCAGCCGACGGGAATTGGCTTCCGCAATCGGAATGGAACAGTTGGTACCACCGCCGACAAATTTCGACAAGCGCTGCGAAAGGCTGAGAATCGTGTCACCCGGGTCGACGCGTACGGTGTGGGCACGCGTGTCAAAGGGAATGAGCACACTGTCAGGATTCCGTCGTAGTATGGCTGCAGCAAATAGTGCTGCCACATCGGCGCAACGCATCTTGGACGTCGCACCGCGACCACGGTAACCTGTCGCCGACATGCTCATTGATCCAGACGTATCGAGACCAATCACCACCGGGCCTGGCAAACGAGGAATGTTTCCGCAAGCAATCTCGGCCGCATCATGCAATGCAGATTTGATCTTCTGAGGAATTTCGTCGTTGACGTTCAGGTAAGCCGCGAAATACTGATACGGAAACTGCTTTGATCGTTGGATCGCATCGGTATCTTTCAACCGGGCTGCAATTTCATCAACCATCGCATCGTCATCCAATACTCCGTGTCGCTGAAGCGTGTTCAAGTTCATGCGCAGCGCCTGCGGTCCCATCTGGCGAGCAATCGCTTTCCAGACCTTGGGACCAGTTGCCGCATCGGCAAGCAAGTCCCAGCGGACGTTCAGGTCGCTGACGATTTTCGCTTGAGCTTCTTCGTCAGTCGTTGAACGATAGGTTTCCAGTTGCTGGATGATCTGAGGCAGATCGCCCTTTGTCGCTGGAGCCCATTTTTCAACTTCTTTTCCGATTAACCAACCAAACATTGCACGTCGAGCGTTATCGATTGGAGTTGGTCGAGCCATCCGCATCACATCGCGCAGGCTTGGATCGTTTCCGATGGACGCCGAGAGCAGTTGTGATTCGGACGCTTCGTTTAACCAGCGTGCAAAGGCGCGCTGAAGCGACGACGACAGGCCGCTGCGACCGAATTGTCCGCTGCGGACCATCTGGAAAACGGTTCTTAGCATGCGACCGTTGTCGACCACTTGATCAAAGATCTGATGCGTCAACACGGTGTCACGCGTAGAAAGGATAACCAACAGCGCTGCAGGCATGTCTTTCATGAACGCTTTCTTCCGCGCGTAGACGGCCAATCGAGCCAAGAACTGATTGTCGTCGATTTGATTGACCAGTTGAATGATCTGCGATAATTGGTCGCTCCCGCGCGCGTAGTAAGTGTTGTTAAAACAACCGGTCACGGCGATCTGTGCCAAAGCGTGTTTTGCAGGCAGCGCGTAAGCGCGTCCGCCGGCATCATTGATCGTGTTGGCGCGAGTGAATCTACTGGAAATGCTGGAAAAAAGAGTTTTGTTCGCCATGTTCAATGACTCCATAAAAAGAAAAATGATCCGACGAGGAATCGGCGTAGAAAAACTACAGTTTTGGATGTATTCCACACCAGCAGTCGGATCAAAAAAGGGCCGAACGAGGATTGGGCAGAGTTATCAGCGTGAGTTTGTCACGCTTCAGTGGACTCGAACCACACGCCAAAGGCGTTCGCCATGTACTCCAACCCGGCAGTTCGGTATTTCAAAGTTTCGACGAAGGGTTGCAACAGAATTTTTACTTGGCGGCTTTGCCAATTTGCCTACAGCCGGTTTGCCCAGCCAGCAGCCTCCAAGTCCGATGTATTCCAATCACGTCAGTCGAAATTGTGTTGTTAACAAAAAGTGATCAACGAAGTGTTTGAGCAGAGAAATACGTTGCTCTATCCTGCTGAGCTACAGCGCCAGATTTTTTTTTGACAATTTGTCAGACAAACAAGCAGCACCGGTGGGACTCGAACCCACGACCACGGGTTGGGAACCATGTACTCCACTTAGGCAGTCGATCATGTTTCGGTTGCTGATTAGAGGGGCTGCTTGCTGAGAGGTTCGGATACTTTTAGGAAAAAGTTTTGGAAGCTCGTCATATGAAGTCTGGCATCCTGGTTCAATCGACTGAAATCGTTAGAATTTTGTGATGAGACGCTCGTACTATACCAATTCAATTTCGCAGTTTCTCGTTGAAGAGAACGAAGCGATTTATGGACGTATCGCGTTGAATAGCGATTTTGCT